>NZ_AHAM01000202.1 GCF_000236565.1 Mesorhizobium alhagi CCNWXJ12-2 | reverse complement strand
TGGACGCGTGGTTGACCGAAAAGTGCTCGAATCTGAACTATCGGATCGCGTTCGACCACACAGGCGAAATGAACAGGCTTTGGATGGAACCCAGCTTGGCTGTCGGGATTCCGACCTCGTTCGTGGTCGACCGGGACGGCCACATCGCCTTTATCGGTCATCCGATGCAACTCGATGAGGTTTTGCCGAAAGTGCTCAGCGGCAGTTGGCGCACCAGCGATCAAGCGAAAGCCGCCGATGCGGAGCGGATCGCGACAAGCGAACCCCTAGCGCGGGAACAGGCGTTGAAGAAGCCGATCAATGAGAGATATTGGGCGGCGGTGAAGACAGAGGATTGGAAGACGGCGCTCTCGGCAATCGAAGAGGGCATCGCCTTGATGCCGGACGACATCAATTTCCGCCAGGCTCATGTGCATCTGTTGCTTCACAGAATGCACGACATGCGCACCGGTTTGCCGGTCATACGCCAATTGGTTCGCGACGCGATCGACAGAAACTCCGAGCATTGGATGATCGTGGCGCTAGACCAACTCTTCCATCCGAACCTTGATCATTCGCGCTTTCCGTCTGCTGAGCGCTTCGCGATGGGCAAGGAGCTGTCCGAACACATGCTGGCACTCAATCCCCCGCAAGGCGACGGCCGTAAGTTCCTGTCTTATCCGGCGGTCGCCCGGTACCATCATGAGAGCGGCAACAAAGATCGCGCGATCGAGTTGATCGAGCTGGCGCTGAAGTCGCTGGACGGTCCAGAGCCTATCGCGGACGGACTGAAACAGCACTTTCTACCGGATTTGCTGCAGGCCCTGGCCAACTACAAGAGTGAGAAGGTTTGTTACGGCGCTCTCTGTGCGGCTCCGCAAAAGGATCCTCCCAAAAGGTCAAAGCGGCGGCCGCGGAGGAAACCTAAGAAGGAGCGATAGTCGGAATGCCTTACTGGCCAATTCGTCCATTTCCCTGGCGTGGGTGTGCGGTCTGCCCAGGTGTCCAGCCCAGCCTCGCCGTCATCCGCAAACACGTGACCAACCAAGGAGAAGACGTCCCTGATCACCTCATCAAAAAATACCGCCGCCGCAGGTCTCCCGGACCCATCAAAGATGGCGCTCGAGTAAGGCTTGGCAACATGAAGACGGTTGCTCAGCCGGCTCGGCGCTGCCGGCCGATCCACCTGCTCCCACAGGCGGGGAAGACGGGGACGCAGCCGGCCGCCTATCTCAGCGCCACGTTAGCATTCGCAAGCTCCGGCAACGGAGAACCGTTCAACATCCGCACCAGGGACATCCAAAAATGGCAAAATTGAATTTCCGGCCGCTGCACGACCGCGTGGTCGTTCGCCGCGTCGAGTCCGAAGCGAAGACCGCCGGCGGGATCATCATTCCCGACACCGCAAAGGAAACGCCGCAGGAAGGCGAGATCATCGCCGTCGGCTCCGGCGCGCGCGACGAGGCGGGCAAGCTTGTTCCGCTCGACGTCAAGGCTGGCGACCGCATCCTGTTCGGCAAGTGGTCCGGCACCGAAGTGAAGCTCAATGGCGAAGACCTTCTGATCATGAAGGAATCCGACATTATGGGCATCATCGGCTGACACGCCGCCTTCAATCCGCACCATCCCAATCTGAATTTCGGGCGAAATGCCCAGGAGTAAAAAATGGT
>NZ_AHAM01000203.1 GCF_000236565.1 Mesorhizobium alhagi CCNWXJ12-2 | reverse complement strand
TTTTTCGAAGACGGTCATTCATCTGATCCTTTCGGCAAGGTTGCCACGTCTGTGTGACGCAAAAGCTGGTCCAGCGTGAGCAGCGGCGAGCGCATCGCCTTGGCATAGGCGTAGTGGAAGCAATCGAAATTGCTGAGGCGCCGCTTTCCTATGCCGTGCTGTTCGGCGACAGCGACCGCGTAGGATAGGACGCGTCGGGGCGAACCGGGCTCGCGGAGCCGAATCTTTCGTGCTTCGAGCCATTCTACGACAACCGCCTCAGCCACTTTGTAGGCGCAATTCAACTGATCCGGCCGCGAAAGGACGATGATGGCTTCCCAGGCAGCAAGTGTCGATGTGAACGGCGATGCCGCATCGAGCAGCGCCGCTTCATAGGCGTCGGCCGTGTCCTCCCCCGCCATCATCGAGACGATCGCACATGCATCGACGAACATTTATTCGTCACCACCAGTGAGATCATGGTCGAGCTCGTGATAGGCCTCCGGTGGAACCGGCTTTCGACCTGGCTGAAAAGACAGGCCGTGCTTAGCCAGAATCTTTTGCGCCGTTTCTCTCGGGCTTTCCTTATTCATCCGGTTGCGGATGGTTTCACGCAGGGCGACAATCACAGCATCGGTGATGCTTGTGCGGTCAATGCGCGCAAGCTCCCGAGCGAGAGTATCGGCCTCCGGATTGCGAATGTTCAGCGCCATGTGTGTAGCTCCAAGCGTGTAGCACACTTTACATCACTGTGTAGCTTGGTGCAAACCCGCAGTGTCGGTCGATCAGGCTGGCTCATACTTCACCGGCGGCTTGTTCATCCTCCTCTTCAAAACTGTTAGCGGCGAGCCAACCCACTAATGTCACTGAGGCGAACGGCCTCGGGAGGACGGGCAGAGGCTGCGTGCCACACGCGCCCTCATGCTTCGGGACCGTGCGGATGGGCCACGCTTTTCTGGGCGGCACGAAGCACGTGATGCGTGTCCAAAACCCGACAGCGGCAGAAAACATGTCAGGTTCAAAACAAACATTGGCGAAAAATGTCAGGTTCATTGCAACCGGCCATCTGGGCGCTGTGGAGGTTTTTCAAGCCTGGCCATGCGCTTTCTGGGCGTTGAGCGCGCTGGCACGGCCTTTGCACTGAGTGAGGGTGACTGCACGCAAAGGGGCAAGTCGAGCGATGCTCTCTCTTGAACCCGTGTGCCCCGTCTCTGAA
>NZ_AHAM01000204.1 GCF_000236565.1 Mesorhizobium alhagi CCNWXJ12-2 | reverse complement strand
CTTCGAAAGGTAGGGAAACAGCGTCATTCAAGGATGATCTTCCGACAAAGGAGAGAAGCCGCACGGCAATTGCCGTGCGGCTCATTTCGGCTCCACATCGCGCCGCCAAGGGACGCGATCGAGGCTACCTGAGCCCCGCTTCCGACATTACTGGACGCGTTCGTCGGCCGCCTTCTTGATTGTCTGGAGCTGCATCGTAACGGTGCGCAGCTGCATACTCCTAGCCGTGGCCTCCGCGCTAACCGCCGCTAGATCCGCGATCTGCGACTGGAACGCACCAGCCCCGGCGCCTCTGGCGGCTGCGGTTCCCGCAACCGAAGCAGCAGTACCAGCCACACTAGCAGCGGTACCAACTCCACCGATGAGATTAGGCATATTGTTTCCCTTTCTGTTCGACTTGTGCCGCCATCAACGGCACGCTACCTCCTGACGAGGACCATCCAGCGTCAGGCATCCTCTTCAGTTTCTGCCATAGCGTCCTCGGTTTCAGCCATGACTTCGCTCATAATGGTGCACGCAACGGCAGTGAGAACCAGTTGGAAGTATTCTTCTTCAGACACGACTTGCGAGCCATCGCCAGAATTGGTCGGAATATCCGCCCGATCCCGCCTGCTAACCGGCCCGTTCTGATCAGCCGGCCTCCTCTGATCAGCCGGCTTGCTCTGATCAGCCGGCTTGTTGTGATCAGAAGGTCTGCCGGATGCGTGCGAGGGTTGTCCACTCGAATGTCCATGCCCCCCCGAACGGGCCAAGGAAACGCCGACGCCGCCAACTCCACTTCCAATTGCTGCGACCATCAGGTTCTCCGGCGTTTATCTTCATTTTTGTCATCGGGCGGTGACGCCGTGCAGGCATCCACATCCTCAAGCTATAGCCGCCAGCTTTCGACAAGCTGACGAGTCTCAGTAAATAAACGGCGCTGTCGCAAAATCACGGTTGCGGCGATCTGACCTCCCTTGTTGAGGCAGATTCTTTCCTGGCGTCATTTTCGCCGCGAGGTGTGGTGAAGGCGGTGCGCTTCTACTGCAGGCCGGATCAACTGTCGTGACCTTGAAAGATGGGCGTCGTCTAAGCTGCGCGAAGGCACCGACGAAGCTTCGGGGAGAAAAACACGGTTCCAATGAATCATTGCCATCCTTCCAAAACTCGTCAGCTGCTCGGAAGCTCACGCTCCGTTGATGGGGATCGTGGACATCAGGCAGAGGGCCACGCCGGAATCGACGGTGGCCGCGAGGAGAGGCGGCGGTTGCGGTTCATCATACTAGGCCAGGGAGCGCTCGACGGCCCAGCGTCTATGATGACCGACAACACTAAGGATACCGCACCTCGTCTGCGTCGGCGGTAGATCATGACCGGTATTGGCCGACCCGGGTCGCCTATTCGGGAATCGGCAGCCGACCGCATCAAAAGAGCGCACTGCTCTCGCGCTGAAACAAAGGCGTTGCCACGGTACTTCTTGTGAGGAGGCTCTGGGTAGACGCCGGTTGATGCACATCAGCTATTAACGCCACCGCTTTCGCGCCGAGATCATCGCCCATGCGGTGTGGCTTTATTACCTATTCCCTTTGGGCCTGCGCCTGGCCGAGGAAATGCTTCTGGAGCGTGGGATCGTAGTCTCCTATGAAACGATCCCCCGGTGGGGAAAGAAGTTCGGCCCACGCACGTTCGACGACTGCGCAGGAAGCGGCCCAGCCCCGATGATGTTGGCACCTGGACGAAGTCGTCATCACCATCGCGGCAAGGGACATTGGTTGGCGGGCTGCGATCAGGACCGATATGTTCTCGAAGAGATCGTCCGGAGCCGCCGCAAGACCAAGGACGCCAGGCGCCTTCACCAGGCTGCTGAAGAAACATGGTCCGGCACAAAGCGCATCATCACCGACAAGCTACGCGCCTATGGAGCGGCGAAACGGCAGGTCATGCCGGATGTCGAGCACCGCGCGCACAGGGGCCTCAACAACAGGGCCGAGAATTCCCACGTGCCGCTGCGAAAAAGGGAGTGGACGATGCAAGCTTTCGTTCGCCGGGAAGCCTGCAGCGCTTCGTCTCGATCTTCTCAATCTTCCGTAATCTCTTCGTCCCAGCTTGCTCAAACGCTCCACAGATGACGTGACAGCGCCCGACCGCAGGCCCAGGCGGCCGCCTGACCTGCGGCCGTCGCCGGTCGGTGGAGGCCGCAGCCTGATTTTATTAATTGTTAACGCTTGAGCCAGGCCGGATTTTCTTTGCGCGTCCGGGAGAACGCCTTCGTCAGCTATTCGTCAGCCAAGCGGTCTATCTAGGCCTGCCGCGCCTCACCCGCCTGAACCCATGGAAACCGCAGGAGTGCGAATCATCATGTATGGTCGAATTGGTGGCTCGTCCCATGTCCACTATACGCGCAATGGCGAGGCTGACGAAACGAATCAGTCGGGAGCCGCCGGGCAAACGGATGCAGGAAGCCAAAGGTTCGCGAACATGTTTGCCCAGATGCATTTTGCCGGAGGAGGTTCCACACGCAGCTCATCTTCGGCGTAAGTGGACGAAAAACAGTGCCGGTGAATGGCAGCTTGCAAATAAAATCTCCCCTTTGTCTCTGCAAAAACCGATGACGGCGAGTGCGGCGTGATGCGATCGCGTGCGAGTGTCTCGGCCGATCTTGGGCTGCTGCTGACGTGTACTTTGGCCAGGATTGGCCACGCCGTCGTGGGTCCGGGCCTACCGTGAACGGTTGACGAAAACATGCCGCGGGTCCTCAGACGCCATACGCCATCTGGGCGACTGCACTTATACGCTAAAGCCCTGATACCACGGCTGAGCGACATCTGCCGCCCCCACTATAGGCGGCGCATTCTCGCCTATATCGGAGATGGAATATGACGGGCATTGGCCGATCTGGGAGATCGCGTACTGGGAATGGTGGGGCCGACAGCATGTGGGGACCGAACAGTTCGCACTCGCAATCAAGTCTAGCCCCTGGGGAAGGCAGTCAATCGTTCGATTCCGTCGTGGAGCGGATGCGTTCTGTGGCTCTAGAAAGAGGGGCGTCCTCAGCTCACATTGCGCGCGGTGCCGATGATGCCCTTGGCGACAGGTCTTCCAGTCCCTCCGTTGGCGCAGACCGAAACCTGGGCGCTGCACCACGTGCAGCCGCTGCGCCACGTGCAGTCACTGCGCGGAGGCGCGGTTCTCCCTCAGTGTCGGAAGGTGGAGACGCGGCGCCGGTCGCCAGCCAGCCGCCAACCTCGGGTGTGGCAGTCCCCATTTCCTCGACAGGCGAAGAAAACAACGCAGCCAAGCGACGAATGCACGGCCTGCTTGAGGAACTTGACGCTTGCCGTGATGCGGCCGCGCAAGCCCGGACCCCGGAGGAGGGGCAAGAGCTGGCCGATCGGTTCGTCAAGGCAGGCTTAACAGTTCTGGACCACTACGCGAGTCTGCCGCCGGCTGTGGCGCGGAGCATTCTGTCCGACGATGAGGCGCGTCAATACCGCGACGTCGTGCTCGATGCGGCGGACCAATGCAACCAATTGGCCGCCGACACTATCGACGCCTTGGAAAAGGGCAGGATGCGCGCGGCCATCGTGCTCCACCGCATTCCCCGATCCAACACGCCCCCCGACCAGATGAGACGGGTGGTGTCCAGTGTGGCGAAGCACCATGTCGCCTGCATGGAGTGGTGGGAAAAAAAAGCTCGGCGCTGCGAATGGACGCGGTCGGCCTGCGCCGCCACTGTCAACATACCAAGTACAACGGCAGAGATGCGGCGGCGCGACGAGGCCGCGCTGCGGCTGCACACCGGCTGGGCACTGTACACGAAGGTCATGCAGCTGCAATCGCGTGTCGCTCTCGCGGAGGTCGAGATTGAGCCGCTGGCGAGCACGTTCGAAGCAGCCGTGAGAGAGACCCTCATCGGTGAGAACGGGCGGGTGCGTCTGCTGGGAACCTTCATCGGCGACGTTTTTCCGGCATTTATCTCGACGTATGACGCTGTTCTTCGCCGCGAAGGGCGCCCACTCGACACGGAGCACTGCGCCGTTCTGGAAGGAGTCATGGAGCGGCTTTCGGAATTTGGATTGGCGTTGCATGACATGGTTGCCAAGCTAGGCGATGACCGAACAGGTGCCGGCCTCCCACTGGAACTGTTGGGCCAGACCGTGGACGACGCGTGGATCACTGCGCACGATGTCATGCGCCTCCTGGCGCTGCAGCCGAAGACGCCCGCAATCATTGCAACGCCGGCCGACGCGGGCGCTGCGATAACGGCCAACACTGCCGGCAAGGCTGCAATGGCCGAAGGCACCGCAGCGCGCAGGAAAGGGAAAGGCAAGAGCAAGCCGGCCGCTGGCGCCGGGACTTCGGCCGCCGGGCGGCCCGCGCCGCAAGTCGCTGCGAACGACGGCGACACGGCACCCGCAGCCAAGGTTCTCGTGCGCTCGGATCTGGGTACGAAGAAGCTCGTGAGCGCGAATGAGGCGCATGCGAGTGCTTCAGCGGCGGCGGCACACTTGGCAATCTGGCAGGCACCGCCGTCGATGCAGGCGTTGACGCCACTGCTCAAGCGGTTGGACGAACTTTTGCGGTTCGATCTGGCTGGTCAGCAAAGGACCGTCTCGCAAGCGCGCCAGATGAAACCCGAGGACGCCGATCACGTAGTGGGCACTGTGGTCGATCGCCTGCAGGCCCAGGCCGCCGAGATGCAGGCCTGTCTAGACGCGTTGGAGGAGCCTCGTCGACGCGGCCTGCTCACGCCTGCGCAGGTGCGCGAAGTGCACGACAAATCAGTCCGGCTCACGGTGATGTTGTCCGAGGCGCGGGGGCTGGCCAAGGCTTTGAATGAGGGAAAGGTCACTGTTGCGATCGATTGCATGAAGACCTACGCATTTCCGTCGCAGAAGTACCTGGAACACTTGCGGGAGGCCAAGGAGTTGACGCCTGCGGATCGACCGCGCGCGTTGAAGGGGGAGCCAGGGGCGCTGTTCGAGATCAGGCTGCAACCCAAGGCGCTGCGCAATGGGGCAATGCCGAATCCGATGTGGGTGCACATCCATACGAAGCGGCCGGTACATGCGGGCCAGTTGGCAACGCTGGATGACGCCGCCTTCGCCGCTTGCCACGTCAAATCCAATGAACAGCGCGGCCACAATCGGCAGTGGCAGGACGCCCGGGCTGCGATCGGTCATGAGAACGTCGTAATCCACCGCGGCAAGCTCACCCCTGCGTTCTGTAAGTCCTTGTTGACCGCAGGGCTTAGCGGCCACCCACGCCATCCGCTTGCTGAGGCGGAGCACCGGTCGACACAGGCTGCTCGACAGGGGATGTAGTCGGGGCCTCCCAGTAGAGTGCCGCTTGTGGTGAAACATGAATCTTACCTCCGAATCCGGAGCCAGCGGGTCGTTGTCCAGATGGCCGGAGAGGAAAATCACCGAGGCGGCACGCAGCGTTGACGCAATCCGCGGAAAAGCAGACATCCATCCAGGTGCATATGCCATCTGGAGCGCAGCTTGAGATCGGAAGCCTCCATAGCAACCAGCTCACCGGCAATCAGTCCGAACAAAGTGACTTGGCGAGGCTGAGAAGATCGACACGAACCGTTTTAAGCCACCTCTGGATGGGGAGCCGTGCGTGGTCCGTTCTGTTTTCGCGACACGTGCAGCGAAATGTATTTCGTTGCGCCCGATCTAGGAAAAAAGGAAGTTCTGCGGTGCTGATGCGGGATCTTGAACCTGAAACTCCCGCAGAAGGCGCGAAGTCACCGCGGAGCGGGAAATAGCCTCGGCGAAAAGGGCCTACGCGTGTGCGCGGTGACGAATTGCTCCAGGTAAATGGGAGACAGAAGCCTCGATCCCCCGAGCTCGACGCACCTGCCACCGCCATTGGAAATGCCTAGGCCTGCCTGCGGGAAGATCTTGTCGGCATCGTCGCAATCATTCTTGATCGCGACCTTCCGTAACCAGCTCCGGCCATCTATTTTCCTAATATCTGCGACACAGGTCGAGGCGTTGTCGCCGTTTCGGCGGGTAAGACCGGATAGGCGACTTCCGGCAGCTTTCCGGTCAGCGAGTTAAGGAAGGCAACGAGCAGGTCCACTTCTTCTTCCTTCAATTCTTCGCCGAGCTGGGTGGTCCCCATGATGGCGACGGCCTGTTTCAGATTCCGAACCTTGCCCGAATGAAAGTAAGGCGCGGTGAGTGCGACGTTGCGCAGCGGCGCGGCGCGGAAAACATAGGAATCCTCGGCTGCATGGGTGACGGCAAAGCGGCCCTTGTCTTTTTCCGGCAGGATGTCGGCGTTGGGCTTCTTGACAACGCCGAATGGGTGATAGCCTTCCCCACCAACGTTGGTTCCGCCATGGCAGGACGAGCAGCCTTTGTCCATGAAAAGCGTCAGGCCCTGCTTCTGTTCGGAGGTCATGGCGGCGTCATCGCCATTGAGGAAGGCATCGAAGGGGGCCGGCGTGACCAGTGTCGCCTCAAAGGCTTCAATTGCCTTGGCGAAGTTGTCGAAGGTGACGCGATCGGCTTCACCCGGGAAAGCTGCATTGAACCAGCCGACATATTGCGGCATCGACTTGAGCGTGGCGACGAGTTGACCCGGTGTGTTGGCCATTTCGACACCCGCTTGGACCGGTCCCTTGGCCTGAGCCTTCAGGTCTTCGGCGCGACCATCCCAGAACTGCGTGATGTTGAAGATGGCGTTCAGTACCGTCGGCGCGTTGCGCGGTCCCTTCTGCCAACCATGGCCTATCGAGGTTTCAAGATTGTCGTCGCCCCCGGTGGCCAAGTTGTGGCACGAGTTGCACGAGACGACGCCTGACGCCGAGACGCGTGGATCGAAGAACAGTGCCTTGCCGAGGGCGATCTTCTCCGGTGTGATCGGGTTGTTAGCGACTGCCGGCGTGGTGGAGGGCAAAGCCTTGAAAGTGGCCAATGCCGTTTCTCTGAGGTCTGCGGGGATCGAATCCGCAGCAAAAGCGGTGGCTGCCAGCAAGGGGACAGCCATCGTACTGAATAGGATTTTCAATAATGATCTCCCTGCGCCGTGCACGGAACTTCCCTTTTTCGGGAATTTAGATTGCCCTGCTTTGTGGGCAGGGGGCCAGGTCCGCGCTTTTGCTTTCGTCTTGGCATACATGCGGGTTTTCTTCTTCTCGTAGCGGGCCTGCATCCGGTTTCGCTCTCAGCCCTTCCGTCGTGGGAGGTGCCAAACCACGTGTCGAAGGGGATGAGGCCGTCGCCGTAGGTCACCTCGAAATATTTACGGGTGAGGAAGCACTCCAACGGCATCATCCATATCCCGCCTAGTGATTGGCGCCCGGATAGGCACCCTTGGCGACGTCCTCGGAAAACGCCCGAAACGGGGCTGTGCGCTTTCTCCAATTCGGCCTCGAGAGCGGTGAACTCCGCGTATTTCTTGGAGTGCCGGGACAATGCCCCGTTCGGGCCGAGCAGGTCGCACGAGAGAAGATACCGTGAATCGCAGGTATCGCCGCAGCCCAGGCCCTGGTGATCATCGCAGTATTCCGGCTGAGGTAGTCGGCAGGTCTTGAAGGCACTTTTTCGATTGGCAAGCTCCCTGAAACGAGAGCACACCCATGCCGGATAGACGTTGCCGATCATTTTGCGACAAGGCCTTTCTCCTCAGTCCATGACACGTTTGCGGATAGCCAAGCACGCCCCGTGCCAAAGGGAAAAATCGTGTATAAACAATACGATGGCATTAACACTGCTATGTCGCATGTCCGACATCGGACAACGCAACCGGGCCCGGTTGGGTCGTCCAATCGCAACCAAGCTGAGACGCGTATGCCGGTGCAGGATCGTCTGGGGTCGACAGCAGTCGACGCATCATAGGTAATTGCCCAGCCCCCTCGCCCTCTCGATGCGACACGGCGCGTCGTTACGCGTCGTCGATATCCGGGTACTGCCGGGGAGCCTTGCCGATCTTGCTGACGATCCTCGGGTAATTGGCACCGGGTAGCGCCTGCCCTGTTCCAATAACTTCAGCGCGGAAGCGCCACTCGTCACCGTAGTCATACAAGAAGGTCATTGCCGAGCCCACCTTCTGGAAGGCTGTGGTGACACGCGTGCCCTTCACGCTGCGAGAGCCGCTCCCCTCCATGTCGGCGAAGAGTTCGAATCGCCGGGGCGAGTCGAACAGCTTTCCCGTCAGCTTTGAATAGAAGCCGTAGGCGTGGTCCATATCGAATCCAAATGCCGCTACGATGGCCTCGGCCAGATCCGCTAGCGTGCTCGAACTCGACACCTCGATGTCCCGATAAAGCCGGGCGCGAAGAGAGGCTCGGAAGATCAAGGTGGCCGGTTCACTCATCACGATATCAGCCGCTGACGGTTTGAAGGATGATTTTGAAGACATTCGCGCCCGGGATGGGACGCGCGGTATCGACGACGTCCGAATGTCGGCTTCGCCCTGTGCGGCCCACTGGCGCGAGAGCCGTTGGTGACCCTTCGCTGAACGACGGCGGGCTGAGTGCCCTTTCGCATCGGTTGTTCGTCGCGTCGACCATTCCTGGCCATTGGGCAAAGGTCAAAAGTTGATCGCGAGCTCGCCTGCACTTGTTTTGGGTGTCGCGGGCCAGATCGCACGACGTTGTGGTGGAGAAGCCGTGAGGGCAGCATGTCCTAACTTGCCTCGTCCGCATAGCATAGGCGACGTCGCGGGCCCAGATGCGCCAGGCAGGTCTGATGCGCATGTGCGTGCCCTTGTTGCGCGGCATAGCGATCGGAACACCAGACGTCGGGCCGATGGCCGTCCATCAGGGTCCGGACCACGACGGCGCCGCGCGTTGGCCCCGCTTGACGAACAAACCGCGCCGACGACTTCACACAGCGCCGCCCTGTGCCGCAACCTGAAGCGGTCAGGTTAGCCGAGCGACTGCCGGACGGCGGCATAACGCGCGGCGAAACGCTCGTACGCCCAGATAAATACGTCGCGCAGCAGCTCCGTCTTGTTGAGTTCATTGATGCAGAACTGCGTCAGTATAGGCGCCGCACGACACGCCCTCGAAGGAGAGCGGCGAGAGATTGCCTTTAATCAGCCGGGTGTTCGCCGAGAGCCGCGACACGCGTATGTTCACGTAATCGAACGGCTGCAAATACGGACGCTGCACCATGACAAGGAACGCCTGCTCGAACTGATCGGTGATCGCCGCGGCTGTTGCGAGTATCTGGTCGAAACACTCTTCGATGCGGGCAAGCGTGAGTAGGCACGCCGCAGGGTCACCCGCTCCTTCCGCCCCTTTATCGCCGAATAGAAGCTGAGGATATGCCCGCAGTTAACCGCTCGTCAATCATGCGGGGCGTAGGCGGGAAGCGTCACTGCACCTGCCCAATCGAATGTGACCTTAAAGACCCGGCACCCCATCCCGCCAGATTGTGCCGGGTCTTTTTGTTAAGCCTTGATCCAATTGAACGGGTCCGTCGGTTGACGGCAAAAACGAAGATGGCTGAGCCGAGCCCATGCACCCCGTTGGAGGCCGCAACGGAGAGGAGGACTGCGACAGCGGTTGCATGGGGGCCATCGTGGCTTAATCAACACCAGGCGGATGAAGACGGCTCGGGCGCGGGGATTAGGTCGATAGCCACATGTCGACAGTACATCGCCGAGCCGGGCGGCCGTCTTGAGCTCGGGCAGGTTCTCCGGCCGCGAGCATGTCGGCTGCGAGCACAGGTCAAGCCCGCTGTCGGACAAGAGCCGCTCCACCATCTCGTTCAGCGTGATGTCCTTGCGCTCCTCGATCATCCCGATGACGAGGTCGGCATGGGCTTCTAGACGCGAGCCGCGCCGTCGTCCCTGCGGTCGTGGTGTCGTCTCGCCCATCCGGGCTCTGCCGATCCAGCGGATCGCGCTCGATATTCCGACACCGAATCGAGCCGCTGCCTGCCGGGCCGATGCTCCTTCACCCGCAGCCTTCACGACACGTGAACGCAGGTCCTCACCAAGTGCTCTCGCCATCGTCCACCTCCATGAAAGTGGACGTTGAATCAGCCAAACCGATTCGCGTCACGTCACAATCGATCCCCCGGACGTGCTCTAGCGGGCAAGTTCAGGAAATCTCTGGAAAAAGGCTGCTCAAAGGCCGCTAGCGGAACGCCTTGATCTCACAACCGAGGCCGGGCATAGACGCACGAATGAATCGATTCGACTACCGGCCCGATATTGATGGGCTTCGCGCCTTTGCGGTTTCTACTGTTGTCCTATTCCACGCAGGGTTCTCAACGCTTTCCGGTGGCTATGTCGGCGTCGACGTCTTCTTTGTGATCAGTGGCTATCTGATTACAAAGCTGATTGTTGAACAGGTGCGCGCCGGAACATTCAGCTTTTCCGACTTTTACGCCCGACGCGCACGCCGGCTCTTTCCAGCGCTATTTTCCACGATCTTTGTCACGTTCGTTTGCGCAGCATTCATCCAAGGGCCAGAGGACTTTCGCGGGTTTTCCGGCTCTTCCGCTATGGCGATCTTGTCGCTGTCGAACGTCTATTTCTGGATGCAAAGCGGCTATTTCGATGCTGCCGCAACGACCAAGCCACTCTTGCACACTTGGTCGCTTGGAGTTGAAGAACAATTCTATTTGATCTGGCCGGCCATAATCTCCGCCTTGATGCGGAAGGGACGATTGGCCCTTCTGGCCGTCGCCGTGTTGGGTCTCATCAGTTTCACGGCATGCCTTTTGGCTATGCGCCTTGACTTGACGGCAGCGTTCTTCCTGACACCGTTTCGCATATTTGAGTTTGCCTGCGGAGCCGCCCTTGTATGGGCCAAGACGCCAGGGCGTCTGTCTTCCGACATTGCGTACACGACCGGCGGCTTGGCAGTCCTTTACGCCGTTCTTCAGTTCGATGCAGGCACGTCGTTCCCAGGATGGCATGCGGCGCTCCCAACTCTAGGCGCCGCGATGATGATCTACGGCGGGCGCAAAGCCGTCGCTGCCTTGCCGTTTAAAACGGTACCGGCGCAATTGCTTGGCCGAGCAAGCTATTCGATCTATCTCGTGCACTGGCCCATTGTCGTCTTTTGGCTCCACATAACCGGACGCGACCTCGACACGTTCCAAGGCGTTGCCGCCATCGCTCTTTCGATACTCCTTGGCTATTTGCTGCATAGTTTCATCGAACGTCCGCTAAGATACTCCCATGCCTTGCAGGGCCAGCGGCTGGTGACGATATCCGCTTTGGCCGCCGCCCTGATTGTTGCGCCGTCATGGCAAAGCTGGGCTACAAAAGGCTGGACCTGGCGATTGCCAAAAACGCTTCGCAGAGTGAACAGCTACAATATAGATGTTCTCACGAAATACGTATGGGCGAATCACATCCGCCTGAGCAGCAACACCTTTAAGCCTGGCAGAAAACATATCCTTATCGTAGGGGACAGCCAGTCAGCTGATTTTACGAACATCCTGTTGGAAGGAAACCATGAGCGGGACGTCGACATAGTTACCTATGCGTTCAACTATGGCTGCAACACTCCATACGCCGATAATCCGCAGTATTGGAACCAAGAAAACATCTACACATCATCAGACCCTTCCCTTGAGCAGAAATGCCAGGAGAGAATCGAGGCGTTCCTTTCCAGCCCCGCACTCAAACAGGCGGATGTGGTTATCGTCGCGTTCCTATGGGAACGATTCGGTGCGAGGCGCATGCGTGCTGCCGCCGACAAAATTGAGTCAATCAGCCCGTCTCGCGTATATGTCCTGGGTAGAAAGAACCTTCTCAAGAGCAGCATCGATTTCGTTAATATGAATGGGAAGTTGGACGGGCTCGGGAGCTTGGCTGCGCAGTACAAGTCTTCGGAAACTCTCTCCATAAACAAGATGCTGGCTCAGCAATTTGGCAATCGCTATCTGGACATCTTTTCGTCAGTTTGCCCCCACCAAGATATGTGCGTTGTGCTAGATGAAAAGCAGAACCCCCTCTTCTATGATGCGGCTCACCTAACCCCGAGCGGCGCACGATACTTCGCCAAGCACGCCTTTCGAAAGCTCGTCGAGCTGACCAACCTGTGATCTAGCCTTGTCACGTGAATCTAAAGGTTGCCACGAGGTCTGTTCTGTTCTTTGGCAGAAGCGTTTGACTGATGAGAGGACCTCGTCGGCGGACTTGGTCCACTTGTAGGGTTTGGGTTTGATGCTGACGCGCCCGGTGAATGGCCGGCCTTACTTTGGCCGCCTCATGGAGCGCCACACGCACGCCTCGGTCACGCGGCACGCTCATCAGAATGCGCACCGGCCCATTACCCCGCGCCAGGTCGACAATAAGCTTCTCGATCGTCACCCAGCAGCGCCGCGCGGACCTTGAAGAAGAGCCTCTGCAATCTGCTGCAGCGTGGTGATGGGCCGCTCGCCAACCCGCTGCTCGAACGTCTTCGGTGTCGTCGTCGGGCCAATCTTCAGGCCCAAGCCGCGCAAGACGCCGCGGATGGGGTCATGCCTTCGGCGATGTCACGGCGGAACAGATCCTCGCCTTCGCCGGCGGCCGGGCGTTTATGGTCGAAGGCGTGCCGATCACAAGGATGCACTTGTCGTCGAGGCAGGCTTCGACGTCGGCACCGGTGCCAACGCGAAGGTCGGCCTGTCCTACACCGGGCAGTTTTTTGGGCGACGTGAGCGATTACGGCATCAAGGCAGATCTAACAGTTAGATTTTGATGGCAGATCCGCGCGTCATTATGAGGTGACTGCCGCTGACGCGCTTCCTGGTGGCACCGGCCGCACCGGAGCCCACAATCATCAGATGCGCCTCCAGCTGCAGTGCGTTGCGCAGATGAAAACTGCGTTCACGTTCGAGCCTTTTGATTCCGCGCAGCCTGCCGCCAGGACCGTCTGTCCGTAGAATGCAACCGGCGTCATCGATCGACAGAGGCACACGACGGAAGCTGATGGTACCTGCCTGTCTGCGCGGAGCGCGCTTGCCAACGGTCCGCCCGCGCCGGCTAAATCAAGACCATGCAAAGGCTTGCGGAGATCGAAACGCTTTGAGCCGCCAAGCGAATATGAAAGCGGGTGTCTGCAAGCCCGTTTCAGCCCCCTCGCCCCAGAAAAATCATACCGGTCAAGACAAGGCCGAGGCCAATCCATTTGGACAGCTGGAACGGTTCTCCAAAAATAAAATATGACGCAATCGTTAGCATTGCAAATCCGGAGCCCGCCATGACCGGGTAAGCGACTGACACCTCCGTAGAATCGAGAGCCGTTGCATACAACACTATGCTGATTCCGTAAAACATTGCTCCGAACATAAAACCAATTGAGAGAAATTTATCAGATATTGCCACATCGGCAGGTAGTGACATCCGGCTCCATTTCAGCAACATACTGCCGATACATGAACTAAGGCCTGCAACAATAAGCACAGTCAGACATAGTCTATTCATCCCAGAGCCATCCGCAATTCGAAAGGGAACCAGTGCCAGAACCTGGTGTGAGTCTCCGTCTTGCTCAGAGACGCCGTACTGGATCGACACCAATCATAAAATTCCACGTGTCGGCCTTTGGGTCATGCTGAGCGGCAGCCCTGAGGTTCAGGGCCAATCTAGTGGCTAACTGCAATGCGTCTGCAGCTATTCGAGCATGTTCCGTGCCAAAGGCAAAAAATGTTTTTTATCAACATGATAGCGCCATGACCGCCGTGTCTAACATCCGAAACTGTTAGATTGCAGACAAAGCGGAATGCAAGGTCGTTCCCCGCAGAATGGCGCAGGTCGGCGGTGGCGAAGCCGCTCGCGAGCGCGCCCTCAACAGCGCTGAAGCGAGCGAGGCGGTGTTCCCCGGTAAGGTCGGGTTGCTGACACCAGCCTGATTCGAAGGAACCACCGGTGACCGACCGCATGATGAACCTGCGCACGCTCGTGGAGGAGCCCCCCACGCCGATATCTTGCGCGGGATGATCGGCTTTGCCGCGGAGCGGCTGATGAAGCTGGAGGTGGGTGCGGCCACCGGCGCCGGCTAGGGCGAGAAGAACCCGCTGCGCACGGCTCAGCGCAAACGGCTGCCGCGACAGAGACTAGGAGACGCGGGCCTATCGATCTGCGCATCCCCAAGCTCGGAAGGGCTGCTACTTCCCGAATTTCCTGGAGCTGCGCCGTATGGCCGAGAAATTGCTTTCTACGGATGCGCAGGCGCTGGTGATCAAGGGTGGCCATGCGAGGGGACCCAGATCGACGCAAATCATGTTATCTCAGCCGTCGGAAAACCTCCTGTCTGAAGTCTCGGCTCTGAAAACCCTCAATCCTTTCGGCCAGGCGGCCACCGTTGCTACCTCTCCTCAAGTGCGGCGCCAGCGGCCGGTTCGTTCAATCATCTCTCAAAGACCCGGTTTCCGGCAAAACTCGACTGCCTCAGCGTGGCGTTTTCAGAATCCCGATCAATGCCTCGGGTCAGTCGGTTTTGCAGCGCCTGCCGATCGGCGACGAGGTTGTCGAGGTGCAGCGGCTCGTGGTCTGGCCGCTCCCCGTCCACCAACCGTTGAACCAGCGCCCGCGTGCCGTCCACCACAAAGACGCCGCAATCATGCTTGTTCGGCTGTCGCGCCATGCGGGCTGGCGCCAAGGTGGCGTCCAGCAGTCCTGCGAGCTGTTTTGCAGGCACGTCGTTGAATCCCTCTCTCTGGAGGGAGTCATAGTGATAGGCGACCCGCCTTTCCGGGTTGCGGCGATCAACGAGCAGGAGCGACCAATGGGTGCCGGGGCTAGTAGGAGTGCCATTGTTCACTGGCAGGAACAGGAAGTCGGCTGGGGCGTCAATATGATTATAGATGGACTGCAATGTGCTTTGCGCGTCTTGCAGCTCCATTTGGCGCAGTAGATGGGACACCGACGGATCCACCAGCCGCGTCCGGGCGGCGAGCGTTGGATTGATCCCCTGCAGCTGCTCCTCCAGGAAATCATAATCTCTCCGGATATGGGCGTCGCTCAGCCATTCGATGGCGCCGAGCACCGACCCGTTGGGGACATTGGACGAGGCTGTCGGATCCAACGCCCCGATCTGAGCATCGGAGGAGCTGGTCGTAGGCGTAGTCACATCAACCACTGGAAGACCGCGGTAGGTGTCTGGCAGCCTAGCGGTTACTGGCCACGCGGGTTGCGGAGCTCTTGCCGGTGTCGCTGGCGTAGCTTCACTCATCGGCGAAAGTCGACCGCGATGGATGCGCTGAACGTCATCGGGCGCTCCCGGCCTCAAGACGGCGGCGGACCCTGTCCCTTGCATCGTGGTCTGCCGCTCCGTGTCGCCGAGCATCTGCCCGCGCGGACGCACCGGTGCAGAATGAGCATCATCACGCAAATCGTCCGGTGTGGGCGCATTCAGATCAACACAAGACTGAAGACCGCCGAAGGTGTCGGAGCGAGCCCTGGCAGAGGGGGCTGGCGCCGAGTGAGCATCGTCGCGCAAATCGTCCGGCGTGAGCGCATCCAGATCAACAAAAGACTGAAGACCGCGGAAGGTGTCGGAGCGAGCCCTGGCAGAGGGGGCTGGCGCCGAGTGAGCATCGTCGCGCAAATCGTCCGGCGTGAGCGCATCCAGATCAACAAAAGACTGAAGACCGCGGAAGGTGTCGGAGCGAGCCCTGGCAGAGGGGGCTGGCGCCGAGTGAGCATCGTCGCGCAAATCGTCCGGCGCGGGCGCATTCAGATCCACAAAAGACTGAAGACCGCGGAAGGTGTCGGAGCGGGCCCTGGCAGAGGACGCTGGCGCAAAGTGAGCATCGTCGCGCAAATCGTCCGGCGTGAGCGCATCCAGATCAACAAAAGACTGAAGATCGCCGAAGGTGTCGGAGCGGGCCCTGGCAGAGGACGCTGGCGCAAAGTGAGCATCATCGCGCAAATCGTCCGGCGTGAGCGCATCCAGATCAACAAAAGACTGAAGATCGCCGAAGGTGTCGGAGCGGGCCCTGGCAGAGGACGCTGGCGCAAAGTGAGCATCATCGCGCAAAGCGTCCGGCGTGGGCGCATTCAGATCAACAAAAGACTGAAGATCGCCGAAGGTGTCGGAGCGAGCCCTGGCAGTTGATGGTGACGCGGGTTCTTGCATCGCCTCGTTCAAGGAAGCCCCAGCGCCCTCGCTCGCGGCGGGGGTCGCGGGAAGCGCCTGCGGCGGCCTGGGCCGCCCAGCGTCTAGCAGCAAAGCCGACTGCTCACGTGCTTGCAGCCCCAGCTCTCCGTTCGCCTCGACTAGTTTTAAGTAGTTCCGAAGATGCGACAAGTCGGAAAAGCCGACTCTGCTTCCAGCCTGTTTGAACGCTACCACATCGTTCTCCAGCCTTAACTGCTCCTGCTTAGAGCCGTTAAGTCGGCCAGCTATGCTCCCCTTGCCGTTTTGTTGAAGCCAATCACTCAGCCCACGAAGACGTGTGGCCCGCTTCTGGGCAAACTGCCTCTGCTCCGCAGTCGGGGCTCTAAGATCTGTCAACGCTTGGCCGAGCGCGCCATCGATGACGGGCGCGTCTTCGGGATGAGGAGCCAGGTGACGGGGGCGCCCAATGCCACGGGGTTCGGGTCCTTCGGCTTCTTCAGCCCCAGGCAAGTACCGCCGGAGATCATGCAGAGCCGATCTAAGGCGGTTCTGAGGGTCCCGCCCCAGGGCCCTATACTCCGAGATTTCCTTGTCCAGTGAACCGCCTTGCAACTGAGAAGCTAGAGGGCCCTTATTGTTTTCTTGGAGCCACCGAGCAAACAGCCTGAATCCGGAAAGAATGTTATTGATGGCCCCTTTGGTGGCGCTTTTGCGCTGCTCGGCACCCTCCCGGAACCTATCCAAGAGAGTCACGTCTCCGGCATGGAGGTCCCCAACTAGATTGCCTCGCGACGGGAGGCTCCCGGGCGCAACCTTGTTCAGCTGCGCAACGACAGCAATGCGGCCACCATCCCTCAGATAGTCCTGCACATCAGCGACAAAAGAAGCATGGCTAGGCGAATCGCGGTTAAACCGGTCGAATATTGGGCCCCGATTTTCCTGGCGCAGCCAGCGGCTTAAATGGTGCAGATCATCTACCAATCTCTTGGCAGTCCTCTCGTGCGTGTTCACTTCGAGCGCTGCTTTCTTGAAGGTGGAAACAAGCTCCTTGTCCTCGGGAAAGGGCCCGGAGCGGTCGCGCTTTGCGCCCACGCGAACCTCTTTGTTCACCGCAAACTCCGGTTGCTGTCTCCCGCTATTCGGCCCTGGGCCCGATCCGTGCGCCGCCGCCTCCGACCTGTGGCGCGCGCCAGTAATCAAGTTGTCCGGCAGATCGGGCAACGACGGCACCGGCTGCGAAGCGCCGAGGTCCGTGCTCTGGAGTCCTCCACCGCTCCCCCCGGACGAACTACGCCGCAACTGGTTCAGCTGCTGGTCAAAGCTCGCCTGCAGGCTCGCGTCGTCCGCCTGTTGCCCTACCGGCATGTCGTTATTTTGCTGCACGAGGCCTGGCGCAGGCGGGTTCAACTGCCAAGGATTGAACTGCCAACCACCCATACAGTTCTCCATTGGATTGCGAGCCTCGGAAGCTAACGACAAGTTATCGCGACTAGCTGTCGAGAAGCTGACTGGTCAGGAAAGAAACGGCACATCCATAGGCGTCCATTCCCTCACACGCCCGCTCGGCTGCCATCGCTGGGCAGGAGAAAGCGGCCCGTGAGTCGCGGACCTCGCGCCGGATTCGATTGGTAGAGATTGTCATTGTCCGTCGCATGAAAAATGGCGCGCCCGCTTGGGACCCCCCGTGGTTGGATTAGAGACAGAAGCCGCCACCAGCGCCGGAAGCTGCGCCGATCGTGGGATCGGAAAAGCCGCGATAGCCGAGCCGCGGATGATCGCAGCGTTCGTCGAACGTGCCGAGCAGCTTGGTGCGCTTGCAGTTCGGATCGGTCTTGTAGGGATGACCGGCGACCTGCACGGCGCTGTGGGTTGTCAAGGTTGTCGCGGAGCAGTTCGCCACGAAGAGCGACAGCGCCAGGACGGCGAAAATTCTGAGCATTTCCATTTTCTCCAGGCCAGAGTTCGGCAATGATGATGGCCGACTGCTCCTGGCGCGCGGAGCGGCGGACGTTGGTCCTGGCCGCGGATGCTCTCCTCGACCGCCCAGAGCTCGGCCATCTGCTCGACGGTTTCGCTCGCCACATGCGAGACGCCCGATACGTGCAATTCGTAGAACTTGCGCCTAAACGCAATGCGTCTGCAGCTATTCGCGCAGGTTTCGTGCCAACAGTGAAAAATGTTTGCTATCAACAGGATAGCTCCATCACCGCCGCGTCTCATATCCGACATTGTTAGATTGCAGACAAAGCGGAATGCAGGGTCGTGCCCCGCTGATTGGCGTGGGTCGGCGGTGACGAAGCCGCTCGCGAGCGCGCCCTCAACAGCGCTGAAGCGAGCGAGCGGCGTAGCGGTTGTCGTCGATGGTCCCCGGTGAGGTCGGTTGCAGACACCAGCCTGATTTGAAGGAACCACCGATGACCGACCACTGAAGCAGCGCACGCTTGTGGAGAAGACCCTCGACGCCAAAATTCGAGCTTTCATGAACGGCACTGCTACGGCGGCTGTTCGTTCAGCTCAAGCGGATCCAGCCAATTGCCGAAGGTGGGGTGGGCGGTCATTCATCTGTTCGAGCGGGAATGCTCGGTGCAGCGCACTTCCACTGCGAGTCGCCTGGCGGCCGGCTCCTCTTCCCTACCGGCCACGCTCCTGACGCCTCTGCTCGTTGCGACTCTGGACTGCCTGGCGAGGAAGCGTTCCGCGGCGACCACCATCGTCTCCAGGCCTTCACCAGCTTCCACTCAATTCCAACACCCTCAAGTGCCGCGGCCAGTTCGAGGCGCATCCTATCCCCCTGCGCGGCAGCACGCGCAATCCTCTTGCGCACGAGCAAGATGTCGTCCCAACCCGCAAGCGCTTCGCGTTCGGCCCTGTCCAAAGTCCGACAATATCGGATACGCGCCGTAGCAGAGCCAGATCTATCACATTGCCTTTGCACGGTTTTCTCATTTGGCACGGTACGTGCGCGGTGGTCCGCAAACACGTCACGGACCAAGGAGAAATCGTTCCATGATCACCTCACCGAAAGCTACTGCCGCCGCGGGTCTCCCGGACCCATCCAGGGGTGACGCTCGAGTGAGGACTGGCAAGGTGAAGACGGTTGCTCATCCGGCTCGGCGCTGCCCGTCGATCCACCTTCCCCCACAACAAGGGGAGACGGGGACGCAGCGCCTTCAAAGTGAGGAACAAATCATTTTGCCTCTCGTCCCGTCACCAGAACCGAAGCCATCAATGAATCTTCGGTCTGGCTGGCTGCGCAAGACACTTTTTGCAACCGCGCTGGGCTTCGTGACGACCGCCCCGGCTCTGGCGGCCTCCGATGACGGCAAGGTGACGGATTTCCTGCTCGACAACGGCATGGAGGTGGTCGTCATCCCCGATCACCGGGCCCCGATCGTGACCCATATGGTGTGGTACAAGGTTGGTAGCGCCGACGAGCCGCCGGGCAAATCTGGCATTGCCCATTTCTTGGAGCATCTGATGTTCAAGGCGGCGACAACCAACCATGCCGCAGGCGAGTTCGACCGCGCCGTCTCGGCCATCGGCGGCTCGAACAATGCCTTCACCTCTTTCGACTTCACCGCCTTCCATGAGACGGTAGTGCCTTCGGCGTTGGAGCAGATGATGAGCTTCGAGGCCGATCGCATGTTCAACCTCATCGTCAACGACGATGATATCAAGACCGAGCGCGACGTGATCCTGGAGGAGCGCCGCTCGCGCACCGACAACAATCCGCAGGCGGCGCTGGAAGAGGAGGTCGACGCGACACTCTGGCAGAACCAGCCCTACCGCATCCCTGTCCTCGGCTGGATGCAGGAGATGGAGAAGCTGACCTGGACCGACGCCGTCGAGTTCTACGATCTATATTATAGACCCAACAACGCCGTGCTGGTGGTGACCGGCGATGTCGAGCCGGGGACGGTGAAGGCGCTGGCCGAGAAGACCTATGGAAAGGTTGCGGCGGGTCCTGGTTTACCCCGCATCCGCCCGGTCGAGCCGGAGCAGAACACCAAGCGCACGGTGACGCTGACCGACGCGCGCGTTTCGGTGCCCGGCTTTTCCACGCAATGGGTGGTGCCGTCCTATCACACTGCCGAACCCGGCGAGGCCGAGGCACTCGACCTCCTGGCCGAAATCCTCGGCGGCGGCAGCCGCAGCCGGCTCTACCAGCAACTGGTGGTGAAAGAGGGCATTGCCGCCACCGCCGGCGCCAATTTCCGGGGCACCATGCGGGATGCCACCAGGTTCACCATCTACGGCTCGCCGCGGGGCAATGCCAAGCTCGCAGATCTGGAAGCGGCAGTCGACGCGGAGATCGCCCGTATCGTCAAGGACGGTGTGACCGATGACGAGCTGGACAAGGCCAAGGACCGCTATGTCCGCTCGCTGGTCTTCGCCCGCGACGAGCAGCCCTACATGGCCTACTTGTATGGCTCCACGCTTGCCATCGGACGCACCGTGCAGGACGTCCAGGAATGGCCGGATCGCATCCGCAAGGTCACCACCGATCAGGTGAAGGCCGTCGCCACCCGCTATCTCGTGCCCGACCGTTCAACCGCGGGCTATCTCATGCCCAAGACGGAGAATTGATGTGATGGCAAGCCAACATCGCGGCGCCTTTGGACGCGCCTTGCCCTCTCCCCTTGTGGGAGAAGGGAGGGCTGCGCGCCTCGCCACCCCGCTGGCGACCTATCTCCTCGCCATTTTCTTCCTCATCCTGCAGGCGCTCCTCGCCATTTTCTTCCTCACCCTGACGGCGCTGACCGCCCATGCCGCGATGACCATCCAGGAGGTGAAATCTGAAAAGGGCATCAACGCCTGGCTGGTGGAGGACCATACGGCGCCGATCATCGCCATCCACTTCGTCTTCGACGGCGGCAACGCGCAGGATCCGGCCGGCAAGGAGGGGCTCGCCAATCTGATGACCGGCCTGTTGGACGAGGGCGCCGGCGACCTCGACAGCGATGCCTTCCAGGTGAAGCTCGACGATGCCGGCGCCGAGATGAGCTTCGAAGCGCAGCGCGACGGCATTTATGGCTCGATGCGCATGCTTTCCGAACAGCAGGACGCCGCGTTCGATCTGCTCAGGCTCGCGGTCAACAGGCCGCGCTTCGACCAGGCGCCGATCGATCGCATCCGCGCCCAGGTCCTCTCCGGCATCGTCGCCAAGGAACACGACCCCAACTCCATTGCCCAGCGCAAATGGCTGCGCGCGATCTACGGCACGCATCCCTATTCGAGGCCGAATGAAGGTACCAAAGAGAGCCTCGCTGGCATCACACCGGCCAATCTCAGCGCTTTCCACAAGGCCACTTTTGCCCGCGACGGCCTGCATGTGGCGGTGGTCGGCGACATCGATGCGAAGACGCTAAGTGAAAAGCTCGACGAGCTGTTCGGCGATTTGCCTCAGAAGCAGACCCTCGCCCCCGTCGCAGACTTCGCCCCGAAGCTCGGCCAGCAGGTGGAGGTCGATTACGACCTGCCGCAGACGTCGCTGCAGCTGGCCTGGCCTGGCGTCAAGCGCAGCGCGCCGGACTTCTACGCCGCGGTGCTGATGAACGAGATCCTCGGCGGCTCGCCCTTTTCCTCCCGGCTGTTCGAGGAGGTGCGTGAAAAGCGCGGCCTCGCCTATGGCGCCTATTCCAGCCTGGTCGACCACCGGCACTCCAACGCGCTCGTCGTCACCACGGCCACGCGCGCCGACAGGGCGGCCGAGACGCTCAGCCTGGTGCGCAAGGTGGTGAAGCAGATGGCGGAAGGGGGGCCGACCGAGGTCGAGCTCGAGGCGGCCAAGAAATATCTGATCGGCGCCTTTGCCATCAATCATCTGGATTCCTCCGGCTCGATTGCAGCGACGCTCCTCCACTTGCAGCTCGACAATCTCGGCATCGACTACATTCAGCGCCGCGCCGCTCTCATCGACCAGGTGACGCTCGACCACGTCAAGGCAGCGGCGAAGAAGCTGCTTTCGGCCGAGCCTGCCATTATGGTCGTCGGCCCGCCGCTGGAGGGCAAAGGATGAGCCCAGGACCCCGTTTCCCTTCCTTCTCCCCTTCTCAGTCGAATGCGGGTTTGAGATACGCGTCCGCGGCGCAGGAAGTTTCCTGCCACGCGCCACCTTCGGCGAGCCGGTGAAATTCCCAACTCTGATTCAATGGCCCGAATGGCCTCGTCTGCCTGGCGCATCACCGATCAATGTGGGGTTCCATAGTCCTATCTTGGCGCGTTTGGCTGTAATGATCGGGCCGTGACAAGAAGACTGCTCGAACTGCACCCGGAATTTGACAAGTCGTTTGATCGCGTGGCCATTCGAAATTGCCAGCGTTCCGCCATCCTGCAGTTCGCGGCAAACAATCGACCACTGCTCATGCGAGGCTTCGGCATCGGAAGCTTCGGCGAAAAAGAGCTCAATCGGTACGCCCCAAATGATCTGAATGGCGTTTCTCCTCATGGGCACCTCCCGAAAACGGCGACATCACCCCATCCCAAATTTATCATCAGTGCGAACGGGCGGGGGACGCGGGTGTGGGAGCGACCGGCTGTGGACTTTGACCCTCCCCGCCCCCCAGCCAGTATCAATTCCAAAGGAGGAAGATTTTCTGATGGAGGATTTTCACGCCTGGCTTATCGCTTGGCTTGCCAGGCTCTCGCGCAACCACGATATCGCCAAGGCCATCGACTACATGCTGCGCCGCTGGCCCGCGTTCGACGGGGTCTGCATCGCGAACAATGCGGCGGAACAGGCTCTCCGGTCAGGAGCCGATCGATGTGCTGAATGCGGACGCTGGCGCTAAGGATTGAGCCCGCCCCTTGTTGAGACAATGCATTTGCATTACCTATCGAAGCCATGGTCCCAATCTGAACTCGGGGAGGCCGACATGGTTGCGCTCGCTCAGGATTTCTCGAAGCTCACCGATCGCTATCAGACGACGGTGCCAAGCGGTGTGCGAAAGCATCTGCAGCTTGGGAAGGGCGACCAAATCCGGTATTGTACCGAACCGAGTGGTCGGGTCTATATTGAGGCGGTGCACGAGACTGCCGACCCGGCGCTCGGCGCATTTCTCGATCTTCTCGAAGCGGATATTCAAGCTCACCCCGAGCGGCTGAAGGCGTTCGACGGAGCGCTATATGATCGGCTAAAAGCGCTGGTGGGGGAACTTGAGGTTGATCTCGACGCAACACTGTCTGCCGATGACGAATGACGAGACGAGACGCGCCACCAGAGGCTCCCCTCGTAATCAACGGGTGGTCGATCTATGCGCATCCCCTCTTCCTCGAACAACTCGAATGTCTGATCGAGGACGTTGAGGCTCGCAAGGCGCGGGATCCGGCGAACTACAGGAAAAAGAACGGCACCAAACGGCTGGCTGCCATCACCAGACTCGTGACCAAGGATATCCCGGCTGACCCGGCGGCCGCGCAATTTCGACAGGGTGATACGCGCGGTAGCGGCCGCAAGCACTGGTTCCGGGCGAAGTTTTTTGAGCAGTATCGTTTGTTTTTCCGGTTCGATAGCGCCAGCAAGATCATCGTGCTCGCGTGGGTAAACGACGATGACACCCTGCGTGCCTACGGCAGCAAGACAGATGCTTACGCGACCTTCAAGAGCATCCTGGATAGCGGCAATCCTCCCGACGATTTCAAAGCGCTGTTAAAAGCGGCAAAGGCAGCGGCAGAACGGTTCGGGGCGGCAGTCAAAGCGGCAACCGATGGCTAGGCAGGGCTTCAGACCAACGCGAAGCCTACTGCGCGAATCCACCGGCGCCGGTGGCGAGTGCGGCAAGAACGGCTAGCTGGCAGGTGAAAGCCTTGGTGGAGGCGACGCCGATCTCCGGGCCGGCAAGGATCGGAAAGACCGCATCGGCCTCTCGAGCGATGGTCGATTCGCGGATATTGACGACGGCACCAATTTTCAGCCCAAGCTCCTTGCAGCATCTCAGCGATGCCAGCGTATCGGCGGTTTTGCCCGACTGCGAAATGAAAAGAGCCGCCGACTGCGGCGACAACGGGATCTCGCGGTAGCGGAATTCGGACGCAACGTCGATTTCGACCGGCAGGCCGCCCGGCGCGCTTTCATTCAGGATCTTCACTCGGCTCGCGCCCGCGCGGCGAAGTCCAGCTGGGCAGCTGCGGACGGTCGGCGCGGCTGGCGCGAGGTCGAGATCGGCCGTGGTTCTGCCCCCGTAAAGGCGCTGCAGACTTGGCTTAAACTGGCACGGATCGCACGGCCCCCTGTTCCGACGAGTGACCGGTGATGGCAAAGCGGTCGGGGCCGAGCGGCCCAATGACCAGGAGGTGGCGCGGCTGATCAACGCGCCGCGCTCGCGGCCGGCGTGCGCAGCGATCTTTCGGAAGGCGGACGGCAAGAGCTGTTTGCCGGCCATTCGTTGCGTGCCGGCCTCGCCGAGGTCGACGAGCCAAAAGCAGCTCGATCACGCCTCGGCCGAGATGACCCGCAAATATCAGCGCCGGAGCGATCGTTTCCGCATCAATGTCACCCAAATACGGTAGGAAGTGTTATTGGCGCAAATTGTGGACGCCGAGTTCCCTCCACATCCATTCGAAGTTGTAGGTCGCCATGGGATCGGTGGGGTCCGGCTGCCTGGCGGACTGGTTTTCGAGATATTTGAGCCACTCGGCGACCTTCTGGCGACCGGCGGATGATTTCACGGCCTGTCGCGGGGTCTTGTTGCCAAGCATTCCGACAGGCTGATCAAGGGTTTCGCGATATTGGCGGTCCAGGAGCTGGTGGACGAGCTGTTCAGCGATTTCCGGCGGCACATCCGATGAAAGAGCTTCGCCGTCCTTGGCCGACCTATCGGCCATCATCTGCTCGACCGTGCGGATTTCGGTGAGCGGCTCGCGTACAAAATCACCGAGAGCGTGCCGGATGAGAGCCGTTCCTTTCTCCGCGCGCGCGGCGGAATTGGCCGACAGGTGCAGGAACCGCCCATTCAGCTCCACATTACCCAGCACGCGCTGACCGCTATTCATGGTAGTATCGAAGGAAAGCTCACCGCTTTTTTTCGGTTGTCCTCTGCCCTTCGGCTTGTCCTCAAGCCAGTTCCAGAATTTTGCGTTCTCCTGCGACATTCCGGGAATGGCTTTCACCCGCGAGGCGATATCCTTCTGTGTCACGCCGCTTGCCAGCGGGAACCTGACATCGTGGAACAGGAGATCGTCGCCATCCGAGTTTTGCATCGGCGGCAATTCCATGGCGCGATCAAGCGCATCGAACAACCATGAGAGCGTAAACATGGGGGCGACCGTCTGAAGGTCTTCGTCCCGAATGGCGGGGAGCTTCTTTGCGTTCTTTTTCCCGAGTATCTGTTTCAGGCCTTCGAACAGCGCCTCCGAGGCCTGCGGCGTGAAGGGCAAAAGGCCGCCCGCGAAGATCTTCTTGCCCATGACCGGAACGATGCGGGCGGCGACCCTGTCCCATTGTTGCAGGGTCTTCGTTGCCGTTCCCTCGCTGACGGCGATAGGCTCGCCGCCAAGGATCAGATCGCGCGCCATGAGCGATTTGCCCGGCACGATGTCGCTCACCTCGTATAGGCTTATGGCCGATGTCCGCAGCGCCTTCATGTAGGCTTTCGTTTGCGCGTTTTCCTTCCAGCCGCGCCGCTTGAGATACTCGTCGACAATATTGCCGCCCGCGACATCGAAGTTTCGCGTCAGGAAATCCTCGAAGGCGCACCCCCAAAGGGTCATTGCCCAGTCGTCGCCGAGGATTTCGGCCAGGTCCTCGAATTCCATATCACCAGCCTCGAGCACCGGGCCGAAGTGATCGTCGAACACCTCCTCGAAACAACTGCGCCATTCATCGCGGGCGAGGAATTTCATCAGCCCCTTGAGATCATGGCTGGTAGGCATGGGATTTCTCCAGATTCTTGCGGTGTTCGGCAATGATGTACGGGACCGTCGGCCCGCTGACACGAAAAGCCACGCCATTTTTTGCGAGGCGCTTGCGGCCTGACAAGACACTTTCGGCGACTTTCCCGAGGTTTGTTCGGGTCGATCTTCCCGCGGCGGCCTCCGATGCCCCTCTGAGCCCGTGCCTGGGATGGGTATCGGCGGCTTCCCGCTGAAGCTTCACCAGGATGCGGAGGTAGTCGAAGCGGGCCTGCTCCCGTTCCTTTCGCTGCTTTGCCAGTTCACGACGCCGGGCGAGTTCGGCACGCTGATGCGCTTCTTCCTCGCGGAGGTCACGTTCGGTCCTGTTGTGAGCCAGAAGAATTTCAGCCTGACGCCGATGCTCTCGAACATGGGCTCGACGGTCTGCGTCTTGCCGTCAGCACAAGTCTTTCGCAGACCTGTGCCCATCCATCGATCGCGAAGACGAGCTGGGCGGAATAAACCGTATCGCATTCAGGCCACGGCGTACGGGAGAGACATAAAAAGGCTCCAGTCTCCTCGATCCTGGGCGCGATTGCGCCCCGCCTGTTGCCGCTCATAAAGATCGCGCTCCTCATCCGTCGGGATGTGCGGCTCCGTCAGAAAGACCGTCAGGCCGATCCGCCAGCGATAGATTACGACGAATCATTTTTAAGATCAGGTATTTAGACTCGATTTACGATGGTTCGCGATAGGTCGCGGAGGATGGCAGATCATTCCCGCTCGATGGCTCTCTTCAGTGTCCGGCTCCGGTCGCGATCCCGCGACGGCGAAGCCAAGCGACCGCAGCTGGCTAGCGGACTACTCTGCAGCCTCCGCGAAATTTGCCGGCACGTAATTCAGGATCGGTCCGAGCCAGCGCTCGACTTCATCGACCGGCATTCTTTTGCGCGCGGCATAGCCTTCGACCTGGTCGCGCTCGACTTTGGCCACGCCGAAATAGTAGCTATCGAGGTGCGACAGGTAGATGCCGGATACCGATGATCCCGGCCACATGGCCATGCTCTCGGTCAAGGACACGCCGGCGTTCTTCTCGGCCTCCAGGAGCCTAAACAGGGTTACCTTCTCGGTGTGGTCGGGCTGGGCCGGATAACCGGGAGCCGGCCGGATGCCCTGATACGGCTCGCCGATCAGTTCATCCGGCGAAAGACTCTCACCCGGCGCATACCCCCAGAACTCCCTGCGGACGCGCTCGTGTAGCCGCTCGGCGAGAGCTTCCGCGAATCGGTCGGCCAGTGCTTTCACGAGGATCGAATTGTAGTCGTCATTCGCCCGTTCGAAACGCTTGGCGATCGCAATTTCCTCGATACCCGCAGTCACGACGAAGCCACCGACATAATCGGGCTTGCCGCTCTCGACCGGCGCGACGAAATCCGACAGCGCGACGTTCGGCTTGCCGTCCCGTTTGGTTAGTTGCTGGCGCAGTGTGAAGAAGGTCGCGAGTTCCTGCGCACGTGTCTCATCCGTGAACAGGCGTATGTCGTCGCCGACAGCATTGGCCGGCCAGAAGCCAATAACAGCCTTCGGCGCGAACCATTTCTCGTCGATGATCTTCCTCAGCATCGCCTGCGCGTCCTCAAAGAGTTGGCGCGCGGCCGGGCCCTGCTTCTCGTCCTCAAGGAGTTTGGGGTAGCGGCCTTTCAGCTCCCACGCCTGGAAGAAGGGCGTCCAATCGATATAGCGGGCAAGCTCCTCCAGATCCCAGTCCTCGAACACCCTGGTGCTGAAGAAGGATGGTTTTGGCGGCTCGTAGTTCGCCCAATCGATCTTGTGGGCGTTGGCGCGAGCCCTGGCGAGCGGCAGGCGCAGCTTGTCGGCCTCCGAACGGTGATGCGCTTCCGTGACCTTTTTGTACTCGGCGCGCACGGTCTCGATGTAGCCGTTCCTTGCATCTTTCGAGAGCAAGGCCGATACAACGCCGACGGCGCGGCTGGCGTCGTTCACATGGACGGCCTGACCCCTGGCATAGCGCGGATGGATCTTCACCGCCGTATGCACGCGACTTGTGGTGGCGCCGCCGATCAGCAGCGGTATGTCGAACCCCTCGCGCTCCATCTCGGAAGCGACATGCACCATCTCGTCGAGCGACGGCGTGATGAGGCCGGACAGGCCGACGATGTCGACCTTCTCGTCCTTCGCCGTCTGCAGGATCTTGGTCGCCGGAACCATGACGCCGAGATCGATGATCTCGTAATTGTTGCAGGCGAGCACGACGCCGACGATGTTCTTGCCAATGTCGTGGACGTCGCCCTTGACGGTCGCCATCAGGATCTTCCCAGCGGTCTTGCGCTCGCCATTGTCGATACCGTTTGCGGCGTTAGCCAGCTTTTCCGCTTCCATATGCGGCAACAGGCCGGCCACCGCCTGCTTCATGACGCGCGCCGACTTCACCACCTGCGGCAGGAACATCTTTCCCGCGCCGAACAAGTCCCCGACCACGTTCATGCCCGCCATTAGCGGGCCTTCGATCACATGCAGCGGACGCTCGGCCTCAAGGCGCGCCTCGTCGGTGTCAGCGTCTATGAACTCGGTGATGCCATTGACGAGCGCATGGCTGATGCGCTTTTCCACCGGCCAGTCGCGCCAGGCGAGGTCGCGCTCCTTGGCCTCCTGGCCGGCCGTGCCCTTGAAGCGTTCGGCGATCTCCAACATCCGCTCCGTCGCGGTGGCGCCAGCCTTGGGCGTGCGGTTGAGCACGACATCCTCGCAGGCCTCGCGCAGCTCCGGCTCGATCGTGTCGTAGACGGCGAGCTGTCCGGCGTTGACGATGCCCATGTCCATGCCGCGCTGGATGGCGTGGTAGAGGAACACAGCGTGCATGGCCTCGCGCACCGGCTCGTTGCCGCGAAACGAGAAGGAGAGATTGGACACGCCGCCGGAGATGTGAACATGCGGCAGGGTCGAGGTGATCTCGCCGGTCGCCTCGATGAAGTCGACGCCGTAATTGTCGTGCTCCTCGATACCGGTGGCGACAGCAAAGACATTGGGATCAAAGATGATATCCTCGGGCGCAAAGCCCGCCTGCTCGGTCAGCAGCTTGTAGGCGCGGGTGCAGATCTCGACCTTGCGGGCCTTGGTGTCCGCCTGGCCCTGCTGGTCGAATGCCATCACAACAACCGCCGCGCCGTACATGCGGCAGAGTTTGGCGTGGTGCAGGAACGCCTCCTCGCCTTCCTTCATGGAAATCGAGTTCACGACAGGCTTGCCTTGTACGCATTTCAGGCCTGCTTCGATCACCTCCCATTTGGAGCTGTCGATCATCACCGGCACGCGGGCGATATCGGGTTCGGCGGCGATGAGGTTGAGGTATTCGACCATGGCCTTTTTCGAGTCGATCAGGCCCTCGTCCATGTTGACGTCGATGATCTGCGCGCCGTTGGCGACCTGGTCGCGCGCTACATCGAGGGCGGCGGCGTAGTCTGCGGCCGTGATCAGCTTCCTGAACTTCGCGGAGCCGGTGACGTTCGTGCGCTCGCCGACATTGACGAAGGGGATGTCTTTGGTGAGCGTAAACGGCTCAAGGCCGGAAAGCCTCATCAACGTCTTCACCTTCGGCACCGAGCGCGGCTTGTGCCTGCTCACCGCTTCGGCGATCGCGGCTATATGGTCCGGCGTGGACCCGCAGCACCCGCCGATGACATTGACTAGCCCCTCGCGGGCGAAGTCCTCGACCTGGGAGGCCATAAACTCGGGGCTCTCGTCATATTGGCCGAAGGCGTTGGGCAGGCCTGCGTTCGGATAGGCGCAGATGAAGGTATCGGCGACACCGGAAAGCTCGGCCAGATGCGGCCGCATGGCGGCGGCGCCGAGCGCGCAGTTGAGCCCGACCGTGAAGGGTTTGGCGTGGCGCACCGAATGCCAGAAGGCGGTCGGCGTCTGGCCGGAAAGCGTGCGGCCGGACAGGTCGGTGATCGTGCCGGAGATCATCACCGGCAACCACACACCCTTCTCGGCGAAAATCTCCTCGGCAGCGAAGATCGCCGCCTTTGCGTTGAGCGTGTCGAAGATCGTCTCGATCAGAATGATATCGGCGCCGCCGTCGATCAGGCCGCGCAGCTGCTCGCCATAGGCGAGACGCAGCTCGTCGAAGGTGATGGCGCGAAATCCGGGATTGTTTACGTCCGGCGACATCGAAGCCGTCCGATTGGTCGGGCCGAGCGCGCCGCCGACGAAGCGGCGCCTGCCGTCCTCCTGCTGGGCGCGAATCGCCGCGCGCCGCACCAGCCGCGCACCGTCGCGGTTCAGCTCATAGACCATGTCCTCCATGCCGTAATCGGCCTGCGCGATGCGCGTCGAGGAGAAGGTATTCGTCTCGATGATGTCCGCGCCGGCCTTGGCATAGGCATAGTGAATGTCCTCGATCGCCTGCGGCTGGGTCAGGATCAAAAGATCGTTGTTGCCCTGCTGATGGCAAGAGCAGCCCAGGAACCGGTCACCTCGGAATTGATCCTCGTGGAAGCCCAGACCCTGGATCTGGGTGCCCATGGCACCGTCGAGGAACAGGATGCGCTCGCGCGCAGCCGACCGTAGCGCGGCGAGCAATTCGGAGCCGTCGGACTTGGCTGCTACCGGCCCGAAGAGTTCATCGACTGAGGACATAAGCGACACTTTTCATTCCTGATGCATCGCATAAAGATATCTTTATGTCAATATATCGCCTGGTGGTTCATGGTGGGTAGCGCGCTACCTTGAACACCGCATGATGCAAATTGACCGGATTCCGGGGTAAGGCTCGACCTCAATCGGCCAGCAGAACTCCACGATCTTTTGGCCAGAAGTTCTGTGTGGTACGCATGCAGGAATTCATCGATTCCGCCTGCATGATTAAAATACTGCCCAGCCTTCACCGCCGGCCATCTGGCTCGCAACGGGGTGGGAAGGTCAGGAAGTCGATCTTCTGCGGGTCATCAACGACGTTGAAGTGGCGAACCATTCCGGCCAGCACGACAACCGCGGGATTGGATTTGGCGATTGCCTCCCGGTTCGCGCTTCAATAGGGGTTCACTCGGCTTGATTCACAAACAGCACGCCCGCCTGCGAAAAATGGGCGTTCGGTCAGCGCTGGACCCACAACCATGGCGCAGCGCGCAAAAAGATCACTGCAATAAATTCCGCTATGCCGGTTTCATAATTCCGTTACGTCAGCTTCGTAGATGAATGAGATGGCTTTTGTGCAAGGCCGTCCACCCAAAAGGATGGGAAACATGTCCAAGACCGCTGACAAGACCACCGACACCATCGACAACGCCGCATTTCCGACCTTCGACCCGTCCAACGTTACCGACCAGTTCCGCGCTGTCGCTGAAAAGGGCGTCGAGCAGTCGAAGGAAGCCTTTTCGAAGTTGAAGACCGGCGCCGAGACGACCCAGAAGGCTCTCGAGTCGACCGTTGAGACCGCCATGACCGCCGGCAACGAGCTGTCACTCAAGACGATTGCCGCTCTGCGCGCCAATGCCGAAGCCGACTTCTCGCACCTCGAAGCCCTGGTTGGCGCGAAATCGCTGTCGGAAGTCATCGAGTTGCAGACCGTCTTCCTGCGCAAGCGCGTCGAGATGACCGTCGAGCAGGCCAAGGACATCCAGGCCGTGACCGCCAAGGCCGCCGAGGAAGTGTCCAAGCCGGCCAAGGACGCCTTCGAGAAGGTTTTCAAGGAACTCAAGGTCGCCTGACATTCTTGTTGACCACGATCTTTTTCCGAAAACTGGTATTCCGCGTTTCGGGATCATGGTCTGAGGCGATTGTGCCATTTGCGTAGGTCCAAAGTCCCACCGTGAGAGGCAAATGATCCCAATCGTTTCTTGCCTTGAATATCGGAAGACGGGCGCATGCCCGCCAGTAACCAATTGCCCGCGGGCAGCGATGCCGTTTTGGCTTGCAGAGATTCGGCGGCCCGGCGAAATTTGTGGCCGTGCACTACGCTCACATAGATCGCTTTGTAGCACCGTGCGGGCAACAGCCCGATCGGCGTCCTGCGGACCGAGGTAAAGGGAGAAGTGGCCGCACCTGCCTGATTGAGGCTTGCGCGATCGCCACGAGTCCATAATCTTGGAGAACAGCGGAGGCGGTTCGAAATGGAAATGCTTGGTATGATCGACAGTTTGTACCTCACGACGATATTCGCCATTGTGGCGTTCTGCTGCTTGGCTATCGTCATAGCTGTGCTTCAGGAACCAGATCGGGCCGCGGAAAAACTTCGATCGCTATGGCGGGGATTGAAGAAAGAGACGAATTAAGGCTTTCGGCGTTCACGCGCCCGGCGTGAATGATCCCGCGGCTCGGCTGCAGTTGTACCTTTCGGGCAAGGCTTATGCAGCCGTGCCCCCGAAGGCTTCGAGAAGCCGCTTTCCAATTGAGATCTTTCCTGCGCGGTAGGGTGCGCGCCTTTCCGGAACAGCGGCCGGCCCTTCTCCACTCCCCGTGGCGATCCACGAGATGATTTCTCAGCACAATACGGGAAGACCGTCGTGGCACTCGCCGGGCCGCCGAAGGGCGCCGCAAGCAAAGTCGGCATCGTGCCCGCAGGCCGTTGGCTGCTGGCGCGGCATGCGCCATCTTGAACCGTCATCAGGCTGACAACACATTCTGCGATGGTCGCCGAGATCCCAACGGCGGCTTCTTCACACGCCCGAGCCATTCGACAATTTGGAGGAACCAATGGACGTCACGGCATTCAGCAACCCCGTCTTCGTCAAGCGTGGATCATCCTACCTCGTGCAGGAGATTGTCGATCTCAAAGGCGCTATCGAGTTTCTGGAAGAATGGCCGGAGGATCGCCGCAGCCTGATCCATGAAACTGCCCTTCGGGCATGCTATCAAGCGTATGATGGGCTTAAGCCTCTGGGCGTGGCGCGCGATGCCTTTGTTGGCTTCGCGAAACGGGCCGGAATCCTGGAAGACCTCGAGGCGGTAACGCCGTGGATCGCTGCTTCCAATTCGGGCGGTGGACAGGCGCAGGTGTAGCCTCATTCCGTGTTCGCCTCCTTTGCCACCAAGAACCCGCATATGCCAGTCTGCCCGGTCGCCTTGTTGGGCAAGGCAACGACTAAAGGCGGCGGCAGAATAACACCAGCCCGCGCCGGATGCGGGTACCGTCGAGGAGAACGACGGGCGTGCAACCACGCAAATGCCAGGCTGCGCGGGGCGAAGGTCGCGGCCCAACGGCATATAGAGGATCAACTATCGTCCCGCAGCGCACAGGACCTACCTTTGGCTGTCCTCATTGACAACTGTTTCGGCCGAGGCGCTTTGCTTCCGCCGAGGAACGGCAGCATGTGCTCGACAATCTCCGCCGGCTGGGGATCGGTGCCGCCGGCGCGAAGACCGGTTGGTATCTCGCCGAACTGCATGTCGCACGACCGGAAGAGGTCACGAAATCTGTGCCGCTCGGCGAGGTCCTAACCGGCAGTGCAAGACAGATTGTGCAAATTTAGGAGTCGCATCATCACAAACTTGGTGTTGCTGTTTGCGGCGCGGCCAGAGGCGGCTCTTAGGTGACGCGTCGGCGAAGACGGTATGCCGCCGCGTCGATCTGCGGTTCAGCGGACTTCTGAAGCGTTATTGCAGCCCCAGCTTCCTCTTCAGTTCCGCGTTTTCCTTGCGCAGGCGTTCCGCGAGCAGGCTCTTCAGTCGCTTGTTTTCTTCCTCGAGCGCGACCAGATCCTTCAGATCGTCACCATCTGATGAAGGCGCCGCAGCCTTCTTCCAATGATAATGGGTCTGTCCCGATATGCCGGCCTGCTTTACGGCGCTCTTGAGAGTGGCGCCGCCATGGATCGACTTCTCGATCTGGGCGAGCTTCTGAGCGCGCTCCTTTTCAGAGTAGATCTTCCGCCCGGTCCGCATGGTCGCTGCTGGTGCTTCCTCCGTCTGAGACGCCGTATTGGCGCCATCCCGAGCAGGCGGCCTAGGCTCAGCCTTCGCCTTCCGCGACCGTGGGGATTTCTTCTTCGTTTCAGGCGTGTCCACTTTAGCTGCCGGTTCGGTTGCAGTTTTTACTGATTCAGCGTCCAGGGGATCTGCCATAAGATGCTTCGCTCGCGGTTTGTGCTTGTGTTCAGCATCAAGGGCTACGACATTGGAGTCAACAAGCCGACGATTTGGCAGCTCCATCTCATTGAGCTCCCTTGTTGTCTCCGCCATTGCTGCGGAGAGATCGACATCGCTCCAGATGGAACGACCCCCTTTTTTTTGATAACTGCGCTTTTGTTTGATCTCCACAGTAAACGGTCGGGTCTGCCGCCTCATGGTTTGTTCCTTGTTAGACGCATTGCACAGGAAGTCGCGGCTGACGACGATTGAACGTCTGGCGCTTCCTCGAGCCGAGCTATATGGATGAGACCGCCCGGGAGCAAGCGACGCGTGCTGGCGACGCATATAAACAGACCGGTTCCTATGACCAGGCAAGCTACGCCATTCAGGACAGGCCCGACCTGGTCGCGCATCACTATGGCCGCTTTCTCCCGCAGGACAAGGCAGCCCTGGGAAGCGGCGTAATGAGGCCCAGGCACACGCCACGGCTGAGACGGGTGTTTGAAATATCGTTGGCTGAGCAGGCTTTACGGGATTTGTGTAGGTTAGAACTACGAGCTGGAACACGGTCGAGATCGTTTGTCCGAAATTTGTATAGATGTTTCGGACAAGCGAATTGCCATCCGTGCGCGCGTCGGTTTCGAACGCACCTTCTGGGATAAGGTCGTCATCCTTCACGGGCTAAGACGCTGGTTCGACAAGCGCGGCGAGTTACGCTGGGGCGGGCAACGCGTGTCCCGTCACTATAATGACCTGCACCAGTTCGCCGCGACGCCGACCGGCGCCTTCCGCTATTGACGACATGGCCCAGTGCGGCCTGGGTCGCGCACGCCTGTATGTTCTTCGATCGTCCGGATTTCGATCTCGCAAGCGCTGCACCTGGCTCGTTCGCGATCGCGCTACATGACGCGATGGTCGAGCAGCTGCGCCCCTTGACTACAGGCCGGCCATGCAGGGCATGATCTTCGGCGACCCGCCGGCGTGTGAGGCTGTGATCGAGAGCATCGCCTGGCTCGAGGCGCGCATAAATGAGAAGAGCGCTGACAAAAGCGGGGCGGCGCGATGAATCAGTTGGAAGGAGCTGTCGGTACGACAGCCTGAGGCGGACGCGCATCCCGCAGGCAAAGCGGCCGTAGCCCCGCTGCGCAAACGACGCATTAGCGAAGAACCTTTGTGAGCGCCACCGAAGATAGAATCACTCATCGCCAGACTGGCGGCCCTGTCGCGTGACGCGTTGATCGCCAGGGCTACAATCACGAAGCGCTCCGCGCCCGGGCTTCATCCCTGGCGAATGTCTCGTCTAACCGATTCTGCTCAACGCCTTGAACTCTGCTCTGCAGTAGTCGTCGGTATAGGCCCAGCAAGAGGAGACGCCAGGCAACCGTTCGCAGGGGCGCAGAATATCCTTGCTTCATCTCCGTGGTCAGCCGGTAGCCGAAATTGTCCGAGCGCCGAATTGGGGAAGGTCTGCGCTTACAGGGTCATCTTCGTCCGCAGCGTGAAAATACGAGATATCGGCAAGGTCGCCGGGTCGAAACAGGGCGCTATGGTTCTGAAACCCGCCTTTCTTACCCCCGTCGAGCTGCACACGACCAAGCGTCAAATGAATCATTGATCCCAAGCGACGGCACTCCAGACCTCAGGACGCGCGGCCGCGCCCCCTTAGAATCTCGATTGCTTTTTCTATTTGGTCGCTGCGGCCAGAACCAAGTGAACACGGGCCCACAATCCCGCAGCCGAACGGGAGTCTACGCCGCGATCGCCCTAAGCGCCTTGTCCATTGAGAAACTACCCGTTGTCCCGTCTTCGAAGGTCACGCCAAAGCATCGAGTCGTATAACTTGGACCGCGATCGTGAGTTGGATAGAAAGACGCGGGAAGCGATTTCAATGCCCAACCGGTCCTGGCGCAGTAGTCCTCATAGACTGCGCGAACGTCAGCCAGATCGTCCTCGCCAAATTGCTGCTTTGGCTCTCGGTCATCTAAAATCCGGGAGAAATGCTCTTTGGCAGCGGTGACGGTTGCAAAGGTTCGCCCCGTTCTGAGAGACACTGATTTCGCCACGATTACCTCCTCGACATGCTTGGCTTGTGGGATCATATACGCGGCGTAATCCGCGCGGCCGTTCGAATATCGGCGATCTGCGTACCGAGGGCCTGCAGGTTTTGACGCATGTCGTTGAACACCGGCTGCTCGGCATCGGGATCGCTGATCGTGACGATAGCCGTGAAGGGCACACCTTCCTCGGGCATAGCCTCACCCGCTCGGGTCAGGTAATCGACAAACAAGCGCCAGTTCGAAGATGGGCCGACACCTTGCGGGAACGTCTTGGCCAGAACCTTGACCGGGCTCCACTTCAGATCGTGCTCGATCAATTCCGCTTCGACCGCCGGCGATTCGCGCTTCGTGGGGAGATAGAGTGGCTCAAGCCGTCCCTTCCATCCACCGCCCGCCTGCTCCTGCTGCAGTGTCGCGTTGATATTGACGCGAACGAATTCCGAACCGAATCGGGCGTCAAGCGGTGGCGTTGAGACGAGTGTGATCTTCGCTCGGCCGCGGCACCTTCCGCCTGGACCGACCAGCGAGGCGGGCCATGGAAACCGGAAATTGATCTGCTGGTCGCGCCTGATGCGGGATGCGAAGACAAGCGTGATCGCATGTTCGCCGGTCTCGAGAATCCGATCAGCGGATGGCGGCATGCCGAAGCCGACCATATGCCGCGCAATGGGTTCGAGCGCCGTGGCCTGCAATGGCACCGGCATCTGCGCGTGGTGGACGAGCAAACCGATCAGAGTCTCGCGCGAAACCTCTCCCTCGATCGCGTGGTCGAGTACAGCGGCAGTTTTTGCAGCAAGCGGGGAAGCATAGCTCGTGCCACATCCGTCGATGATCGTTCCGTCGGGCAAAATCGAGAATAGCCCGTGCCCGAGCGTCGAGTGCTGGGAACCCGCTCCCCCAATATGGGCCAGGTCAGGCTTCACCCCGGCGCGCAAGCCAGGTCCCCGCCGGCTGAAACGAGTCGGTGCAAAGGGCACACAGCCGTCATGTCCGGGCGGATTGAGAGCGGCCACAGCGACATTGCGGGCGCTTTCCGCAGGCGTGAGCAAGCCGTCATTGCGGGTGTTGACCAAGCTAGCGAGAGCCGCGGTCGGGTCTGCGGGCCACTCGGCGCGGAGATCCTGGGGTTGGATATTGCCGGCCGAAATGAACACCACTGCATTGTTGACCTCCGCAATCTGATCGAGCCGCGCCGCGTGAGGGCTGTATCGGTCCGGTGCGGCAGGCTGAAGGATGTTGAGGCTCATGTTGAACACCCGCACCCTGTGGCGGGCGCGGGCATCCGAGACGGCTGATTCCATCTCGTCGAAGAACTGCGGCAGGCCGTCCGGATAGTAGGAGACGAAGGCGCCAGCCTTGCGCTCGTTCGGGAAGACGGCAACGTCGACCAACTCCGTACCGTCCGGCTCCGGACAGATTTCCACGCCATTGAGTGCGCCACCTACCGCGGCCAGGCCACCGATGAACGTGCCATGAGCGAGATCGACGTCTTCATCGGCGAGGATGTCCCAACGGTCGATCACCCAGTCCGACAACGCCTCACTGATTCCACCATCAATGATGCCCATGCGGGGATGAGTGCGTCGGCTATCGCGAATAGGAATGGTCACATCGGTGGGTCGGATGCGTGTGCTTGGCGCGAACGGACTGGCAGCCCGAACAACGATGCCAGGCAGTTCGATCCGCCGAACCAGTGGATGACGGTCAAGAAAGGCGAGAAGTCGTGTATGACGATCGACGTCGGGATTAAACACAGCCAGTTCGCGGCGACGCTCGCCGACCGGCGTCCCATTCAACCGAAGAACGGGTTGATCGCTTGATTGGTCGAGCCTGACCAACAGGATCGGCTGCTTGTTCCCATGACTTGGCAGCCGCTCGACGGAGAGTCCGCGTTCCAGGGCATTGAAACCCGCGACGAAACTCTCCACGAGGCGACGATGACCAGCGTCGAGGCGATCCCACTCGGAGCGCGGCGGCGGGCTATCGAACAGCTCAACCTGATAAGCGCTTCCGGTCATCGGGTTTGAAAGCCACGCTACGGCCTCCTCGACTGAAAAGCTACGACGGTCAGCCGGCCCATAGAGTTCGATATGGTCGATGGCACCCGTTTCGCTCCTTCGCGCAGACGGATGGGGCTCATCCTTTTGCTTCTGTTCGTTGAACCGCATCTCGGTGTGGGTTTCGGCCCTTGCCATCTCAGCTGCGACTTGCCGGAGCGTGCCGGGTCTCGCTTCGACGATCATGACGCCGAGATCGCCACCGCCCACGACGGGCGTGCGATTGTCGCGAAAGAGGCTTGCAACAGGCCGATGACTCTTGGCCCATGCATCGCGGCGCAAAACGACCTTCACATAGCCGACGTCCCCCTGCGACTGAGCGCTGAGCACGCCGGAAATCGCGTCAAGCTGGCTCAGCAGGGCGTTTCTATGGGTTACAAACTCGGCATCACGGTGAGCAAAGAAATCCTTTCGCCCGCCGCCACCACCAGGCTCGCGGGCTGCTTCATAGTTTTCTGGATTGAGTACGATCTGGATCGGGCTAGCCATTCGCCACCTCGCCGTCACTGGACTTGATTGCTCGACCGAGCTGGCGGCTCACTGTCGACTTATCCTTGCCGGCGATCTCGCCAATGTCGGCCATGGAGAAGCCAAGGATCGGATCGTCCCGCATCGCGCGAAACAAATTGCTCGAATCGTCGAACAGCAGCGCGCGGCGCTCACTTTGAACGCGGGCCGCGTTCAACGTTGCGAACTGGCGCAGCGTGTCGAGCAGTCCCCGCCTGTCCTCCTCTCGAACAGTGGTAGCCTTCTTGTAGGTGCGCACCAGAGACTCGATCTCCGCCCCTGTCGATCCCTCCGTGAACCACGCAATCAGCCGCAAATGGATGTCGGGAGCTTTCACGGGCGGCATGAAATACGCGGCGATCGCCTTTCGCATCTCAAAGTCCGGTTTGGGGATTTCGAGCTGAACCTCGAACCGCCGCCAGACTGCGGTGTCGAGCAGCTGGGGGTGATTGGTGATCCCGATCGTGAAACCAACATCCCGGCGCGCATCGAGGTTCTGCAGGAGCGCGTTCACGACGCGCTTTATCTCGCCCACCTCCTGCGGGTCATCGCGTACCTTGGCGATCGCGTCGAACTCGTCCAGCAGGAGAATGCAACGATGGCGGTTCGCGAATGTGAACAGATTGCCGATGTTACGCGCCGTGGTTCCCAGGAAGGACGACACGAGGCCGTCCAGCTTCACCAGTAAGACTGGCAAATCAAGCTGCTGAGCCATCCACAACGCCAACCGCGTCTTGCCGGTGCCTGGCGCGCCGTAGATGAGGCAGGTCTTCGATGGCCGGATATTAATCTCGGAAAGGGCATCGAAATTGGCCCATTCCTCGATGATGGTGCCGATGGCTTGGCTGACTGTCGCATTGAACAGCGGCGCAGCCGGTTGAATGTCCGCCGGGAAGATCACGTCTGCCAGCGGTGCGGCCGTCTCTCGATCGACAGGAACGGGCGTGTTGCGGCTCAATAACTCGCCAGGACTCTGAGCTTTCGAACGCTCAATGCGGCTCGGCGAAAGCTCCTTCGTCCGATCTGCCGTTGTTAGGATACTTGTCAGTGCGGCTGCCTGCTTTGAATTCCCGTCCTTGGCCAACGTGTCGCGCAAGCGCTCGATTTGCTTGCGTGAGGCCGGTGACGCATCGGCTATCGCCGCGCGGCAAAGCGCTTGCACGATGGTAAAATGATCCATGCTCTTCCTTTTGCGCTCAGTTGCACCATATAGCGCATGCGATGCATATATCGCATCATTTGATGCACAACAAGGCTATTTATTGCATAAGGTGGCCAATTCGGTGCGCAAATGGAGTAGCCGCGCACGGCCGGAGACATGACCGCATCTCGGCGGCTCCAGCTCTGCGCAGAACAAAGAGGCACGATCGGCAGCGCACTGCGGCGCTGCCGGTCGAGGAAGCGTCCGGGCTTCTGATTTTTTTCAATACCGGAAACGCGGGAGAAACGGACGTCCCTTCTCATCGAAGCAGCCGAGGTCTCGCATTTAAGTGCCAAGCGACAGCCGGGGTAGTGAAAGGGCTAGGCCGATCGTAGCCTGGCCGAGCGCCAGACCGCCGTCGTTTGCGGGAACGCTTGCATGCGCCAGCCCCTCTAATCCTCCAACTGTGAGTTCGGCGAGTACGCCTTCGAGCAGCAGCCGATTCTGGAAAGCACCACCGGACAGTGCGACCGTGGCGACGCCGTTTTCCTCAGTGAGGCCGATGGCCTTCCGTGAGATGATCTCTATCAGCGTCCTGTGGAAGCGCGCGGCAATCAGCCCGGTTTCGACGCCCGAAGCCTGATCGCGAAGAAGCGCTTCCCACAGACCTTTCCAAGAGATAACCGGCCCCTTCGGCGAGGTTGCTGGCCAAGCCTCGGCCGCATCCATGAACGGGCTGGCGAGCGCCTCCATCTCCATGCCGGCTTGCCCCTCGTAGCTCTGGCGCTCGAAACAGATTCCGAGGACTGCCGCGCAGGCATCGAAAAGGCGCCCCGCCGAGGAGGCAAGCGGAGCGTTGACGCCCCTCTCGATCATCCGGTCCAGGACGCCAAGCGGCTTTTCGGCCAAGGCGCGGACGAAGGGCAAATCCGCAGGGAGCCTGGCCAGGAAATCCGGACCGAAAGCCGCCCGCAGATGCGAATAGGCATTGCGCCACGGCTCGATGCTGGCCTTGTCGCCGCCGGGCATGGCGACCGGCTCGAAATATGCCAGCCTCCGAAAGCCTCGGTAGCCGCCGAGCAGGAACTCGCCGCCCCAGATCGTGCCGTCATCGCCGTATCCGAGACCGTCGAGGATAATGCCGAGCACCGGCGGTGCATCTATTGCGCGGCCGTGCTGGGCAAGGCATGAGGCGAGATGCGCGTGATGGTGCTGGACCTGCACGAACCGCGCCGCGGTCTCACGGGCAAGCTCCATGGCAAGCCGGGTCGAACGGTAGCCCGGATGCCGGTCGGCGACAATGAGGTCCGGCTTCGTGTCGAACAGGCTTCGATACAACCCCAACGCCTGCCCCCACGCCTCCTGGTTCTTCAACTCGTCGAGGTCGCCGAGATGCTGCGACATCAGCGCCTTGCCGCCGCCCGCCAGGCAGAACGCGGCCTTTAGGTCGCCGCCCGTAGCCAGCGCCCTGATTGGGCCGTCGAAGCCCGCCGGCAGCGCCAGTGGCTCCGGCGCGAAACCGCGCGCGCGCCGCAACACCGAAATGTCGTGACCATCGCGGCGCACCACGCTGTCGTCGAGCCGGTTGACGATCTCACGGTCGTGCATCAGCCAGAAGTCGGCGATTCCGGCAAGCTCGCGCCGCGCCTCGTCGTTGTCCGTGCATTGCGGCTCGCCAGAGCGATTGCCGGAGGTCATCACCACCGGACCGTCCAGCGCCCGCAGCAAGAGATGGTGCAGCGGCGTATAGGGGAGCATGAAACCGAGCCGGTCGTGCTGGGGCGCCACGCCCGCCGCAACGCCGCAGCTGTCACGCCGCTTCACCAGCACGATCGGCGCCGCACGGGAGGCAAGCGCCGCGCGCTCCTGGCCCGACAGCTCCGCGAATTCGGCAAGCTGCTCCAAGTCGCGCGCCATCAGCGCGAACGGCCTCCCGCCGCGTTTCTTGCGGGCGCGCAGCCGCGCCACCGCGGCTTCGTCCGTCGCGCCGCAGGCGAGGTGGAACCCGCCGACGCCCTTGATCGCGACGATCCGCCCTTCCCCGATCAGCGCCGCCGCTTCCCGGATCACTGTCTGCGAGGCGCCGCCGATCACGACCCGGTAAGGACCTTCCAACCATACGCGCGGCCCGCAGGCCGGGCAGGCGATGGGCTGGGCGTGAAAGCGGCGGTCGGCCGGATTTTCGTACTCGGCCCGGCATTCCTCACACATCGAAAATCGTGCCATAGAGGTCGAGCCGCGGTCATAGGGGATAGCCTTGACGATCGACAGCCGCGGCCCGCAATGCGTGCAGTTGGCGAACGGGTAGAAATAGCGCCGGTCCTTGGGGTCGAGCACTTCAGCAAGACATTCCGGGCAGCAGGCGGCGTCCGGCACGATGCCGGTCTTCACCTGCCCGCCCGCGCTCGCCGCTATAGCGAAGCCGCCCGCCGGCAGCGGCCCGTCAAGCTTCGTCGCCTCGACCCCGTCGATCCGCGCCAGCGGCGGGCATTCCGCCTTCAGCCTGTCCGCGAAGGTCTCGAACTCGGCATCGCTGCACCACAGCGCGATCTCCACGCCCGCCGCATCGTTGCGGACATGGCCCGATAGCCCCATGGCAACCGCGATGCGCCACACCGTCGGCCGGAAGCCGACGCCCTGCACCAGCCCCGTCACCCGGACCAGACGTCCTTCCACTGCGGGCTCGGCGAGCGGCGCGCCCATCAGTGCACCGTGCAGACCATGCGCGGGTCGAACGAGCGAACGATGTGCTGGACTGCAACCGGCTCGGTCTCGCCAAGCCGCACGGGCGCGCCTTCGAGCGCCAGCTCCAGCGGGCCGGGATTGCCGGCCCCGTCGCGGGGCGAAAAGTTCCAGGTCGTCGGCGCGATGATCTGGTAGTTGGCGATCCGCCCGCCCTTCACGCTCAGCCAATGGCCAAGCGAGCCGCGCGCCGCTTCCGTCAGCCCACCGCCCGCGCCCTCACCTGACATTGCCCCATACTGAAGCCAGAGGAGATGGAGCGGTCTTTCCGGCATCATGGCAGCCTCAATGCTTTCCCCACATCCGCCGGCAGCCGCACGGTGAACACCGCGCCGCCTCCCGGATGGCCCGCTGCCGTCAGGTCGCCGCCCTGCTCCCTCATCAGCTCGTAGCTGACATAGAGTCCGAGCCCCGTGCCGTGGCCGATCGGCTTGGTCGTAAAGAACGGCTCGAAGATCTGGTCCATGAGCGCTTCGGCGATGCCGGGCCCGTTGTCGCGGACCCTGATGACGATATGGCCCTCCTCCGCCGGCAGGATATTTCGATCCGTGGATTGGCCCGCCCCTGCAGCACATCGGCGGCATTGTGGACCAGGTTGACGGTCACCTGATGCAAGTATCCCTTGCGTGCAGTGACATCGAGTTGATCCGGCATGTCGAATGCGACGGTCGGCCTGACGTGCTCCGCGCGCATAACCCAGTCCACCGCCGTGCGGATGACGCGCACGACATCGAACATCTCCGGGACCTCCCTCTGGCCACTGGAGAAGCGCCGCAGGTCCTGGACGATCGCCCGGACCCGCTCGGCGCCTTCCAGCGTTCCCTCGATCAGCGGCTCGATGTCGGCGGCGATGGGGTCGATCTTCAACCGCTTGCGCAGTTCCTCCAGCGCCTGCGCGTCCCCTTTGCCGCGCGTCGCCTCGATATAGCTGGTGATCGCCACACCATAGCGCTTCAGCGCATGCATGTTGCCGAACACGAAGCTGATCGGATTGTTGAGCTCGTGCGCTACGCCCGCGACCAAGCGGCCGAGGGCCGCCATCTTCTCCGACGCAACGAGCTGCTGCTGCGTCCTGGTCAGCTTCTGGTGAGCGAGGTCGAGCTCGTGATAGGCGCGGCGCAACTCCCCGATCGGGCGCCCGACGATAACGATGCCGACCAGCCTTCCGCGATGGTCGAAGCGCGGCGAGCAGTTCAGCGCCAGCGGCGTCGTGCCGCCGCCCTTCTGGCGCAGCTGCACTTCGAGGTCGGCGATCGCATGTGCGCCGCGCAGACATTCGCCGAAGCGCGCCGCTGTGGGCTCGTCCCGATCCTCGAACAGGTCGAGGATCGATGTACCGACAAGTTCCGTCTCGGCGACCCCAGCCAATTGCACCATGGCCGGGTTGACCTGCTGGATCCGGCCTTTCGCATCGCAAGCGATCAGAACGTCGGTCATCGATCCCAGCACGGAAGCGATGAATTGCTGCGCCTCCATCAGCGCGGCGTGCTGTCGCGCCAGCTGCGTCTGCGAGTCGACGATGTCCTTATAGACCGCATTCATCTTCTGGATGCCCCCGATCCAGGCCTCCTCGCCAGCCGGCGCCAGGCCGAGCGTCGGCACTTCCGCGGGCAGATGCGGCTCGTTGTGGCGCTTTCTCGGTACGCTGGAGGCCATCACACCGACCTTCCTCCCAGCACCCTTCGCGCCGGCAGCGGCTTGACGTTCTCCAGCCCGAAGCGCTCCAGCTTGCCGCGCAGGCCGACGCGCGACAGGCCCAGCTCCTTCGCCGCCTTCGACTTGTTCCAACGATGGCGGATCAGTGTCTCGCGGATGATGCGCAGTTCCATTTCGCTGACGCGCTCGCGCAGCGTTCCCGTCAGCTCGGCGATTTCTTCGCCGTCCCTTTCCTCGCGAGCGGGAGCCGCCATCAGGATATGCCGCGACACCAGATCGGCACCGAGTTCCTGCCCCTCCTTTCCCATGACCAGCATGTGCTGGATCTCGTTCTGCAGCTCTCGGACATTGCCCGGCCAGGAATAGTTCCTGAAGCAGGCGATCGCCTCGTCGGAAATGCCCGGCACATTCTTGCCGAGCTTGCGCTCCGCGCTGCCCAGGACTGCGGCCGACAGGATTTCGATGTCCATCAGCCGCTCGCGCAGCGCCGGAAGCCGGATGACCGTGCCGGCAAGCCGGTAGAACAGGTCGGCCCGGAACCGGCCCTGCCGCAGCTCCTCCTCCAGATCTCGGTTCGTCGCCGCCACCACGCGCACATCGACCTTGCGCGTCCTGCCGCTGCCGACCGGGCGAATTTCGCTCTCCTGCAGCACCCGCAGCAGCTTCACCTGGAAGGCCGGCGAGACCTCTCCGATCTCGTCGAGGAAAACGGTGCCGCCGTTCGCCCGCTCGAACAGGCCGACATGGTTCTCGACGGCGCCGGTGAAGGCGCCGCGCTTGTGGCCGAACAGCTCGCTTTCGAGCAGCTGGTCGGGCAGAGCGCCGCAATTCTCGACAACGAAAGGCTTGTTCCAACGCAGAGAGCCGTAATGCAACGCCCGTGCCGCCAGCTCCTTGCCCGTGCCCGAGGCGCCGATCAGCAGCACCGGTACGTCGAACGGCGCCACCTGTTTGAGCGCGTCGCGGACGGCGTTCATCGGGCTCGTCGGCGAGCGGATGATGCCGTCGTTGAAATCATAGTCGCGCTTCAGCGCCTTGCGGCGCTCCAACACCAGCTTGGAAGCCGAGCACGGCGCCATGCGCATCTCGACCGCCAGCAGCTCGTTCTCGCGCTGCAATGCGTAGAGCTGTACCGCGTTCTTCAGCGTGAGCGTGAGGTTTTCGGGGTGCCAGGGCTTGGTGATGTACTGGTAGATGCCGGCCTCGTTTATACCGTCGATGATGTCGTGCGCGTCGGTGTATCCTGAGATGATCATGCGCACGATGTCCGGCCAGCGGATGCGCGCCTGCTTCAGGAACTCGATGCCGGAGGTGCCGGGCATGCGCTGATCGCACAGGATAACCTGGATCCATTCCATCTCCAGGATCGAGCAGGCCGCCTTGGTGTCGCTGGCGATGTGGACGACGAAATCCTCGCTCAGGATGCGCCGCAGCGCCTCCAGCGTGCGGATTTCGTCGTCGACGATCAATATGCCCGGCAGGTCGCTCACGATGCCTTCCTCCGCCCCTCCCGACCGGCCCGCCAGTAGACGTCGCGGTGGCGGGCGATCGTCACCGGCGTGCGCGACTTCGGCACCTTGTGCACGAAATTATGCCGCGCGACGTGGTAGCTCGGGTCGAAACCGTAGAAATTGCGCCGCATCCGCGAAAGCTCCTCCTCGCGATAGGCTGAAAGCGGCTTGGCCGCCTCGTCGGCTGCGCGCTGCGCTTGTTTTTCGGCGAGCAACCGCGGGAACTCTGCGCTCCCGGCCAGCGCGGCAGCCGACGCCCTCACTTGCGCCATGAACCGCTCGCTTGACCCCGCGCACACCCGATCGACCAGATTAAGATTCAACGCCTCACTCGCGCCCATCGGCAGGCGCGCCGCCGCGATCCGGCGGGCATTGTCAGCACCGCAGCAGCGCGGCAGGAGATAGGTCCAGAACTCCGAGCCGTAGAGATTGCCCATGTCCTTATAGTGCGGGTTGAGGACGACGCTTGAGCGCATCCAGACCTGGTCGGCGCCGCGGGCGAGGAACACGCCGCCCGCTCCCGCATTTGCGGCAAGTGCCGCCACGGTGATGTGGCTTGTCGTGCGGATGATCGCCTCGGCGACGTCGTCGATGGCATTGATGTTGACCCAGGACTCATCGGCCGCGCTGTCGGCCGCCTCGATCCGGTTGAGGTCGAGCCCGTTGGACCAGAATTGCGGTCCTCCGCACAGCACGATCGCCCTGGTCTGACGCTCCGTCGCTTTTGTATAAGCGTCCAAAAGTCTTCGACAGGCGTCCTTTCCCATTGCACCATTGTAGAAGGGGAAGTGCAGATAGCCGACCGCACCGTCTTCTTCGTAGATGATGTCGTGATACCCGCCCGGTGAATTGGGCGCGACCTCCGGCAGGCCTGCAACTTCCTTCGCGAAGGCCATGGTCGCCGGCAGCTTGAACGGGTGTGGCGAATTGGGGCGCCGGACATGGCCGATCCACAACGCGCCGTCGACGGTGACGAGGGCGATCGCGGGCCCGCTTCTGGCGACGACCGCTCCCGGCTCCGCGAGCGACAGCTTGCCCCCTTCACCCCGCGCGCGACGCCCCCGCACGTCTTCCCCGAATTCACGCGCCTCTCGCGCGTCGAAAAGGAAGACCGTTTCGCCGAAAAGTTTGTCCCGCACGCCCGGCGCGCCGTCCGCTGCTGCGATCTTCTTCAGCACCGTTTCGGTTGTATCGGCAGCCCAATCGATCCGTCGGTCCGCCTGTTTGACAGCGTCCCGCCACCGGCCCAGGGGCGCAACAGATCGTTCTTCCGGGGCAATTGGCCTTTCGCCCTGCTCGAACCGCGCGATCGCTTCGAACACCGCCATCACCGCCGCCTCGGTCACCTCGTTGCGGTAGAGGCTCGATTTCGTCGCCTTTCGCATCGCGAAGGTGGCGCTCGCCCAGACCGGCCCGGCATCCATTTCGGCCGCCCCGTCCAGCACCGTGACACCCCACTCTGTCGCCCCGTCCATCATCGCCCAGTCCAGGGCGGAGGGGCCGCGGTCGCCGACGATGCCCGGGTGGACGATCATACAGCGTCGATTTTCATAGACTTCCTTCGGGATTGCCCGCTTCAGGAAGGGGGCGATGACGAGGTCCGGCCCAAACAAACCTACCGCCTCGATGGTCCGCTCGTCATTGACGTCCATCTCGACCGAGACCTCGTGTCCGTGCTCGCCAAGCTCCACGAAAATCCTTTGGCTCAAGGCGTTGAAGGCCGTGACGAGAAGCAGAATGCGCATCTTCAGCAGATCCTCGGAAGTTGTTCCCCGGCGATCCAGTCGATCAGGCGCATGCCGCCAAGTCTCGTTTCCATCCGCACCAGCGCCTGCTGGTCTGCGACGATTTGGCCAATGATTGCGGCATCTTGGCCCTTGGGATGAGCGCGTATCGCGGCGAGCAAAGTCTGCGCGTCTTGCGCCGCGCAGATGGCGATCAGCTTGCCTTCGTTGGCAACATTCAGCGGGTCGAGGCCGAGCAGTTCGCACGCCGCCGCGACCTCCGGCTTCACCGGAACCGCCGCTTCCCGGATCACCATTCCGACGTTGGACTGCTGCGCGATTTCGTTCAGCGCCGCCGACAGTCCGCCGCGCGTGGGGTCACGCAGCACCCGGATACCGGGAATGGCTGCAAGCATGGCCGCCGCCAGATCGTGCAAAGGCTGGCTGTCGGAGGCGATTTCCGTTTCAAAACCAAGGTGTTCTCGCTTCGACAGGATAGCGACCCCGTGGTCGCCGATCGTGCCGGAGACAAGGATTGCATCGCCCGGCCGGGCATTGCCTCCGGAGACGTCAGTGCCGTCCGCCAGCACGCCAACACCGGTCGTGGAGATGAAAACGCCATCGCCCTTGCCCTTCTCCACCACCTTGGTGTCGCCCGTAACCACGGGCACGCCTGCGTCCCGGGCGGCAAGAGCCATTGAAACAACTATTCGTTCCAGTTCGGCCAACGGAAAACCTTCCTCCAGGATGAAGGAAGCCGACAGCCAGAGCGGCCGCGCGCCTATCATGGCGACGTCGTTGATCGTGCCGTGGACCGCCAGCGCGCCGATATCCCCGCCCGGGAAGAACAGTGGCGAGATGACATGCGCGTCCGTTGCCATCACCAGTCGTCCGGAGACGGTGCCGAGCAGGGCCGCGTCGTTGCCCTGGGCCAGGAACTCGTTGGCCAGATGTCTTTGAAAAACATCCCGAATCAGCTCGGCCATCGCGCGGCCGCCGGCGCCATGGGTCATGTCCACTGCGCCGCGGGCGGACGAGGCGGTGGCGGCTAGCCTGGGATCGTTCGCGCTCATTATTCCGCCGCCTCCAATGGCTTCGGCTGGCGGAAACGGCCGTAGGTCCAATAGGCCGCGCAGGCGCCTTCGGAGGAGACCATGCATGAGCCAATCGGGTTCTGCGGCGTGCATACGGTGCCGAAGAGCTTGCATTCGGTCGGCTTCTTCACCCCACGCAGGATCGACGGGCACTCGCAGGACTTCACCTCGCGCGAAGCCTTGACCGAGAGCTCGAAGCGCTTCTCGGCGTCGAAATCAGCATAGGCGTTGCGGATGCGCAGGGCGCTGTAGGGCACGCTGCCGAGGCCGCGCCAGTCAAAGGTCTTGCGCAGTTCGAAGACCTCGCTCACCAGTGCCTGCGCCTTGAGGTTGCCTTCCTCGGTCACGACGCGGGTATATTCGTTCTCGACCTCGTGCCGGCTTTCATTGACCTGCCGGATCAGCATCAGAACGGACTGCATGACGTCCAGCGGCTCGAAGCCGGCGATGACAACCGGCTTTTGGAATTCCTCGGCAAAGAATTCGTATGGCTGCGAGCCGATCACGGAGGAGACGTGCGAAGGTCCCAAGAACCCGTCGATCTTGACGATGCCCAGCTCCCGCACTTGCGGCGATTCAAGAATGTGAGAGATCGCGGCCGGCGTGAGCACATGGTTGCAGAACGCGCTGAAATTCTCGAGCCCCTCGGCTTGCGCCGTCTTGATGGCGACGGCCGTCGGCGGCGTCGTGGTTTCGAAGCCGATGGCGAAGAAGACGACTTGCCGCTCGGGGTTTTCACGCGCGATCTTCAAGCCATCGAGCGTTGAATAGACCACGCGGACATCCGCTCCGTACGCCTTGGCGCGGATCAGACTGCGTTGCTTGGTGCCCGGCACGCGCATCATGTCGCCATAGGTGCACAGGATGACCCCGTGGCGCTCGGCGAGTTCCACCGCATCGTCGAGCCGAGAGACGGGAAGCACGCAAACGGGGCATCCGGGTCCGTGCACGAAATGCACGTTCTGCGGCATCAGGTCCTGCACGCCGTAGCGGAAGATCGCATGCGTGTGCCCGCCGCAGAACTCCATGAAATGATAGCTCACTTCCGGATCAGCCTCGGTCGCGATGGCGCCGGCGATGGTCTTCGCGAGCTCCTGGTCGCGATATTCGTCGACGTATTTCATGCCGAAATCTCCTCCCGCTCCTCCTCCAGCACGCCCGCTTCGGCCATCAGCTGCAGCGTGCGCTCGGCCTCCTCGGGGCTCACCTTGTGGAGCGCATAGCCGACATGGACGAGCACGAAATCGCCAAGCGAAACGTCAGCCACCAAGGCCAATGAGATGCGCTTCCTGATCGTGTCGAACGCGACCACGGCCATGTCGTCATCGAGCAGTTCGACGACACGCGCGGGAATGGCCAGGCACATCAGGCTGCTCCCTTGAGCTCGGCCGCCAGCGGATGGCCGGCTAGCGCCATGGCGCGGGCCGCCCCGATCCAGGCCGTCCAGTCCGACATTCCCTCGCCCGTGCGCGCCGAAACCCTGAGCACCTTGATCCGCCGGTTCACCTTTCGGGCGCTGGCGATGCAGGCCTCCACGTCGAAGTCGAGATGCGGCAACAGGTCGGTCTTGTTGAGGATCATGAGATCGGCGGCGGCGAACATATCGGGATATTTCAATGGTTTGTCCTCGCCCTCGGTGACTGAGAGCACCACCACCTTGTGCGCCTCGCCGAGATCGAAGCCCGCCGGACAGACGAGGTTGCCCACGTTTTCGACGAGGAGCAGGCCTCCTTCGGGAAGGTCGAGGTGATCTGCGGCATGGCCGACCATATGCGCGTCGAGGTGGCAGCCCTTGCCGGTGTTGACCTGGATCGCGGGTGCGCCGGTGGCGCGGATGCGGTCGGCATCGTTGGAAGTCTGCTGGTCGCCCTCGATCACGGCGATCGGCAACTTGCCCTTCAGAGCCTCGATCGTGCGGCAAAGCAGCGTCGTTTTGCCCGAGCCGGGGCTGGAGACGAGGTTGAGCGCCAGCACGCCGCGCTCGGCGAACATTTTTCTGTTCGCATCGGCATACTCGTTGTTCTTGGAAAGGATATCCTTTTCCAGCTTGACCATCCGCGCCTGGCTCATGCCCGGCGCATGGGTGCCAGCCGGGCCCGACCCACAATCGTGCACATGATCGTCGTGATGATGATGGTGGTGGTGATCATGGCCTTCGTGGACGCGACGATGGTGATGGCCATGCGCCTTGCCCTCGAACCGGACCTCGCCCTCGCCGCATCCGCAAACGGTGCACATCAGCTCACCTCCAATTCCCTGATTTTCATTTCCTCGCCGCCGGTCACCTGCAGCTGATGGCTGCCGCAGTCGGGGCATGGATCGAAGCGCGCCGCGATCGGCACACTCCGGCTGCAAGGCATGCACCAGGCCCTGCCTTCCGTCTCGACGATTTCCAGCCTTGCGTCTTGCGCCAGCGAGCCAAGCATGGCGACATCGAAGCCGAACTTCAGCGCCTCGACCTCGACACCGGATAGCCGCCCGATTTCCAGGCAGACGCGGTCCACCTTCCGAAAATCCTGTCTGGCGGCCTCATCCTCAAGGATGCCGCGGATGCTTTCGCATATCGTCATCTCGTGCATCAGCGGACCCTCACATCGTAGCCGACGCAGGGGTCGATGGCCCGGACCAGAAGATCGGCCTGGACCGCCAGAACTTCACGCCTGGATGCAGCGAGCGCCGAAAGCGAGCGCGCGGCAATGCCCCGCTCGCCGAAATGGATGCTGGTCGGAGACGTGATGGCATAGTCGGCTATACGGTCGTCCTTGAAAACAATCCGATGTTCCAGCCGGCCGCGTGCTGCCTCGGCGGAGGCAGTAGCAAAGCGACCCCCGTTCTCGTCGCGAAAGACTTTGGACGTGGGCACATCGGACCCGTCCGCGACATCCCGCAAGGCCGCGAGCCCTCCGGCGATCTGCCCCGGCAGCTTCGATGCCTCGACCACGCGGGCGGCCAGCCGTGCGGCCAGCCCGGCTTCACCGTTTTCGGAAAGGAAAGCGCGAACGAGCGGCGCACCAGCCTGCCTGGCGAGGCAGCTCGTGTCGGCCGACGCTTGCTTCGGCAAATCCCTGTTTCCCCCAGTTGTCTTTTCGGGGCAGCCTATTAGGGCCCAGCCCCTTGCCAGGACCGGAGCGAGGAGGCGGGCCGCAACCGTACTGCCCTCCATAGCCCACTCGGTGAAGGCATCGCGATCCATCTCGCCAAGCGGCTTTTCGCCTGCGTAGACCACGCACTGCGTTAGGGAGCTCGCCTCAGTGGCCGTTTCGGCGGCTTCCGCGCCCGGCATCTCTGCCCATACGCCGGGAACGAACGCATTCCCGCCTCGAAAAAGCGCCTGCTTTAGGCGCAGCGGCAGGTTCATAACCCGGCGCAGGGTTTTACCGTCCGCAGGCTCGCCCGCGAGACTGGCAGTATCCAAGCCAATGCGCAGCAGATGCTCGCGCAGCGTCTCGGCAAGCACAAGAAGCCGCCGCGCTTGTTTCGTCCGCCGGTCCGCCCCGATCTCCAGGGCCGCCTCGACTGCCTCGACGCTCGCCGCCGACTGCGCGATACCACAGACACTGAACAGCAAGCCGATCATCGACACGGCCTGCGTCGCCGGTCGGCCTCGCAAGATCGGGCCAAGCGCAATCGGGCGCGGCGGAACAACGATGGCCTTCACAAGGCGACCGCCATCGCAGACGAGATCGATAGAGACGCGGCCATCGATGCTCATGCGGCGGCCTCCTCCTTGTCGCCCAAGCCGAACAGGGATCGGCGGGGCAATCCCGCCGGCTGAGAGCTCTCAGGTGTTCGGGCTGTCTCAACCCCGTCCAACGCGCTTGCCACTTCCTCAGCTAGCCGGCCTTCCCAGACACGGGCCATGTCGCCGTCCTCGTCTTCTTCCGCCTCACGATTGAACAGTTCCGCAAGCACCTGCCGCCCGGCCTCTTCCGCACTCTCCTGGTCGGCGAATTCGAACATCGGCGAGAACAGAGAGCACATGCGATAGCCGCCGAGCTCCTCGTCATAGGCCTGGATGAACTCGAACTGGCCAGCCGGGAACGAGACATGCTCCTTCGTGCCCGTAGGCATGCGCGGGCGCGCTTGCCCGTCGCCAGCAGGCAGGAGCACGAGGTCCATGAACCATGGCGTGACGAGAACCGCGAGCCATTCGCCCTGCCACTGCTGCACGCCCACCGCGCTGACGCAAAGCGCCGGATTGAGGATCGGAATTCCTGTCATGGCTGTCCGTTCGATCCGCTGAAACACGAACTCTAGACGGGCAGCGACGGTTTGCGAGTGATCCATGTCAATTGCCTACGACCATGAAGCCCTGCTTGGAGCCGTCGCAGGTGGGGCAGCGCCAGTGCGCCGGCAGTTCGGCGAAGGGCGTGCCGGGCGAGATCTGCCAGCAGTCGTCGCCTTCGGCCGGGTCGTAGACATGCCAGCAGATCTTGCATTCGAGCCGCGACATCGGGCCGATCTTGGCATTGTCGCCGCCATAGGAACCGGCAAAGAAGGTGTCGTTCACCGGTAGACCTCCAGGATTTCGAGGAGCCGCTGGCGGCTGTCGGCAATGTCCTCCGGCGCGGCGCGGACCACCTCCGGCAAGGCCGTGACCTCGATCGTGTTGAGGATGAGATCGTCGGTCGAAGTGAAGAAGCGCACCCACCAGACGCCGCGCGTCGCCGTCGTGGTCACGCGGCAATTGCCGTAGCCACGCGACAGCACGACCACGGGCCCGTGGCCGAGCAGGCCGTCGAGGAAGGTCAGGTCCTCTTCAGTGTGCGGCAGCAGCGACAGGTTTATGACGTGCGGCCCGACGCCGGGCCCTACGAGCGGGATGCGGTCATTGAGCTCCGATATCAGCGGCGGCGCGTTGAAGACGCCCATCGGATAGGTCGCGGGCGCAGCGAGCATATTGCGGCAGCCGGCGAAGGCCCTCTCCAGCACGGTCGAGGGAAAGGCGCCGACCTCGACGAAATCGCGCACGAGGGTGCCGTCGGGTCCAGTCTGGCGCACGCGCCAGACACCGGCGAGCACCGACTCCTGCGCCTGCAGGTCCTCGCCGCAGATGATCGAGACCTCGCCCTCGCCCAGCGTCTGGTCGATCAGCGCAAGATTGGCGCGGTCGAGGCCGGAAAGATCATGCACCGCGTTTTCGCAGCCCGGCGAGGACCGGCCGAGGCTTTCGGCCAGCGCGCAGAGCACCGCCAAAGCGGCTTCGAGCCCGGCGACATTTTCCTTCTCGGGCAATACGGGTGCCGCAAAGGTCGCCATGCCCTTCGGCATATACTGCAAATCGGCGCCGTCCTGTTCGCGCGGCTGTGAACCCGGCCCGATGCCGCCGCATAGTGATGCTGCCATGGCGCGCTCCCAGCTGCTTTCGCTCAATCGAACTGATCGTGGCCGTGATGATCGTGCGTTGCGCACGCATGGGGAAACTCGAAGGGCGGCGGTGCGCTCGGCGCGCTTGTCAGTATGCCGGCGATCTGGGTGAGATAGTCTTGCCAGTCGAGCACGCGCTTGATGACGCCGAGATATTCGCCGTTCCTCAGGAAGACAAGCGCCGGGAAGGCGTTGAAGCGATATCGGGTTTGCAGCTTGCGCTCGCTCTCCCGAGATACCACGGCCGGCTTGAACACGCCCTGGAAGGCCTGCACCAACTCCGGCAGGATCACCGCCACATCGTTGCTCTCGGCGAGCCGCAGCCAGTCACCGGGGAAAAACAGCGCGGTGAACTCGTGGGCCTTGGCGAATGCGCCGATGTTCGCCTCGTCAACCACCCGGATCCGGTGGCGCTCCATCATTGTGGCGAGAGCGGGTGAAAACATGGACTCAGGCGTCCTTTGTGCCTTGCGGTGAGAGGGCTTGCGCCGCCAGCAGATGCTCGGGCAGCTGCGGCTCGCGGCCGACCAGGTCGGCGAAGAGGTGGTCGAGGTCGGTGTCGCCGGCGAGCGCGCGCTCCGTCGCTTCGAGGGCGTCGGCGATCAGGCGCGCCGTCTCGGCCGTGACCGTCTCGCGCGCAGTGTCGAGGAAGGCGAGTATCCACGTACCCGCCGGCTGATTGCCCACCAGCGTCATGTCGACCCGCCGCGTGCCGCCGCGACCGGTGCACAGGGCAATGCCGCCGCTGCATTCAACCACCTGGAAGGGAACGCCGACACACATCAGCCCCGCCCTCCGGACGATTGCAAAAGCGCGTCGACCTCGCGCTGGAAATTCGTCGGGCCAGCGAAGGCGCTATTGGCGAGAAGCCGCGCGTCGCCGTGACGACAGGCCTCTTCCGGCCGGGGTCGACCGCTCTCGTAGATGCCGATGCGCATTTCGCGCGAGGCGAGCGTCTCTTCCTCGGCAAGCGGTTCGGTGCGCTTGGCGATCGTCGCTCCGTGCCGGGCGAGCCACTCGACAGCAAGCTCGATTGCTGGCTCGATCTGAGCCTTCACCGCGGGCCGGAGACTGCCGCCATAGTCGTCCAGCTCGACCGGTTGCACCCCGACGAGAAGGAGGTGGGCGGGATAGTCACCCATCATCTCGGCCATGGCGAGGACTTCCTGAAAGCCAGTCTGGTGGAGCGAAATCTTCTTCACGCCGAGGAAGGCCGGCACCTCGCCGCCTTCGACGAGCTTCAGCGTGCCGGGCGCCAGGCCGTAGTCGACCGCGTCGAACACGACGAGGATGTCGGCCTCGCGGATGTGTTGGACGAGGTAGATGCCCTGCGTGCCGCCATCCATGGCCCGCACGTTGTCCGCCGTTTCGCAGAGCCGGTGGAACTCCTCCACCACGCGGACGCCGAAGCCCTCATCGGCCCATAGCAAATTTCCGATGCCGAGCACGAGCACCCGTGGCGCGCCGTTCATTGGGAAAACCTCCTCTTGAGCTTTTTCCTTCCAGCCGCAAGAGGCGGGCCAATTGCCTGGGGGCAGGCAAAAGGTTGCGAAATAAGGGTTGATCCCTGGATAGAGAACGACGCGTGGAAAGCGCGATTACGATTTTACCCGCGCGGACGGAAAGTATCCTTCCATTGACGGGTGCGCCATCGCGGGGCAGTGAGAAGCGAAATTCCAGGCCGATGAAAAGCTTGCGTTCACTCGCCCACGCAACCCGCCTCGCTCCGCACTTTGCCCCTGACCACCGTTGCCGTTGGCACTTCCGCTCCCCGTCGAACGGAAAAGGTGTCGAGGCGAAGCCGAGGCGGAGTGTGGGTCGGTTTGAAGGCAACCCCGCTTGAAGAAAAAAGCCGGCGCGGGCAACCCCCCGCCGGCAGGTGAGGTCACGAAAGTCGTCCTAGCGGGAATCACGCGGGGCACCGTTGCCCCGAAAGGTCCGCCAGCCTGAGATCATCGAGGAAATGATCGACTGTCTCGACATGATGTCCTCGCGCACAGCGGCATAGATGTGGATGATGAGGAAGCAGATGATCACCCACATGCCGAGATGGTGCCACGTGTGGACGTCCTGGCTCTGACCGAACAGCGGGATCACACGGCTCGAGAACAGCGTGTGCTGCCAGGAACCCATTCCGGTCCCTTCGCCGTAGAGTGCGAGACCTGTCACGATCATGAAGATGGTGAACCAGACGAACAGGATGTGCATGGCGATCGTGGCGAGCGGGTTGTGCCCCGAATACTTAACCGGCTCCCTGACCAGCATGGCATACCAGAGCACCTCATGCCAGGCTTCCCGCCAGAAGCGGCCGCGCCAGACGGGCGGCAGGAATATCTGCCGGGCATGCTCGTTGCCGGCGAAGGTCCAGTAGACGCGGAAGGCGAAGCCAGCAATCAGGACATAGCCGGCCGCGAAATGCAGGTATCGTATCCAGCCGAAGGCGAAGCTGGCGCTGGCTTCGCCGCCGACCGATGGCGGCGGCGAACCGATGAGGTAGCCGGTTCCGGCCAGCGCAAGGATCGCGAAGGCGTTGACCCAGTGCCAGAGACGCAGCGGCGCCTCGTAGACATAGACCGCGTCTTCACTGTGAGATGTATGGCTCACGGTCATGGCCGCCTCCTATCCGCCGAAGACGAGCGCGGCACCCGAGCCGGCGACCAGCATGCCGATGCCGGTTCGCAGCCGGGACGATGACGCGATCTTGAGGCCGAGGCTGACGCCGAGGAGGTGGAGTGCTGCGGTCGCCAGCGTGACACCGCCGACATAGGCAAATGTTGCTCCCGCTGCCTCGCTGGCATGCGCATGGCCGTGGAACAGCGCGAACAGCCCGGCAAGGCCTATGCCGGCGATGCGCGGCAAACCTGCACCGAAAACGATCATCAGCCCGAGCGCCAGCACCGACAGCGCGATCATGCCTTCCACCGCTGGCAGGGCGACGCCGACAAAGGCGAGCGCGGCGCCGCCGACCATGGCCGCGACGAAGGCGGCCGGCGCGGTCCAGGCCCGCAACGGCATGGCGAGCGCCGACCAGACCCCGACCGACGTCATGGCGAGCAGGTGGTCGAGACCGAGCAGCGGATGCGCGAGGCCCGCGGCAAGGCCGTCCGCATGGCCTGCGCCGACATGGGCACAGGCAGGGCCGGCAAGGGCGGCAAGCGATGCTGCTGCGCCGAGTTTCACGACAGAGCGTCTCATTGAAAATCCCTTCCTACCGCACTTTGACATCGGCCAGTTCCCGGCCGTCCGGCCCCATCACGTGGGTCGAGCAGGCAAGGCACGGATCGAAGCTGTGTATGATCCGCAGGATTTCGACCGGCTCCTCGGGGCGCTCGACCTTGGTGTCCATCAACGAGGCCTCGAAGGCGCCGAGATTGCCGGCATGGTCGCGCGGAGAGCCGTTCCAGGTGGTCGGCACGACGCACTGGTAGTTCTCGATGCGGCCGTTCTTGATCCGTATCCAGTGACCCAGTGCGCCACGCGGCGCCTCGGTGAAGCCGACGCCCTTGATCTCGGCCGGCCAGGTCTTCGGGTCCCATTTCTTCGTGTTGGCCGTGGAGGAGTCGCCGGCTTTGATGTTGGCGATCAGCTTGTCCAGGAAGTAGGCCTGCTTGCGGGCCGCCCACTGCGCTTCTAGAGCGCGCGCAGCGGTGCGGCCGAGCGTGGAAAAGAGCGCGTTGAACGGCGCGCCGAGAGCGCGCAGCGTGGAATCGACTTGTTCCTTGATTTCCTCGTGGCCCTGGGCATAGCCGACGACATAGCGGGCGAGCGGGCCGACCTCCATGGCGTGGCCGCGCCATCGCGGTGCCTTGATCCAGGAATATTTTGCCGACTCGTCCAGCTCGATGATGTTGGTGCGTGTGCCCTTGGCATTGGGCCCCAATTCGTAATGCGGCTGGGTGACGCCGTCCCAGGGGTGCAGGCCCTTGGCCTCGTCCGGATATTTGTACCAGGAGTGCGGCACGAATTCCTGGATCTGCTCGGGATCGCGCAGGTCGACCGGCAGCACCTCCTTGAGATTGCCGTTGATGATCGCACCCTGCGGCATCATCAGGTTGGCGGCAGAATGGTCGTTGGCCTTGTCGGGGATATCGCCATAGGCGAGCACGCTCTTGCCCGACAGGCCGCCGCCGTAGAGCCAGGCCTTGTAGAGATTGCCGATCGCGATGATGTCGGGGACGTAGACGTTGTCGACGAAGGCGATGGTACGCTCGATGACGCTGCGGACGTAGTTCAGCCGCTCCATGTTGATCGGCGCGCCGGCCGCCATCTCACCGTCGATGTTGATCGCACAGGGTACGCCTCCCACCAGCCAGTTGGGATGGGTGTCCTTGCCGCCGAAGATCGTGCGCGTCGTCATGATCTCCTTCTGGAAGTCAAGCGCTTCCAGATAGTGCGTCACCGCCATCAGGTCGGCTTCCGGCGGCAGCAGATAGGCTGGGTTGGTCCAGTAACCGTTCTTGAACGGCCCGAGCTGGCCGCTCTCCACGAACTTGCGCAGCCGGTTCTGGATGTCGCGGAAATAGCCCGGCGAGGACATCGGGTGGCTCGGCGAAACCGCCTGCTGCAGCTCCGACGTCGCCTTCGGGTCGGCTCTCAATGCGTTGACCGGGTTGACCCAGTCCAGCGCGTGCAGGTGGTAGAAGTGGACCAGATGGTCGTGCACCTGCAGCGAGAGCTGCATGATGTTGCGGATCGAATTGGCGTTCTCCGGGATCATGATGCCCAGCGCGTCCTCGACCGCACGCACGGAGGTGAGCGCGTGCGTGCCGGTGCACACCCCGCAGATGCGCTGCGTGAAGGCCCAGGCGTCGCGCGGGTCGCGGCCCTTGAGGATGACCTCGAGCCCGCGCCACATGGTGCCGGTCGAGACCGCGTTGCGGATGATGCTGTTCTCGTCGATGTTCACCTCGCAGCGCATGTGGCCTTCGATCCGCGTGACCGGATCGACCACGACGCGCTGGCCGGAGGTGTCGAGATTGAAGCCGTTCGGCGTCTGGATGCCCATCAGGTGTTCCCTCCTTTTTCGCGCATCCGCTTGACCACGCTTGCCGCAGCATGCGCGGCCGCGGCGGCGCCGACCACGGTCGCGGCCATCGTTCCGATCCTGTCGGCATCGGCCTCGATGCCGAAGCCGTGGACGCGGGTCAGGCGGCTGTAGAAATCGCCCTTGTCCCAGAAGCCGTCCTCGGAGCAGCCGATGCAGGGATGGCCGGCCTGGATCGGGAAGGAGAGGCCGCCGTTCCAGCGCACCGTCGAGCAGGCGTTGTAGGTGGTCGGTCCCTTGCAGCCGACCTTATAGAGGCAATAGCCCTTGCGCGCGCCCTCGTCATCGAAGGACTCGACGAACTGGCCCGCGTCGAAATGCGGGCGCCGATAGCATTTGTCGTGGATGCGCTGACTGTAGAACATTTTAGGCCGGCCTTGCCGGTCGAGTTCGGGGAATTTCTCGAAGGTCAGGATATAAGTGATGACGGCCGTCATCACTTCTGCGATCGGCGGGCAACCGGGCACCTTGATGATCGGCTTGTCCGGCAGGCCGGGAACCTTATCGACGGGCGTGGCCCGCGTCGGGTTCGGCCGCGCGGCCTGCACGCAGCCCCAGGAGGCGCAGGAGCCCCAGGAGATGATCGCCTTGGCGCTTGAGGCGGCATGCCGGAGCTGGTCGATGAAGGGCCTACCGCCGATGATGCAGAACATGCCGTCCTCGTTGAGCGGCGGATTGCCTTCGACCGCGAGGATGTAGTTGCCTTTGTACTGTTCGACGACCTCGTCGACGATCGCCTCGGCCTGGTGGCCGGCGGCCGCCATGAGCGTGTCGTCATAATCGAGTGAAAGCATCGACAGCACGACGTCCTTGGCGAGCGGGTGCGCCGAGCGGATGAAGCTTTCGGAGCAGCAGGTGCATTCGAGCCCGTGCAGCCACAGTACCGGAATGCGCGGTTTGGACTCCATCGCGTAAGCTATTTTCGGCGCGAAGGCCGGTCCAAGGCCGAGGGAAGCCGCCGTCAGGCTGCAGAATTTGAGGAAACTTCGGCGGGTGATCCCCTGCCGGCGCATGACCTCGTAGAATGTTTCTTGCATAAGGCCGTCCTCCACAGGCGGCGGCATCTCCTGGTGCCGCGAATATGCGAAGGGGCGCAAGTCCGGTGCCAAAGTTGAAAAGCCGAATAAACTCAATACTCAGATGCTGGGGAGGCGTTGCCTTGTTCCAGTCGCCGGCAATGGAGTGGAAACCGGGCTGGCAGATTGCAAAGAAAGCTTCCGCTTTGCGGTTGGCGACGGCCAACCTCGTCGGCGTGAGCTCGCGGTTCACCAGCGCGGTGATGCCGCGATAGCCAAAGGCGGGCCGCTGCTCGACGAAACGCCAATGAACGCCAGCAGCGCTGCATCCGCGGTCGTGGTAAGAAACCACTGGCCTTCGTTCTCCCCTTGCCGTAGCGTGATCAGGATGAGAGTCCCACTTTGACTGTAGTCGCGCATCCCGCCCCCTGAGAGCTTGGCGCAGCAGGAAGCTCCTGAAACGAGCCGGCCTGCCGAGCACCCTGCCCTGCGCCGCCGCTGAGATAGCCGTGCAGGGCCGCCACGCATGCTTCGGCGTTCCTGTTGTTGTTCCTTTTATGGGGCGGAACGACTGTGAGATTGGCTTGGCGGTAATGCGGCGTGCGCTCCTGCACGATTTCCTCGAAACGCTCCTTCTTGATGGCCCTCTTGTCGGAGCTCTGCGGCCCGCTGGTCTCCTCTGCCTCGTCGGTCCGCAGCAACGGGCGGCTGGTGTCATTCGCAAGGCGCTTCCAGATCTCGCCTCGGTCAGTGTCGAGCCAGATCGAGACCGTATTGTCCAGGATCAGGCGCCGGGTTTCCTCACGCTCGAAGGCGCCGCCGCCAGTTGCGAGGACCACCTTCCCTTTCTCGACACACTGCGCGATCAAGCTCGCCTCGCGGTCCCTGAACCACTGCTTGCCTTTGTCTTCGGCATCGAAAATTTCCGTGATCGACATGCCGGTCTCTCTTTCGATTTTTTTATCGGAGTCGACGAAGGCGAGCCCGAGTCGCCGCGCGAGAGCTGGGCCGATGGAGGACTTGCCGGCGCCCGGCAGCCCGACGAGCACAATCGGCCGCGAACCGAGTGACGAGACGACCTCTTTGGCCATCGGTGATTTCTCGGGCAACCGTGGCCGTTCGGCAGTTCGCAGGCCAAAGGTCGCACCGGCAGATGGTCGAGCGTCCAGTTCGATTCCCCAATGAGGAAGCTCCCTGGCGCCTTCTGGAATCGCCACGTCCTTACAGACCTCTCGTGCACTCTGGGCAAGTTCTTGCGTAGCTTGCACCAGAGCATCTCCGCTCAGTTCGAGCCGCAGCTTGTCCCGCTTCTTGTAGGTATCGTGGTTGGTAAGCTTAGCCTGATAGCTCTGTGGCGTATGGAACTCTAGCGCAAAGCGATATCCGTCCGGCGTGGTGAGCACACTGGTGACGCCGATGAAGGTTGGATCTCGCATCCTGAACCAGTTGGTCGTGCTGACCTCAGCGTAGCCCCGCTCGTCAAATGCCAAAATGGCTTTTTTGAAACCACGTGCAAAGACCTTGTCAGGGATTTCGAAGACATGCCGCACGGCGTTGCTGATCAGCTGGGCGTCGCTGTCAGACTTAGCGCTCGTTCCCGTCAGTTGGTCTGTCAGTGATCCTACCGATCTCACGGGGCGATCCAAACGGGGCATGCTGACGTCGATATCCGCTCGCCTTAGGATTTCGGCAACTCTAAGTACCGCTGTGGTAATCTCCTTCTCTTCCGCTGCGGCTCTAGCACGCTCGATCTCTGCGCGATCCGCGGCTTCCTTGGGGGTCATCGTCATAGCGGAATCTTCGGCCGTCAGCTGTCGACCGAAGGGTTCCGGCAGGATATGCTTGTCCGCCGCGAGCTTGATAGCGGCTTCCATCACTGAAGCCGTTAGCGTTGGATTGTCCCTCAGATCCTCCAATGACGCATCGACATCGAACCTGCCGTGCTTGAGCGTGGCTGCTACGCCTTTGACGTAGGGCACGGACCTTAGGCCCGGCGTCTGTTGCAGGAGGCGCTGCAGCGCTTGGCTTTTTTTCAGGAAGAGTTGGGCACTTGTGTCGGATTTATAGGCGTCGGTCCCGACCTTGTTGCCGAGACTCAGGAGATTGCTTGCGCTTTGTATGAGGTCGTCCGGCTCGTAGCCATCGGGTCGAGGATCGATGCGCGCAGGGTAGTGGTCGAGTAAGGCCTGAACGCGGTCGCGTGGGTGAGCGGAGGCCTGATAGGCTTCGGCCAGGTGTGGAAGCAACTCCGAAACCGCCTGGCTCACGCCATCGTTGACGGTGCCGCGTTCGATTGTCTCGGGCGGGACGTCCCCATTCGCACCAGCAGCCCACGCCTCCAAGTCGGCCGCGAGCAATTCGCTGATCTCGCGAGCGACCGGATGCTCTGCGAGCTCGATCTCGCGCATCACCCTTTCGAGTTGGGGGGGGATATCCTGGCCGCTCACCTCTTCCTGGTTCAACAAGTCACGTAGGGCACTTCTGAGCTCGTGGTGAATACCTTCGTAGGTACCGAAGATGGCCCGCTCGGCAAACCAGCGCCGGGCCTGATCTGATTGAGCCAGAAAATTTCGCTGCAAAGTACTATAGATTTCCAAAGTGTTCTGCGTGGCAGCGAGAATCTGGCTGGCACGACTGAAATTGTACCTGCCGTCCTCGATCGCGGCGGTATGCGATTTTGGCGGCTTGAGTGAGCGGACTCCGCGAGCTTGCTCCGCCTCATCGAACTGCCGAACATGCTCATAGAGCTGCGGCCGGTCGCCGAGAATAATGACCGTATCCCCATCGAAGTCGCCGTCGAGTTTCTTTTGTTGATCGGGCGGCACGGCGACCAAGGACCCCGGAGCAAATACCTCTGTCGCCTGGAGGATGCCGACACAATCAAGTGAGGTGTTCGCCGTAACCCGCTCTTTGCGGCGGGTCCAGCCCGAATGGGACTTAACGTCCTCCGCCGACAATACCATCCCACGATCTCGGTAGTTGGCCGGCCACATCGCGTCAGGCACCACGATGAGAATGCCTTTGGCGAAAAAGGTGGGATCGTCGCTCGCCAGTTGCTCCCCCGACTTCTCGGCGACATTGAAGCTGTATTGCATGGCCACGCATTTATCGAGGAATGCCGCAGTTGGGTCGCCATCGGCTGACGACTTGACTTGTTCAGGCCTTAATGGGCGCAAGTTTGGCTTATCGTATGGGGAGCGGCCGATCAGCACGCCAGCCGTACCCGTCAGCCCTTCGCTCTTAAGTTTAGGCACATGCAGACGGCCATCATTGGATGGCACGGCAACCGCGCCGGGACCTTCGATGCGTCCGGCCGTCACGGTGCGAAACAACTCTTCGGACGTCAGCGCATCTCCTTTTTTGGTCTCAAGCCAGCTGTTGGCTTTCTCGCGCGCCTCTTCCGCCACCCGCTCGCTTCGCGAATAATATTGCAGCGCCGTGGCGGGGAGCGACGATTTCCTTCCCTCCGCGAAAGCAGGCACCCGATCAGGCCCATCCTGCCGCCCAGCGCGGCGAACAGCTAGCATACGCTCCGCCAGTGAGGCTCTGATGAAGCCGCAACCGTCATGCGGCCGCAAAGCTATCGAGCCTTCCGGTCCAGTCAGCTTAAAGGGATGCTCCTCGCCGGCAGGGCGGTCCGGCAGCAGCGACAACTTGAAATTGCCCTCCAGCGCGTAGTCATGAGGGCCTAGATCTTTGATGGCAGGAGGTGCAGCAAAGCCTCTGCGCTGCGTGTAGTAATAGGCCTCTTTGAAAGGCGCCCAGGCGCGCGATAGCTGTTCGAATGCCGTACCCGGTGCGGTCTCGGCATACGGGATCGCCAGCAGCTTCCCGCCGGAAGCCTTGGGTCCTTGCTCGCCCGGAGCGACGGCGGCGATCTGCGACAGGGTTGGCTTCGGCGCCTTTAACTTGCTTCCGCCGAACACGTCCATGCGGTAAGGTACATCATCGACACAGAACACGCGCCTTAACATGAAGGGGCTCGGCTTTCCCGGCAGTTGGACCGCTACTAACGGAACGGCTCCCGAGGTCAGGCGATGAAGGATCGAGTATCGCGGCTCAGCGTCCGCGGCCAGCCGGCGCCCCTGCAGGTCAACGACTGGCAACTGCATCAGTCCCGCCTCACCCTTGGGCGGTCGTGGCTCGTGATCCATGGTCAGTAATACTTGATGCATATCAAAGACGGACGGCGGATGTTGACTCCGGATCGCCCCCTCATCCAGCGTCATGAACGAGTCGAGCGCATCAAGCGCATCGTCCCCTTCGATCTGCGCAATCAGATTCCAGCTCATGTTGGAAAGATCGCTTTCTATGAGGTTCCGCGTCTCGGCCAGGATCTTCTTGGTCTCGCGCTCCAGCTGTTGCCGCCGCATAGCCAAGTCGGACTTCTGGCCCTCGACATACGGTCGTCGGTACAAACTCGCCAGGACCTCACGCCCCTTGAGCGCTTGAAAGATCGAGAGCGCGGGACGGCGGCTCGATAACGGGCCACGGCTCCGCCGCTCGCCATTGGTTGCGTTTAGATATGCCGCGATCTTCTGCTCCAAACCTGGTTGGAGATCGTTCAGCAGGTTTAGCGCTTGCCTTCGGTGCCAGAGCATCGATTTCTGCGGGCTTCGGGCGAGCGGGAGCAGAGCGATACAAATGTTTCCCATGGATTCGAGGTTGTTCTCCGCGGCAAACCCAGGGGCATGCACCAATTCTTCGAGCCGACCCAACCCTGTCGGTGCCAGCAAAGCGAGATCGTCAAACAGCCGAGCCTTTCCCAGCGGCTTGAAGATGTTGATAATGCTCAAAACATCGGCTTGCTCGAGCCGATCATTTGCATAGTGCAAGTAATGCACCAGCTGGTGCAGCCGGTCTTTCAGCACAGTGGCGTCAGCAATATCTCCAGCTTCCTCCGCCCTCATGAAACTTAGCCCCACGGCGTTAGCTATCCTGCTGAGCTGGGGCGTTGTGAAAGTAGCGAATCGTTGGCCTCCGCGACCCAGGTCGCATGCGAGATGCACGATTGCCTGGCTGCACGTCGCCTCTCCCCGCCATCTGATGAGGCTGTTCATCAGGTCGGCCTGTTGCTGCGGCGTAAAATCGGACAAGCGGCGGCAGAGGATCTCCCGAGCGATAGCGACTGAGGCTTCGGAACAGTCTTCGTCTGAAGGCCACTTGCTGAAGCCGTTCGCCAGGTTTGTCAGCTCCAGGCTATTAAAATCGGAGAGCCTGTGGCGGGCGCGAACATCGCGGGAGATTGCGGCTGTTGCTTGGCGGCAGCTCTCCTCTTTCGGCCATTTGCTGAAGCCATTCACCAGGTTTGAGGACTCCTGTCGAGTAAAAAACAAGAGCCGATCGGGGCGGCTGAGGAGCTCATTGGCGATGGCGGTTGAGGCTTGAAGAGTCGGCGTGCGGTCAGGCCATTTGCTGAACGCATTCACCAGGCTCGCAAGCGACCTCTCAGTAAAACCAGAGAGCCGGCCATGGCGGCCGGCAAGGTCAAGGATCTCGCTGGCGACTGCGACTGTGGCTTCCCCGCAAGCCAGCTTTTCAGGCCACTTGCTGAAACCGTTCGCCAGATTGGCCAGATCCTGCTGGCTGCAATGAGGGAGCCGGTCGGGGAAGCCGATGATCTCCTCGGCCACCGCGACGACCGTCTTGCGACAGACCCTCTCTTGCGGCCACTTGCTGAAGCCGTTCACCAGGTTCGCCAGGCCCAGCTCGTTGAAAGCGGAAAGACCGTCCGGTCCGCGGGCGAGCTCAAGAATTTCAGGAGCGATGGCGAGCGCGCCTGCGTGACATCTCGGGTCATCCGGCCACTTGCTGAAGCCGTTCACCAGGACGGCCAGGGCCGGCCGAGTGATACCGCGCAGCGCGGTGCGGAGGATCTCCCCAGCAATTGCCGCTGTGCCCGCTCTACAGTCCGCTTCCTCGGTCCACTTGCTGAAACCGTTCACCAGGTTCACCAAAGCCTGTGGAGTGAAATCACGTAATCTCCGCTGCAGGATTTGCCCGGCGATTGCCACGGTGGCCTCTCGACAGTCCTCTTTTTTCGGCCATTTGCTGAAACCGTTCACAAGGAGGGCCAGGTTCTGCGGATCGAAGTCAGAGAGCTGGCGACGACAGACTGCAGCGGCAATTGCGACCCCCGCGCGGCGAGCAGGCCGCTGGTCCGGCCACTTGCCGAAACCGTTCACCAAGTTTGCCAGGCCCTGTGGTTCAAAGTCAGCTAGCGGGCGTCGTGTCACCTCGGTGGCGATTGGGAGTGTCGCGCGCTCAAACCTTGCCTCTTCCGGCCATTTGCTGAAACCGTTCACTAGGTTCGTAAGCGCCTGAGAATTGTATCGTGAAAGTTGCGCGCGACGAACGACATCATCGGCAATCGCGGCAGTCGCCTTGCGACAGATCGCCTCCTTCGGCCACTTGCAGAGAGCGTTCACCAAACCGGGCAGTTGCAGCTGACCGATGTCGGAAAGCCCCTTGTTTTTGGCGCGCCGAAGGAGCTCGCTTGCAATCGCGACCATGCCATCGCGACACTCCGTCCTTTCCGGCCACTTGCTGAACCCATTCGCCAGCGATGAAAGACTCAGATCATTCAGATGCTGAAGCGCCAGGTTCTCCTCGCAAAAGAACTTCGCGATCCTAATTGTCCCATTACGGCATGTCGTCGATTGTGGATGCCGCCCGAATGAAACCGCAAATAGGGAAAGCGCCCTCAGGTCCACTTTCTTCATGAGCGCGTCATTAAGCTGCGAGACGTGAGTTGCCATCGCCTTGCACGCATCTATGCCCGCCTGACCTCCGGCCTCGCGGCTCACCGCATTGCAGGCGAGGGCGTAACCCCAGCTTTGGTTAGCGCGTACATTGTCCTCCCATCGCGGGATAAAGTCGCTTTCAAACAGAGCCGCAGCCCTCTCCAGGAAAGTTGCGAGGCTCGGCATCCTCAGCTGTTTGGCATAGTCCACTACGGCAGTTGAGAATGCATAGAAGTCATGAGCGCGGCCAGCGCGGTCAAGAGTCTCCATCCCCTCACGAAGCCTCGAGCGCTCGAGGTCCGCGCGTCCATGCGCTTCCTTACCATGCGCCCTTTGCGGCACCACCTCGTTGATGCGCCGCTTGACTGGCCTGCCCCGCAGGTCAGGCCCGGACCGTTCAGGTTCTTGGAGAGTGTCTCTTTGCAAGCTCCCAGACGTTCGACTGCGTTGCAACGCTTCGCCGCCCAGACGAGCGGAGCTCGGGTCGCGATTTAGCTCAGCAGGATCTGGTCTAAACCGGCGGTCGTCGCTCCCGGTGGCGACGTCGCCGATGCGACGTCTCTTTGGTTCAGACCCCACGTCGGGCATGACTCGTTTGTGACGCGCTGTCGCCTCTGTTTGCGAAGTCTCAGTTTCCTGATCGGGATGCCAGCGTCCATCTCCAAAATGCGACGATTCTGGCTCCTGAGCGAGGGCGTCACGGTAAGATCGATAAATGCGCTCCTGAGCGTTGTGCCCGGACGCCTCGTCTAGACGTCGCCTTCTCGACTGAGCGCGCAGGGCAGGCACGTATGCTTCCTTCGCGCCGAGAGCGCTAGCGTGCAAACCCAGACGCGCTCGATCACCCCGATGGTGTTCGTCGTCAGAGCGCTCCGAGTTTTGTTCTCGACAGGGTGCGCCGGACTGCTCAGGCTTGGAGCGAACATCCTCCAGCACAGAGCTGAATGATTGGTCTCGAGCGACTCCGGGTCGTTCATTGCGCTCACTATCGACTCGCAGGCTAGCGTCGGCTTCAGAATTCGACATGTTTGACCGCCAACGGCGGTGAATGCGCGTCAAGATTCATCTCCCATGCAGTTGAGGATGTGTAAGTACGAACTGGCGGGATCGATCGCCCATCAGATCCAGAGCAGCTTCTCGGATGTGGTGTCCACCGATGCTGCAGCTGGGGCGCCACAATCGTCGAGGCAAACGCAATGCCCACCGCATCAATGACAAGCTCGAATTTCAAGGAAGTGAGCTTGGGCGGCGACCGAGCGACCCAGCTTGCCTAGACCCAAGGTTCGATAGGCAGCGATCAGCACAGCCGTCCTCACCTGTTGGCGGCACTCGCCTCACGTTTGTCTGTGCGACGCCTAGTGTCCGCAACTATCAATAATGGCCCAATGCTTTAGCTGTACGAGCTGACAACCAGCTGACGAAGTTCGCCAGTGGTGCCACCAAAGATTACGTATTATGAACTGGGCTGCCGAACAGCTGATCCATCGGGGATTGATCTTCTACAGCCATCTCGATGTATAGCAAAGCTTAGCCATTGAGAAGCTGACGAGTATAGCGGACGATCAGGGCAATACGAGTTTCACCTTGATTGGGTCCTTCCGCATATTTGAACCCGAGCACCGGCGACCACCCTCGCGCTCCGTCCTCATGGATCCTTTTCGAGACTATCTCGAAAATCGCTGGGAGGATGGCCAGCGCAACGGGCTGCAGCTGTGGACCGAAATCAAGAATCGCGGCTTTGAAGGCAGCAGGGGCGACCATCTACAGGTGGACAGCCGCCCGAAGGAGCGGTCATCGACCGCTCCACCAAATTCGCGGTGGCGGCCGCCATCGCCCCGGAATTGTGCATGGCTACTGAGCGAAGACCCGACATCTCTCGATGAGCGGACCAAGCGGCTCTCCATGAAAATGCGCCGGAGCTTTCGATCGCGGGCGAACTCGCCCGCCGCTTTGCTGCAGTGATACGCGGCGACGATGATGCCGGCCTCGAGCAATGGATCGCCGATGCCACGGCCAGTGAGCTGGCCGTGGCATCGGCCGTGACATTGAGGCTGTCGGAGCGGCAATCACCCAGCCCTGGAGTACGAGCCCGGTCGAAGGCCAGATCAACCGCCTCAAGACGATCAAGCGGCAGATGTATGGGCGCGCTGCCTATCCACTGCTGGCAGCCGCTTGACCCAACCGGACAAGGGGACACCCGAAAACAAGTAGTTCCTGCACCAAATATGCGGAAGAACCCCTGTTTGCCGTGCGGCAGTCATCTGTTCAGGCTCGGTAGACTTGAATGTCATCTTGCCTGCCTGATCGCCCCAACGCGGCCGTGTAGGGCACGCCATTAACGGTGAAATTTGTCTGCGGCTGGGACGCGCTGGGCAGTACGTTCTGCCAGTGCATTCCGCGCATGAGGTCCACAGACGCCCGTTGGTCGCCGTGTTGCCAGTCCGGGACGTACACTGCTAGATCCGGCGCCGGAGGCGGCGCGTAAGGCACGTATGTTGGCCCAAAAAACGATGCCCAGGCGCTTTGCTCCATGGATGGCGGGCTTGGTTGATTGACGCTTGGCGCTGGCGAATGAGCGGGTGAATCTAGGCCCCGCCAAAAGTTCGTCGTATTCCAACTATCGGTTGGCAACTGGCCCCTTTGATCCACGCCCGCCCAAAACTCCGTCGAGTTGACACTGTGCGGCGAAGGGGCGGGTTGTTCCGCCGCATCATGCAATCGCCAAATCTCGTCTTGATCGAAACTCGATACCGGCGATGGGGCCGGCTGATGCACTGGCTGGCCAGAGTAGCCCTCCGCGGCTCGCGAAGAACCCTCCCCTTGGGTCTGACGGTACCGCTTAAGCATGCTCAACCCCTTCGTGATCCCCCTGTTGCCCGGGAAGTACTCCCGAGCAAAGTCGCGGAGCGAATCGTCACTGAGTCCAGCGATACCCACCCCACGAATCTCTTGGAGCTTCTGAGACAACTTCCGCAGACCGGTACGTCTGGTGACGAGAGACTCCGACGTAATCCCGCGACCCATCTCATAATCAGCCGCCTGCTGGATGAGGCGCTCGTCTCCAGGAGCGGCAAAATACCGCTGCCGGGACGACGGGCCAGCCGTGGCCGCATCGCTCAGATGCTGCTGAAAGTCCTCTCGCCCAGCCTCCCCCGCCTGCTGCGCCTGTCCTGCCCGCTGCTGTGTCAGCGCGGCGTAGTATTGCTGCCAATCCGGACTGAATGGATTGAAGCGGTTCGGGTCCATGTTAATCTCCTACGTTCACAGATTAGATATGCACGACGCTTTCATGCTACTCTGGCGAGCTGTCGAGACGCTGACGAACAGCCTGCGGTAGAGGGAGCCCAGAAACGGCGCGGCATAGTATCGCGCGCGGAGCGTGGTGTGGCCTCTTGAACCCGCACCCCGGCGCTCTGACCCGCCTCGGCAGCATCCTTGCCCGCAGCCGCAGCAGCCAATCCTCGAGTTGCAATTCCAGTTGACCGAGCAGGCGCTGGCTGCGCTCCGAGCGCGGGCCAGACTTCTCGCGCATCATCTTGGCGATAACCGACTGGAGATGCTCGATCATGCCTCGGTGCCGGCCAGCATTTGTCGATGTTCCAATGGCGATTGCCGGTTCCAGTTCACGGTGACGACCCATCCCCCTCGGCACTCTTCAAAGCTGGCCGTGCGTGTTTGGCTGAAAGCCATGTGGCTGATGCTCCAGTCGGACAAGGCTTGTCCCCGGTACGGCTCGCCGAGATCATTTGGAGTGAGCCCCGACGGCCCTGGCGGATGGGTCACGCACAGCGGCTGATAGTGGCGCGGAAAAACATGCTCGACGGCCCGGTTGATATCGACCATTTCCATCTCGGGGGAAGCCCCCGAAAACGGCCGGATGACCCACCCCAGGACGGGGTCGGAAAGGTCAGGCGAATACGGAGAAAGCACCGGTCATGGCGATGGTGCGGCGGCCGTCCGACGTCACGCCCGGCACACGGGCCGGCGACGAGCGTGCCGCGGTCGTGACCGGTCTTTCATTGCGCGTGGCCGAACGTGCGATGGAAACACAGATCGAGCCTCACGCGCATTGAGGAGTGATGAAGCGAAGGCCTTCATCGTCACTGGTGAGGGCTTTGCCAAGCATGAAACCGTGAGGCATTCCAGCCACGAATATGTTCGCGACACCGTCCACTTCAATTCGGTCGAGGGTTTCAATTCCCGCGTCCGGCGCACGGTCGCGGGGAGTCTCTTCCACCATGTCAGCCCGCAACATGCCGACCTGTATTTCCATGAAATCGGCTTCCGCTGGTCTCAGGCGTCCTGTCTGGAAGCGCCGTTCGGAAAACTCGGCACGGCCGGGAAATCATGCGGACTCTCTGGTCACGGGTGCCGCCAGCGCTGCAACTGCCGACTGTCCTTTCGTGCCGCCACGGGACGTCAGATGCGCCGAAGCCCCGCATGGCGGCATCACTATCAAATCAGCCGTAGCTGTCTTTGGTTGAAAAGGCCGCGTACGATTCGACCAGCTCTTGTTCCGACCCCGTCAGGCGGCCTTCAAGCCCGACTCAGCACATTTTTTGCGCGGTGATTGTCGATAAATGCAGCCCGTTGGGGTTCCTGTAGCGATTGGCGAGGCTATTGAACAAGCTACCCGTCTGGTCTGATTGAACAGTAAATTCTCCATAGTTGGGATCGAAGAGCGTGGTCCTTCCATCCAACGCCGACGTTGCAACCGAGTGTCTTTCACCTTCGTTGAAACGCAAGCTGAGCAAATACTTCGATCCATCGGCGGTGATTTTGCCCAGCATGCGCGAGAAGCTCGCAGGTTCGTCGAACGTGTACACCTTCTCTTTGTTAGATGGCTGCAAGCCAGCTGCATGCAACGTGCTGGTTTTTGCCTCAAGGTTTGCCTGAGAAGATCCTGCTCCCTGGCTTCGCGCCTCACTCCTGAGCTCCATATACTGCTGCTGCCACCCAGCCGCTGAGCCGTGCCCGTCCGATCCGGGTAATAGCGCAGTCATTCGCGATCCCGGGCTGTTGTGGAGATTGCTGAGCCACTCCGCAGCCAGCCCAACGCAGATGCCGCCTACATTCGCCTGAGGCAATTCGGCCGTCCTGTATTGGAACAGGGAGGTGCTCTCTGGAGAGGCTGTACTGAGGTTGTTTGGATCCGAGGCCTGTGGCTTGCTGGCGCAGCACCCCATTTTGTCGGGCAACTCCCCAGGTGGCAGGTTCCTCCGCAGTGCGAGATCCGCAAGCGTTTTCGTAAAGCCGTCGCTGTTCACCGACTGACTCGGTTCGTCAGCTTGGCTAGCGCGTGTGGATGAGACACTGATTCGATTGTACATGGCGTTCCCCTTAGGCGTAGGTCTCTTCCCAGTAAGTTCCAGAAGCTTGGGCCCCGTTGCGATTGATACTCAGACAAGCTGACGACGAACTGACCGGCAGGTTTACCGAGCTTAGAGAGCAACCTTTGCGCGCCTCAAGCCAGCCTCCACCTGAGTCAAGCTATGTTCGGTACCAGCGCAAACCGGAATTCACCGCCGGCGACGCTCGCGGCCTACAAAGTCACGCTTGCCGAGTCGCAGACCTCTCAAAAGGTTTCGATCCGCATATTTGGGACAGCGACGGGAAGGAACGGGACTGTCCTTGGCGCCATATCGCCCGTATCGACAGAGGGGTGCCGCCGCCCTGGAAGCTCGCCGATCAAGCGGGTGGATCTCAATCTGACTGCGTCCAGTGCCGCCACGACCTTCCGAAAGAGCGGCATCATAGACCGACTCTTGGTTGCCGATTTCAAAGCGTTCGCGCCAAATAATCCGGCTTTGCCACATGATGAAATGGCTCTCGCAGCCATCCCGCCAAGGCGAGAGGCTGATCGCATTACTCTTGCGGCAAATTAGTCCTTGCATCCGGCCCTGAGAAAACTGTCACCACAACTCCTAGAAATTTAAGCGCGTCCCGAGTTGAGCTCCGCATGTGTGTTGACTGTGCGCGCCAGAAGCTCATTCGCCGCGATGATTTGGGGCGTGTAAATGGATGCGCGCGCATGGCCCAAGGTATGATACGGAGTGGTGGATCCTGAAAGGGGTTGAGCAGCCGCTCGCCGCGTCCCACGAAATCCTTGGTGTTGCGAGTGACAAGGACAAGCGCGTGAACCCGCGCGGTGGCCGCTAGTGCCAAGTCCCAGCGATTCTTATTCTTGGCGCCGAGCATGCGTGTCCATTCTTCGACAACGTCAGCGTCGACGGGTATGATCCGGTCGGCGTAGGCTTTTTCGAGGGTCGCGATCCCATTGAGCAAGGAAGCGGCCCGTGCGAAGTCACGCCGTTTCAGCATCTCGGCACCACGGCGCTTTTCGAAGAGCGTCGCAACACTCAGCTGGAGGTCCGCGTCGAATGGCCGGACACGCCGCAGCCGGGGCGCGCGGCCGCAAAGTAGGCAGGAATTCGCGCTCACCAAGATTCGCGCCGCGCAGTCCGCGATGGCTCAATGCGACATTTCCGACTCTGATGTCTGCTAAGAACTCGGGATTGAGCGCGTCATTCTAGACCGATATGTCGGCGCCAACGATGAACTTGGAGCATACGGAAGCGGTTGCTGGTTCATGCCCTGGAAGTACTGACCGATTACACAACATCGCAGAGACAAAAAGGCAGTAGTGGCAGCCGTGAATTAAATAACCGGCTCGTCGAAGGTAAAAAGTGCAGCACGAAGTTTCGCATCCATCCGTTCCAACGACGCTTGCCCCGCTTCGCAACCCGGCATTTCGTTCGATCTGGACTGCCACACAAATATCCAGCCTCGGCTGGCTCGTGCAAACGGTTGCCATCAGTTGGCTGATGGCCACCATTTCGGCTTCCGACCTGATGGTCGCACTCGTTCAGGCCGCATCCACATTGCCGGTGTTCCTCCTCTCGATTCTCGCCGGCGCCATCGCGGATAACTTCAGCCGCCGATGGGTGATGTTTGCGGGGCACTCTTTGATAGCATTGGCATCAACGACACTGATGATTTCGGTGGGGCTGGGTTTTGTCCATCCTTGGCTGATACTCGGACTGGGTTTCCTGGCTGGCTGCGGCTTCGCTTTGAATGATCCCGCCTGGCATGCTTCCGTTGGCGATATCCTTCACAAGCGCGACATTCCGGCTGCGGTGACGCTTATGTCTGTCGGATACAACATTGTGCGCAGCGTTGGTCCGGCTTTGGGCGGCGTGATCCTGGCATTCTTTGGACCCCTGGCCGCTTTCGCCTTGGCCGCGCTGAGTGATCTGGCGCCTCTAAGCGCAATATGGCGCACCAAATGGAAAGTTCGCTCTTCGCCTCTCCCTCGTGAGGCGATGACTACAGCTATTCACGACGGGGTGCGCTTCACGGTGATGTCCTTGGAGATCAGGGCTGCGATCGCCCGTGCGACCCTTTTCGGCTTGGCAAGCATCTCTATCCTCGCGCTGCTGCCTCTCGTGGTCCGGGATCAGTTAAAGAGCGGGCCGATCGCCTACGGCATTCTGCTGGCCGGCTTCGGCGCCGGAGCCTTCATCGCAGGCATGAGCAACGGCTTCCTAAGGCAGATCATGTCTCAAAACAGGCTGGTGGCATTCGCCTCTATCGCTTGTGCAGCATGTTGCCTTTCCCTTGCACTTACATCGTCGGTCCCTGTGGCGGCCATTTCGCTAGCACTCGGTGGCGCGGGTTGGCTTGTCACCTGGACGGGCATTGACGTGTCGGTGCAGCTGGCAAGCCCAAGGTGGGTAGTCGGCCGAACGCTCTCGATCTACTACGCCTTGAGCGCTGGCGGTATGGCTGCTGGCAGCTGGATTTGGGGTTCTGTCGCGCAGAACTACTCCTTGACCTCCGCTTTGGAGGGCGCCGCCGGGGGTCTGTTGCTGGTTGCAGCAGCGGGAATGGTGTTGCCGATACGTCCATGGGAAGAAACGGACCAGGAAAGTTCGGATTTTCGCGCACCGGAGCTGGCACTCGATCTGAAGCCAAGGAGTGGCCCGATCGTTGCCAAAATCGACTATTCCATATCAGAGAAGAATATCGACGCCTTTCTCGGCTGCATGCGCGCAAAGCGTCACGCTCTTAGCCGTGCCGGTGCACGAAACTGGACGCTCCAGCGCAACCTCCTAACGCCTTCACTTTGGACAGAGACATTCCGCACGCCAACCTGGATGGACTTTCTTCGCCTGAATCATCGGCTCACGGCAGCCGATCAGGAAACAGACGAACATCTTGTCGCGCTGCATGATGGCGAACTTCCTCCCCGCACGGTGCTTTCGATCGAGCGAACAACCGAGGCTGCTCGTACCCGTGCCTCAACAATCTTTTCTCGTCCGCCGAGGTGACGTTATGACGAAGTTGTGAGCCGATGAACAGGCGCGATCCCCGTGGGCTTTCCAGAGCACAAGGTTCGCACGGTGCCCCTCTGCCCGAACCGATCTGTAGACTGACGTTCCACACCGCAATGTTTGCAACACGAGCGAGTTGGTGGACGGGATCCGGATTTCCCGCATCGAGCAGGCGAAGGTGCGTACGCGTCATGCCGCCCGAAGATCGGCTCGCCGTGCGCCAAGAACATTCGGTGCTGATCATAGCCGCGCGAAATCGCCGATCGCCGAGCCTCGCCATTGTGCCGGGCCAGCGCGCTGATGCTGGTGACCGAGAACCGGATTCCGCACGCGTCCACCAGGAGAACGGAGCTGGTAGACGCGTTAGCGAAAATCAGGGAGAAGAGCGTGGATGGCCCGCCGACATCTGCAGTCCGATTAGCCCCGTCGCTAATGCGTTGCGTCAGAAACGGGAAGGTCTGATCTTGGCCACATCGTGCGTACGTGGCATCGCCACGTGATGTTTGCGGCGCGGCCAGATCATCGCCTGACTTCCCCGAAACCGGTCGTCGTGCCGTCTTCGCCCGCCGTGCGGACGATCTTGCCGATTGTTGCACGGCTCTCAGCCCCACAAAGAGGACAATGGCGCCGCGGCCAACCTGTCGCCGAAGGGCACGAGATCGGTGCTGTCATAGAGCACAACGCCTTGCGCGAACCGCTCCTTGCACGCCTCGGCCAAGGTCCGCAGGCCCGCAAAGTCGCCGGACTTCGCCGTCGCGGCGGCCTTCACCTCGATCCCCACGATCATGCCATCGTCGCGTTCCAGCACGATGTCCACCTCATGCATCTGCTGGTCGCGGAAATGGCAAGGCGCCAGTCGCAGGTCCGACGCCGTCATGAGCTTTAGGACTTCGGAGAACACGAAGCTTTCCAGAAGCGCGCCAAACACCTCGCGGTCCGCCTTCACCCGATCGAAAGCTCAATCCGCGCGCCGTGGCGAGCAGGCCGGAATCGAGGAAATGCAGCTTCGCCGTCTTGGCGATCCGCTTCAGCGCATTCGTGTGCCAGGGCTGCAATGTCGAAACGAGGAACACCTGCTCCAACAACGCGACATAGGGCTGTCCCGTCTTGTGGCTGACATTGATGCTGGAGCCGAACTGCGAATAGTTGACCGAGTGCCCCGAATGCTCCGCGAGGAGCCGAACGAACTTCGGCAGCTCCGTTAGCTTCTCGATCTCGGCAATGTCTCTGAGGTGCGGGTCAGAACCGACGTCAGGTAGGACCGCGCCCAATCCTGCCGCCGCCGTTCGCTCTCACGGCTGATCGCCTCGGGAAGCCCCCGAGCAGCGCGAGCTGGACGAGATCGTCGCCGACAATCGCCTCCCGCTCCCCCCGAAGCTTCCCGCGAACAGGCGTTCCAGCCATCTTCTAGAGAATTCAAAGTATTTTCCCGTTCCAGTTGGGTACGGTGGTCTACCAGCCGTCTGGCCGAGGCCCTACAAGGAACCCGGACGTGCGGAATACACATCCTCACCCTTGCCGACATACATACTCCGCTGCGTTGAGGAGGAATCCGGTATTGCCCCTGTGCCTGCCGATGATCCGCCACCTGAAATCCGCTGACCTGTTTGGCACCATTGACGGCGTGCCGGCCCTTGGCACGCCGGTTGGTGACCGGACATTCGAGATCTTCAACCCGTCGACCGGCGACGTGCTGGCGCAGCTCCCCGACATGGGCGCGCAGGAGACACGCGCTGCGATCGACAAGGCCTATATCGCGCAGCCTGGATGGGCGGCCTTGACCGCCCGAGAGCGCAGCGAGGTTCTGTGGCGATGGCATCAGTTGATTGTCGACCACGCCGGCGATCTCGCTGCGATTCTCACAGCGGAGATGGGCAAGCCGATTGCCGAAGCCAGGTCGGAGGTGTCGCATGCGGCGGCGTATCTGCAATGGTACGCCGAAGAGGCCAATCGCATCTATGGCGAGACGATCTCCGCACCATCGACGGACCGTCGGATGCTGGTGATCAAGCAACCGATCGGCGTCGTCGGGACGATAACACCATGGAATTTCCCGGCCTCAATGGTTGCGCGCAAGATCTCGCCGGCTCTGGCTGCCGGCTGCACGATCGTCCTCAAGCCCGCTGAACAGACGCCGCTCGTGGCTGGCGCAATGTTCTCCCTTGCCCATCAGGCTGGCTTTCCCGAAGGCGTCGTCAACCTGATCTATGCGTCCGAAGGTGATGCGGTCGGTCGTGAACTCTGCGCCAATCCCAAGGTCCGCAAGATCAGCTTCACCGGCTCGACTGAGGTCGGGCGGCTGCTCTTGCGCCAATGCTCCGACCAGATCAAGAAGGTCAGCCTCGAGCTAGGCGGCAATGCGCCTTTCATCGTCTTCGACGATGCCGACGTCGATGCTGCGGTTGACGGTGCGATCCAGGCGAAGTTCCGCAATGCCGGCCAGACTTGCGTTTCAGCGAACCGCCTTTACGTCCAATCGAGCGTTCACGATGAGTTCGTCGAGAAATTCGTGGAGAAGGTCCGCCACTTATCAGTTGGTGACGGCTTCGATCCAGGAGTGGATATCGGACCACTGATCGACAGGCATTCCCTGGCCAAGATCGAATCCCATATCGCCGATGCCGTCGCAAAAGGCGGGACAATTCGATGCGGGGGCATACGCATCGGCAAGGAAGGCACGTTTTTCCAACCAACCGTCCTGACCGGTATATCCAAGGAGATGACCGTCGCCCAAGAAGAGACTTTCGGGCCGTTGGCTCCGATCATTCGCTTCGACGATGCCGATCAGGTCGTGCGTGAGGCCAACGACACGATCTACGGCCTTGCCGCCTATTTCTATGCCTCAAACCTGAAGCGTGTCTGGCGTGTGGCCGAGGCCCTGGAATATGGCATGGTGGGCATCAACACGGGACGCATGTCCTCGGAAGCCGCGCCTTTTGGCGGGATGAAACAGTCCGGTATCGGGCGGGAGGGTTCCCGCCATGGCCTCGAGGACTACCTCGAAATGAAATATCTTTGCATGGGCGGCATCTGAAGCATCTGCTTGCGCGGTTCGCAGACGATAACCCAGCGAACAAACTTCGAATGTTTTCAATTGTAGGATCGCTCCTCGACGGGAGCCTACGGGCGCTCGGCAACCCGAGCAGCTTGGCAAATCCTTTCAATACGACCGCGCGATATCCGGGCCGAGAACGCTTCACGTTGGCACACGAGTTGGGGCACTACGTCTTGCATCGTCGGCCGTTGACGGCCTCCGATTACGCGAACGGCGCGAGCCCGAGGTCTGGACTTCGAATGCTCGCCTTGCAAAGCAACAAATGGCAGGAGTCAGACAGAGAGCGTCAAGAGCAAGCAGATACATTTGCGTCGTTTCTGCTGATGCCGATCGACGATTACCGCAAGCATATGAGGGCAACATCAGTGACAGCATGATCGGCGTCAGCCTGATCGGCAACGTCAGCGCTGACAGCGTCGGCATGATTGTCGTGCTCGTCACGTTGATCACGATAGTCGGCGCCGCCGATTCCTGATTGTCTGCCGCTCTTTGTCAATTTCCACGTCGACTCTCGCCACTAAGGGGTGGTCCGCGACCTCCTATGCACTGTCGTCGACATGGACACGGCCGAGATCTGCGGGGTTTGGTGGCGCATGGCACAGAGCGCGTCTGACAACCTTTGATAGCCTGTTGCACAATACCTTAAAAATGGTGCACCATAATAACCTAATAAGAGATCAACTCAATCCCCTAATAGGAGTGCGGCGCAATACCCTAATAAGTGCGCAACACAAAAACCTAAGGACCGTGAAAGATGGCACCGCCACATGAGAAATTGGCCGAGTCGCTCGCTGTGCTAAAAGAACTGCAGGATCAGCGGATCGTCGCCATCCGTTCGAGCAATCTCTCCCGCACCCATCGCGAACGGCTCCTCAAAAGCGGCTTTCTGCAAGAAGTCATGAAGGGCTGGTACATTGCGGCCAATCCCCATCAGCGCCAGGGCGAGACGACGGGCTGGTACGCCTCGTTTTGGGACTTTTGCGCCAGCTATTTGAGTGATCGCTTCGGCAAAGACTGGTGCATCGCCCCCGAACCCTCGATCGCCCTTCATACCGGCAATCGCACGGTTCCGGGGCAATTGCTGGTGCGATCTCCCGGTGGCGGCAACAAGCCCACTTCCCTTTTGCACGGCACCTCGATTTTCGACATGCGGGCTAGCATGCCGGCTGCTGGCGATATTGCCGAAACAGACGGCCTTCGTCTCTACGCCTTACCGGTGGCGCTCATCGAAGCCTCACCCGCTTTCTTCACGCAAAAGCCGACCGACGCGAGGACGGCATTGGCGATGTTCTCGGATGCATCTGAAATTCTCGCGCGCCTCCTAGAAGGAGGTCACAGCACAATTGCCGGCCGCCTCGCCGGTGCTTTTCGCAACATCGGCCGCGAGCGGATAGCCGATGACATTGTCCGCAGTATGCAGGCTGCCGACTACACGGTTCGGGAGACCGACCCGTTCGATACACGGCTCGAGTTGTCTCTGCCGCGCCGCGAGACGTCACCCTATGCCGGACGTATCAGGCTGATGTGGCAGGAGATGCGCGGCGCCGTCATCGAGAATTTTCCCGACGCGCCCGGCCGCCCGAATGATATCGACGCCTATCTCCGACGCGTGGATGATGTCTATATCACCGATGCCTATCACTCGCTTTCCATCGAAGGCTATCGGGTCAGCCCCGAGTTGATCGACCGGGTGCGCAGGGGCACCTGGAATCCGGATATGGATCCGCAAGACGGCGAGCATCGCGACGCCCTTGCAGCGCGCGGTTACTATCAGGCCTTCGAAGCGGTAAAACGCAGCGTGGCGTCTGTGCTCGCCAATGAAAACCCTGGCCGGGTCGTCGACGACGATCATGGAGGGTGGTACCGCGGGCTATTCGCCCCCAGCGTTACCGCCGGTATCGTAAAGCCCGGCGATCTGGCTGGCTACCGCAGCGAGCGCGTGTTCATCCGCAACTCCATGCATGTGCCGCTGCCGCCCAACGCAGTGCGGAACGCGCTGCCGGTCTTCTTCGAAATGCTCGAAAAAGAGGATCATCCGGCGGTGCGCGTCGTCCTCGGCCATTTCATTTTTGTCTATATCCACCCCTATATGGACGGGAACGGCCGCATGGGACGGTTCTTAATGAATGTCATGATGGCGGCCGGCGGCTACCCCTGGACCGTCATTCCCGTGCAGCGCCGCGCCGGATACATGGCCGCCCTGGAGCAGGCCAGCGTTCACCAAGACATCGTCCCATTCAGCCGCTTTCTCCGGGAATTGACAGATCAAGGCATGTCGGGGGAGACAACCGCGACGCTCCCGGCAATTTAGGCGATCATTGCCAAGCAAACGCCAGGTAAGATCGTCTGCCGGTTTGATAGTTTGCCGTCCCGCCGCGATGGGTAGGCTGTGGATGAAGCGAACAGGACTGACGCTGGGTTACCTTAAGTGCACTTAGGGATCGGCGCGGAAACATATGAGGCAGCCCGTGATGTATTCTGGAGCCTGTTCTTGCGGCGGAGACACGCCGCAGACACGGCTTCAAACACTAGGCTTTGTAAGGCGTGCATGGTTGTAGACAATCAATTCTGCCGGCTTTGCTTAAACAGTTCTAGCACCCAAGGCGAATGGTGGCGCTCCTGACAGCATAGGCTGAGGTGCATTTTCGGGCGCGTCACGCCGACCTAGAACAAGCGCCTTGCCTCGCGAAGGCTCCCGGGACTGCCCTTGGCGCGTGTGCTCGGCATGTCGGAAGCGTTTACTCCGTACATGATAACGGCGTCGAACTCCCGCCCCTTGGCGCTGCGCAGGGTGCTGAGGTTGACACGTTCAGATCCCTCCGTCCGTCCGGCGAAATGCGCCAACGGAATATCCAGATCGCGCGCCGGATCGGTGTTGGAAATCATCTCGTCGCAAATGTCCCATTCCTTTTCGGAGTTGCGAGCAATCGTGCGTCACGGCGTGACGAGGTCTCGCCACAAGCGCTGCAGCCAGGCATGGGTCGTTTCGCTGCTTCCAAGCGATGTGCTGAGAAATCCCATGAGTTCAGCGGCAAGGTCCTGTTCTTCGCGCTCATTGGCGTGGCGCCCGTAGACGGGCGTCGTCGCTTGTGACAGAAGCCGCGCAGACGGGCCGATCGGCATCGCGCCGGCCGCCTGTCACCCAGCGAGCACATCCCTCGGTGACCGGCACCGAGCGGCGCTGTTATGGCGCCGCCCCATGAGGTCACGAACTTGGGCCTGCCTGCCCCTCACCGCAAAGGTGGGCGTGCAGCGCGGTCAGGCAAGCGTTCGCGCTCTTGAGATCCCGCTGGTGCTGCGGGGCAATCGTAAGATCGGCAAGCGTATAGATTGGATTGCGCACGCGCATCAGATCTGTGATGGTCTGGTCTTGGTCGGCGGTTTGCACCTTCGGACCCTTGGTGTTGTGTCTCATGTTCCGCCTGATCACGTCCTCGTTGGTATTGAGCCAGATCGAGACCGCTTTCTCGCCAACATGATGCCGGATTTCCTCGATCATGAACGCTTCACCACCGGTTGCGAGCACCGCCGGCCCTTGTTCGAGCGACTGCCTGATCTCATTTACCTCGAGGTTCCTGAAATGCGCCTCGCCATCCTCAGCGACAATCTTAGCTATGGACTTGCCGGTCTTCGCCTCGATTTCTCTATCGGAATCGACGAACTTGATCCCTAGTCGCTTGGCGAGCGCACGGCCCAAACTGGATTTCCCGGCGCCCGTCATGCCGACGAGCACGACCGATCGCGCACCCAGGGCGCCAAGAATCTCTGTCGCGATCGGGGAGCGCTCCGTGCGTCTCGGCGGGGCCACTTGCAACCGACGAGCCAGGCTGGCGCCAACTGTGCTATCGGCTTGGGCTTCCCAGTGGGGGATTCCTATGGCCTCGTCGGGGATGACAACCTTGTTGCAGGCCTGGCGCACGCGCTCCAAGAGTTGCTCGGCTATGGACTGATCCAGGGGCTCTTGGCTCCCTCGTTGCAGCTCCTGCAGCTTCTGCAGCTCCTTGTACGTGTCGTGATTGTCGATCTTGGCCCTGTAGCTGTCTGCCGTGTGGAACTCCACCTCGAAGCGGTAGCCGCCCGGCGTGGCGAGCACAGTCTTGATGCCGACGAAGGTCGGCGATCGCGTCCTGAACCAGTTGGTCGTGCTGATCTCGGCACAGCCGTTCTCGTCGAAGGCTAGAATGGCTTTCTTGAAGGCACGTGTAAAATCCCTATCAGGGAGTTCGAAGACGTGGCGTACAGCGTTGCTGATCAGCTGGGCGCCGGGCTCACCCGGGGCCTGCATGCCGATGAGCTGGTCTGTCATCGAGCTTTCCGATCTCAAACGCTGAGCGAGATGGGGCATCTCCACATTGATGTCGGCTCTCCTGAGGGCTTCGGCAACCGAGATTGCCGTCGCGGTGATGTCCTTCTCTTCGGCTTGGGCGCGGGAAACCTCCATTTGGGCGCGCTGTACGGCCTCCTCGCGAGTCAATGTGATTGACGTGGCGGAATCCTCGGCAGCAAGCCCTCGGGCGGAGGGTTCAGGCAGAATGCCTCGCTCGGCAGCGAGTTTGATCGAGGCTTGCATGACTGAAGCCGCCAGCGTCGGATTGTCCTGGAGATCGTGCAATGTGGCATCGACATCGAACCGACCCTGGTTGAGGGTAGCGGCAATGCTCTTGGTGTAAGGCACCGATTTCAAGCCTGGTGTATGTTGCAGCAGGCGCCGAAGTTGCTTGCTCTTGAACATAAAGATGTGGGCGCCAGTGTCGGATTTATAGGCGTCGGTTCCGACCTTGATACCGAGGCTCAGGAGATTGTTTGCACTTTGCACGAGGTCGTGCGGATTGTAACCATCCGGTCGCGGGTCGATGCGCGTAGGGTAACGGTCGACGAGAAGCTGGACGCGGTCGCGTGGCTGAGCCGTTGCCGAATAGGTCTCCGCCAGCTCCGGGAACAGCTCGCAGAGCGGTTGGCTCACTGCGAGCGGTGGCTCGCTCGCGCTGGCGACTGTTTCGGGCAGGTCTTGGTCATCCAGCCTCGCGGCCCACGCCTCGAGCTCGCTGAGGAGCAACCCCGCCATCTCGCGCGCGACCGGATGGTCTGCCAGCTCGATCTCGTGCCGGGCCTTCTCGAGCGTGTCCTGGACGCTGTGAGCACTGACCTGTTCCTGCTCCAGCAGGCCTCGGATGTCTCGCTTGACCTCCTGGTGAATGCCTTCGTACGTGCCGAAGATGGCACGCTCGGCAAACCACAGTCGGGCTTCACGGGATTGAGCCAGAAAGCCCCGCTGCAGGCCGGTATAGATTTCCAGAACATTGCGCGTGGCGGCGAGGATCTGGCTGGCGCGACCGAACTTGTAGCGGCCGTCTTCAACCGCCGGGGTATGCGACTTTGGCGGCTTGAGCGAGCGCAATCCGCGAGCTTGCTCCTCTTGATCGAATTGCCAGACATGCTCGTAAAGCTGCGGCCGGTCGCCGACGATGATGAGGCTGTCTCCGTCGAAGTCGCCGTCAAGTTTCTTCTGTTCACCGGTCGGGACGGCAACCAGCGAGCCCGGGGCAAACACCTCGGTCGCCTGCAGGATGCCGAGGCAGTCGAGCGGCGTGTCCACCTTGACGCGGTCCTTGCTCGTGGTCCAGCTCGCATGGCACTTGATGTCCTCGGCAGACATGATCAGCCCGCGGTCGGCGTAGTCGGCCGGCCACATCTTATCCGGCACAACGATCAGAATGCCTTTGGCAAAGAAGGTCGGATCGTCGGCCGCCAGTTCCCTCCCCGACTTCTGCGCGACATTGAAGCTGTATTGGATGGCCGTGCAGTTATCGAGAAATACAGCGGTCGGGTCCCCCTCGACGGCCGACTTGACCCGCTCGGCGGCAAACGGGCGCAGGTTCGGCTTGTCATAGGGCGAGCGCCCGACCAGCACGCCGCTCGTCCCCGTCAACATCTCGCTCTTGAGCGTCGGCACATGGAGACACCCATCACTGGAGGGTACGGCAACCGCGCCGGGACCATCGATGTGTCCGGCCGTCACCGTTCGAAACAGCTCTTCGGACGTCAACGTCGGCTCTTGTTTGCTCTCGAGCCAGGCCGTGGCCTTTTCTCGGGCCTCATCGGCCACTTGCTCGCCGCGCGGATAATGTTGCAGCGCCGAGACTGGCAGGCATGATTTCCTTCCCTCACCAAAGGCAGGCACCCGGTCAGGACCTTCCTGCTCGCCGGCGCGACGAACAGCTGGCATACGGTTGGCCAGCGAGGCCCTGATGAAGCCGCAGCCGTCATGCGGTCGCAAGGCAATGGGGCCGTCCGGCCCAATCAGCTTGAAGGGATGCTCCTGGTTGGCGGGACGGTCCGGCAGCAGCGAGAGTTTGAAGGCGCCTTCCAGCGCATAGTCGTGAACCCCCAGGCCCTTGACCGCCGGAGGCGCCGCAAAACCCCTGCGCTGGGTGTAATAATAGGCCTCCTTGAAAGGGGCCCAGGCGCGCGACAGCTGCTCGAAGGCCGTGCCCGGGGCGGTATCGGCATACGGGATCGCCAGCAGCTTTCCCCCGGAAGGCTTTGCTGCCTCGCCTGGAGCACGGGCCGCAATTTGAGACACGGTCAATCGCGGCGGCTTTAACTTGCTGCCGCCGAACAGGTCCATGCGGTATGGCACACCGTTGACGTTCACCGTACGCGCCAGCATGAAGGCGCTCGGGGTTCCTGGCAGTTGCACCGCAACGACTGGCAAGGCTCCCGCGGTCAGGCGATGAAAGATCGAATACCGTCTCTCCGGCTCCGTGGCCACCGGCCGCCCCTGCATATCCACCACCGGCAACTGCATCAATCCTGCATCACCCTGCGGCGGTCTGGGCTCGTGATCCATGGTTCGCAAGACCTGATGCACATCGAAGACCGACGCAGGGTGTTGTGCCTGGATCGCCGCCGCATCCTGCTCCATGAACAAGTCCAGCGCATCCACTGGACTGTCCGCCTCGATCTGCGCGATCAGGTTCCAGCTCATGCTGGAAAGGTCGCTTTCAATGAGGCCGCGCGTGCTGTCCAGGATCTCCTTGGTCTTGCACTCCAGCTCTTGCTGCCTCACCCGCAAGTCGGACCTTTTGCCCTCGACATACGGTGGCCTGAACAATCTCTCCAGGACCGCACGGGCCTTGAGTGTCTGATAGATGGATAAAGCGGGGCAGCGGCTCGCAAGCGGCCCACGGGTCCGCTCGGCATCGCTTGCGTTCAGATGCGCCTCGATCTTCTGCTCGACGACGGGTTGGAGGTCGTTGAGCAGGGTGAGGGCCTGCGTGCGGTGCCAGCGCAGCGGCTTCTGTGGGCTGCGCGCCAGCGGCAGCAGAGCAGCACACAGATTGCCCATGGTTTCCAGATCGTTCTGGGTCGTAAAATCAGGGGTTTGACGCAATTCCGAGAGACGATTCAAGCCTGTCGGTGCGAGCAGACCGAGATCATCAGACAGCCGAGCCTTGCCCAGTGCCTTGAAAACGGTTGTGATGTGCAGAACGTCAGCCTGCCCCAGGCGATCACTATCATAGTGCAGGTAGTGGGCGAGCTTGTGCAACCGATCCTTCGGCAGAGCGGCGTCCGTGATGTCTCCACTGTCCTCTGCCCTCATGATCATTCGCGATAGAGCATTGGCGAGGATACTCAGCTCAGGCGTGGTGAACACACCGAATCGTTGCCCTCGAGCACCCAATCCGCGCGCGATGTCCATCGTGGACTGCCGGCACGCCGCCTCTTCCGGCCACTTGGTGAAGCCGTTCATCAAGGTCGCCACGACCTGCGGAGCGAAATCGGAGAGCTGGCGCTGACGGGCTTCCCCGGCGATTGCCATCGCGGCATTGCGACAGTCCTCCCCGTCCGGCCACTTGCTGAAGCCGTTCAACAGGTTCGCCAGTCCCTGCGGGGCAAAACTAGAGAGTTCGGCGCGGCGAAAGACGTCACCCGCGATCGCAAACGTGGCGTCGCGACAGTACGGCGCTTCCGGCCATTTGCTGAAACCATTCACCAGATTAGCCAAGTGCTGGTGGGTGAATTCAGAGAGCGGGGCGCCGCGGCGAAGGACCTCACCCGCGATCGCAAACGTGGCGTCGCGACAGTCCGGCGCTTCCGGCCACTTGCTGAAACCGTTAACCAGATTTGCCAGCTCCTGCGGATCAACTCCAGAGAGCCGGGAGGCGCGGCGAAGGACCTCATGCGCGATCGCCACTGAGGCTTGCTGAGACTCCGCCTGATCTGGCCACTTGCTGAAACCGTTCACCAAGTTAGCCAGCTCCTGCGAAGTAAAAGCAGGGAGCCGGATAACACGGCCAAGAACCTCCCGTCCGATTGCGACCGTGGCGTCGCGACAGTCCGGCGCTTCCGGCCATTTGCTGAAACCATTCACCAGATTGGCCAAGTGCTGGTGGGTAAAATCAGAGAGCCGGGCGCCCTGGCGACGGACCTCGTTGGCGATTGCGACCGTGGCGTTGCGACAGTCCGGCGCTTCCGGCCATTTGCTGAAACCGTTCACCATGTTCGCCAGCCCCTGCGGGCCAAAGTCAAAGAGCTGGCGGCGACGGACCTCGTTGGCGATTGCGACTGTCGCCTCGCGACAATCCGCCCCGTTCGGCCACTTGCTGAAACCGTTCACCATGTTCGCCAGCCCCTGCGGGCCAAAGTCAAAGAGCTGGCGGCGACGGACCGCGTTGGCGATTGCGACTGTCGCCTCGCGACAATCCGCCCCGTTCGGCCACTTGCTGAAACCGTTCACCAAATTAGCCAGGTGCTGGTGTTTAAAGTTGGAGAGCCGGGCGCCGCGGCGAAGGACCTCGCTGGCGATCGCGCCGGTGGCGTGGCGAGATGCCGCCGCTTGCGGCCACTTGCTGAAACCGTTCACCAGATTAGCCAGGTGCTGGTGTTTAAAGTTGGAGAGCCGGGCGCCGCGGCGAAGGACCTCGCTGGCGATCGCGCCGGTGGCGTGGCGAGATGCCGCCGCTTGCGGCCACTTGCTGAAACCGTTGACCAAGTTCGCCAATTCGTGCGGAGCGAAACCGGAGAGCTGGCGCCGACAGATTTCGTCCGCGATTGCGACTGTCGCCTCGCGACAATCCGCCCCGTTCGGCCATTTGCTGAAACCGTTCACCAGATTAGCCAGGTGCTGGTGAGTAAAGGTACCGAGCCGGGCGCCGTGGCGAAGGACCTCATGCGCGATCGCGCCGGTGGCTTGGCGAGATGCCGCCTCTTGGGGCCACTTGCTGAAACCGTTCACCAGGTGCACCAAGTCCTGGTGATTAAAATCAGAGAGCCCGACCTCGTCGCGCGCGGCGCGGCCAGTGACCTCACCGGCGATCGCGACTGTGGCTTGGCGAGACGCCGCCTCTTGCGGCCACTTGCTGAACCCGTTCACCAATGTCGCCAGCGCCTGCTGAGTGAGGTCAGAGAACTGGTCGGCGCGGCGAAAGACCTCGCCGGCGATGGCAACCGCGGCGCCGCGACAGTCCGCCCCGTCCGGCCACTTGCTGAAACCATTCACCAGATTGGCCAGGTGCTGGTGAGTGAAGTTACCGAGTCGGGCGCCGCGGCGAAGGACCTCGCTGGCGATCGCGCCGGTGGCTTGGCGAGACGCCGCCGCTTCCGGCCACTTGCTGAAGCCGTTCACCAGGTTTGCCAATTCGTGCGGAGCAACCCCAGAGAGCCGGTCAGCGCGGCGAAGGGCCTCGCTGGCTATCGCGACTGCGGCTTGCTGAGACGCCGCCTCTTGCGGCCACTTGCTGAAACCGTTCACCAGGTTCCCCAAATCCTGGTGATTAAAATCAGAGAGCCCGACCTCGTCGCGCGCGGCGCGGCGAGTGACCTCACCGGCGATCGCGATTGTGGCTTGGCGAGACGCCGCCTCTTGCGGCCACTTGCTGAAACCGTTCACCAATATCGCCAGCGCCGGCTGAGTAAGATCAGAGAACTGGTCGGCGCGGCGAAAGACCTCGCCGGCGATCGCGAGGGTCGCATCGCGACAGTTCGCCTGTTGTGGCCACTTGCTGAAACCGTTCACCAGGTTCACCAAGTCCTGGTGATTGAAATCCGAGAGTTGGGCGCGGCGGCGAGTGACCTCACTGGCGATCGCGACTGTGGCGTCATGATAGTCCGCATCTTCCGGGCATTTGCCGAACCCGTTCACCAGGTTCGCCAGCTCCTGCGGAGTAAAATGAGAGAGCCCTTGCCCGCCGGCGCGGCGAGAGAGTTCTGCGGCGATATCGACTGTGGCTTGGCGATAGACCGCCCCTTCCGGCCATTTGCTGAAACCGTTCACCAAGTTCGCCAGGTCCTGGTGATTGAAAGCAGAGAGCCCGAACCCGCCGCGGGCAGCGCGGCGACCGACCTCATCGGCAATCGCCCCGGTGGCTTGGCGAGACCACTCCTCTTCCGGCCACTTGCTGAAACCGTTCACAAGGTTCGCCAGCTCCTGCGGAGTGGGATCAGAGAGCCGGGCACGGCGGTCACGACGGAGGACCTCGCCGGCCATCGCGCCTGCTGCTTCGCGAGACGCCGCCTCTTCCGGCCATTTGCTGAAACCGTGCACCAGGTTCGCCAGTTCCTGGTGAGTGAATTCAGACAGCCGGGCACGGCGGTCGCGGCGCAGGACCTCGCCCGCGATCACAACTGTGGCTTGGCAACAGACCTCCTCTTGCGGGCATTTGCCGAAACCGTTCACCAGGTTCGCCAAGTCCTGGTGATTGAAAGCAGAGAGCCCGGGGGCACGGCGGGTGCGGCGAAGGACCTCACCGGCAATCGCTCCGGTGGCTTGGCGAGACCACTCCTCTTCAGGCCACTTGCTGAAGCCGTTCACAAGGTTCGCCAGCTCCTGCTGCTTAAAATCAGAGAGCCGCAAACGGCGGTCGGCCCGACGACGGACCTCACTGGCGACGGCTTGCGTGCCCTCACGCGTTTCCGGCCGCTGCGTCCACTTGCTGAAACCGTTCACCAGCAACGACAGACTTTGACTATTCAGCGCCCCAAGCGCCCTGCCTTCATCGCGGCAAAATTCGGCGATTCTGATCGTTCCGTTGCGGCATGTCCTCGACTGCGGATGCCGACCAAATGATGCCGCAAAGAGCGAAAGGGCTTTGGGATCGACTTCGCGCATTAACGCACCAGGAAGCTGCGACACCCGAGCAGCGATCGCCTTGCAAGCTTCGACACCTTCCTGACCTCCGGCCTCGCGACTCACCGCGTTGCATGCGGTGGCGTAGCCCCATGATTTCCCGCGGCGGATATCGTCCTCGAAGCGTGTGACAAATTGACTTTTGAACTGGGCGGCGGCCTTTTGCAGAAAGGCTGCATGGACCTCGTCGCCCGCCCCCTGCAGCCGTCTGTCATGCTCCACCACTGCACGTGAGAACCCCACGATGTCACGGGCGAAACAAATCGCGTGTAGAGCGTCGTTAGATTGTTCTTCTGAGATTGCACTTTGCACGTTCTGCGTGGCGACATCATCCAGGCGCCGCCTCTTTGGTCTGCGATCCAGGCCGGATGCGGATTGCCTGCGCAAGGAAGGAGCAATTTGTTGTGAACTTCTGGACTGATCGGCACTGCGGCCCTCGGCACCGGAACGCGACGAACTTTCTTCCCGATTCGTCGCGCCCCGATGCGGCAAGTCGCGAAAACCGGGCTGGCCCTCACGCGTATTAACGGAGGGATCGGCTGACGTGCGGCGCCGGACATCGCCGGCCGAAGGTGGCCTTTGAGCGGAGGACGCCCCCAACTCTCGATTTTCAGAGCGCAAGCCCTGCACGAGAGAACTGAACCTCGAGCCTTCTTGTCCACCGCGATGATCTGATTCAGCACGGGACCAGTGCGTGCCTGATCCGCTGGGCGCATTCAAACGCCGGTCAACTCCCGTCAAAATCCGTCTCCCATAGGCGAGAATGCGCCGATTACAACGCTTGGCACACACGGCGCCGCCGCGGCCGCCTCGACCGCGTTGTTTCGACACCGCAGAGCGGAGTTCCTTGCGCTGCACCGACCACCCGTGACCGCCACAACCGGCAGCGCGGATCGTCATTTTTCGCACAATTGTGCGCGCTCTGGCATCGAACATATCCCCTGCATCTGACGTAAACCTGACCTGGATCAATCTGGAGTTGCGTTGCGTTTACCCTGTTTTCGCCAGTCGTGCGGGAATTGCGAAGCCTCTATCATGTCGGGGCCAGTTGCGGCAGCGAGAGAGATACCTATGGACAAGCTCGGCGAAGCCACGCTGATGACGCTGCTTGGAATTTGTCGCTGAATGTGAGAACCAGGCTCTCACCGGAGCATCCCTCCAGCGCAACCCATCGCGGATGACGAACAGGATCCCGCTGAGCACCCGCCGATCATCTAGCCGAGGCACGCCGTGCGACAGCGGGAAGTACGGCTCGATCCGCCGCATCTGCTCCGGGCGATAACATGAACAAATCATCCATCGTGGCACCTCTGCCGACAATGAATCAGCCACTCACCATCAACTCAAGCGAATTAATAGGTCCTAACCCTGGCTGTGTGATTTTGCGAGGCGAGCAATGAAGCGCTCGAGAATAGTAGACATTGCACGAGAGGCCGGCGTTAGCAAAGCGACAGTTGATCGCGTGATTCACTCCCGCGGAGCAGTGCGCGCGGACACGGCCTTGAAAGTTGCGGAAGCCGCGCATCGGGTGGACTATTACGGCAGCAATCTGATCGACCAACAGCTGGCGATCAAACTCCCCAGGATTCGGTTCGGTTTTCTCCTCACCAAAGGGAAGCAGGAATTCTATCAATCCTTCAGCCGAGAACTCGAATTTGCGGTCGGCACGCGCGATGACGTCAGGGGATCCACTGTTGTTCGATTCTCGCCCTCCCAATCACCTGCCGATGTTGCCGAAGCAATGCTGGCACTTGGGGAGCAGACCGATGTCATCGCTTGCACCGCGGTCAACCATCACGCTGTCGGTGAGGCGACGCTGGAACTGCGGCAGAAGGGAAAGCCTACTTTTGCATTGCTCACCGATTTCGCACAAGGGACACGCGAACATTACATCGGCCTCGACAATCTCAAGGCGGGTCGGATCGCCGCGTGGATGATCAGCCTGGCGGCTCAGACACCAGGCAAGATCGCCCTATTTCTCGGCAGCAACCGTTGGCAGGGACACGAGCTTCGGGAAACCGGCTTCAGGTCCAATCTCCGAGAAGCGGACCGCGATCTCACCCTGCTTGAATCCGTGATCAACCTTGAAACGCGCCAGCTGACTTACGAGACCACACTTGCTCTTCTCGAGCGCCACGATGACCTGGCTGGCATCTGCGTGGCAGGCGGAGGTATGGAGGGCGCTATCTCCGCGCTTCGGGAAGCGCGGGCACCGGGCGAGGTCGCGCTTGTGGTGAACGAACTGACTTCGATTAGCCGAAAGGCATTGTCCGATAGATATGCGACGATGGTCATCAGCACGCCCCTTGCAGAATTGTGCCGCGAGACGGTTGAACTGATGGTTCGAGCCGTTCGGAACGGACCTGCGCAAGCGCCCGGGCGGCGTTTCCTGGAGCCACAAATATTTTTGCCGCCTTCAGTTTGAAGTTATGAGGTGAACACCTCATGACGTTCGATCAGGAACCTCAGTCGTGAGGCAATCCATCTGGCTCCTGATTGTCGATCACGTGCGGATTTGGCATGACAACCAGGATTTTTATGCCAAGGCCGGTTGCGCCTAACCGTTCACGCCGGGGATCCGGGAGACAAAGATGTTTTGGGCACTCAATCATATGACGGCGCCGACCCTCGGCTACGACGCGTTTCTAGATCTGGCAAAATCGCTCGGCTGAGTCGGCGTTGGGTGTTGGTCGGCTGCGGCCAATACGCTGCCTTGCGCAGTGACGGGTTTTTTCAAAAGACGTCGCCTTAAAAGTTGAAACGAAACCTTCAAATCGAAAGAAATTGAGACGTCAGAGCGATGTCGCGTCGCCTAAAGTCTCTTGCTTGAGGAGACGAAAGTGAACATTTCCAAACCCCTACCAGTAAACGTGGGCATGGACAAAGACGTGCCCCCTCCTCTCGCCCTGCCCTCTAACCCTGTCCTGCTCGGCGGCGAGAATCGCTCCGGCACCACTCTGCTCAGTGTCCTGCTCGACTCGCACCCCGACCTGGTCGTCGGCCCGGAGATCGATTTCACCGAACCCATTAACCTGGGCCCGCACATCCTCGCGGTATGCGACCTGATGGACCTCCGCGACTCGCGGCTCGCCGGTATGACGAAGGACACCGTTGACCCTGAGTGGTACGACGGCGGGCACTTCGTTGTGCAGTGCGAGCGTTTCGGCCTCGACCGCGACAATGTGAGGAGCCTGGTGACCAGCCTGATGGCCGAGCGCGGTACCGATCTGTCCACCTTGGAGGACCGCTGCCTGCTCATCAACTCCTTCGGCGAATTCCGGCGTGAACAGACGGGAGCCCGACGATGGGGCCTGAAGCTTCAGCGGAGGATCCAGGACATCGGCACGTACGCCGCGATCTGGTCACAAGCGCACTTCATCCACATCATCCGCGACGGCCGCGACCTGACTGCCTCCCACTTCAAGACCGTCCCCGACTGGGGTTACCGGACTGTCGCGGAAGCCGCGCGCGGCTGGCTGGAGGTCGTCACCAGACCCCGCCGGGCTGCGCCCGACGACCGTTATCTAGAAGTGCGGTATGAGGATTTGGTCACCCGCCCCCGCGACACTGTCGAGCGGATGCTGGACCACCTCGGCCTGCCATGGGACGAGGCGGTCCTGCACCACGCGGAGCACAAGCACGCGTTGTTCGACAACCCCTGGGGTCATCCCGCAGCGGAGGCCGCGGGTAAGCCGCTGTATACCGGGCGTAACGGACGGTACCTGCAGGACCTCACGCCCGCGGAGATCGAGGAATTCGAGCGGATCGCCGGGAAGGAACTGGAACACCTAGGCTACGACCTGTCGATGCCGGATCCGGGGAGCGCGGGGTGACGCCGTAGGCACACGAAGCGCTCCGACGACGCTTGCCCCGCAGCTCCGGCCTTCTTCTCGCGTGCCAGACGGCCCTCCTCGTCCGCTCCCATCGTTTTCCTTCTCGCAGATAAGGCGCGCCACATCATGAAGTTCACTGACATACCATCACTCGGTCTGTCTCCGGGCGGTCTCACCGTCTGGCGGGCTTGCGCCACGCACATGTCCGACACCACCTGGGCAGCCGGCCTAGGGCGGGCGTCTCACGTGCAGGAAGCACACATCACATACGCACTCGAGGCGGCCCGTGAGGGTCCCCTGCCACCGTCCTGGCTGGGCTGCGCCTTCGATCTGCCCGCCGAACTCGATGCGGGCGCCTTCGCCACTGCGCTGCGCGGCCGGACAAACCGCCACGAAACCCTGCGCAGCCAACTCACTCTCTCCCCACGCCCCACACCGGGCGGCCGTCTGCAACGCATGACGCTGCCAGCCGGAGCCGTGAGCATCCACCCAAGTGCGGTGGGGGACTTCACCGACGGCCGCAAGCTGGCGCGGTATCTGGAGGAACTGTTCGACAGCGAAGCCGGGCCCCTCGGCTGGCCCGGATATATCCTTGCCACCATCAGCCGCCCAGAAGCGACCACCGTCTGTGTCGCCGCCGACCACGCCCTGACGGACGGTTACTCCGTTCTCCTAACGGCTTATGAGATTCACACTCTGTACGCCGCTGGACTCGCCGCCGCCAACGGCAAGCCCGCCCCAGTTCTCCTCCCGCCCACGGCCAGTTACCTCGATTTCGCGGAGGCCGAACGGACCGCCGCCGAAGCGCTGACAGCGGACCACGAATCCATCGTCCACTGGCGGCAGTTCCTCACTGAAGCCGGGGGCCGCCTGCCGGAGTTCCCTGTACCGGTCAGCGACGTGAGCGGCAGCCCCGCCGCCCAGCCAGGCGGATACACCGAGCTTCTCGACGCATCCACCGCGCACGCCTTCGATCGCGTCTGCCGCGCGGCCGGGGGCGACGCCTTCTGCGGACTGCTCGCCTGCCTGGCCAAGGTCGGCCACGAAATCACCGGCTCGGGCGAATTCCGTACCTTGGCCCCTTCCACACCCGGACGGGTCCCTCGCAGTCCTCCATCGGCTGGTACGTAGGTATGGGCCCGATCACCTTCCTCATAGGCGCAACCGACTCCTTCGCTGAGGCGGTGCGCTCCGCGGTCTCCGGCCTCGACGGAGTGAAGGACCTGGCCCAGATACCCATACCCCGAGTTGAGGAGCTCCTCGGCCGCCCCCTCCGCGACCCCTTCATGGTTTCGTACGGTGACCTTCGTCGCACCCCCGGTGCCCGCGACTGGAACACTTGGCGGATTGTCATCCTCCGCAGCCGCAGCACCGACCCGGACGACGTGCGTGCGCACCTACGACGGCCTCTTCGTCAACTACCGCCACCCAGCCACCGGCCCGGCAGGCATCGCGGTCCCCCACTACGTGGCCCGTATAAAGCACCTCCTGGTCTCCATCGCGAGCACCGCCCGCTGGCCGCTACCACAAACCCTACAGGAGACTATTGCCCGTGACGGACATCAGACACATTGCAGCGGACTCGTATAATTACAAAACCTTCGATGCGGTTATCGTCGGCTCCGGGCCATCTGGATCGATCGTCGCCCGAACACTTGCGGAAAAGGGCTGCCATGTGGCCGTCCTGGAATATGGAGGCCTGGTTTCCCCTGGTGCCATGCTCGGGCCTCATCAAGCGGCCTACGGCAAGGCGCTCACTTCCAACGGCCCCGCCGATGGCAACCCTTGGACAGCGTGCTGCGTCGGCGGCGGGATGCGGTTCTACAACGCGATAACGTTCAGATACCGACAAGCAGATTTGTCAGCTTCCCAATATCTTACAACTGACATGGAGATTGATTGGCCCATTACCCTCCAGGATCTTGAACCCTACTATTTGGAGATCGAGCATCTCCTGGAGATCAGTGGCGCGGATGGGTTTCCATCGTTTCCAGCCAGTCCGCGTGGGTTGATGTTATCCGATGCGATGCAGGAACTTGGCATAAGATCAAAGAGCATCCCCCTGGCAATCAGGCCGCCGGGGACCAACAAGGGATGCATCAAGTGTTCGGCTTGCGATGAACTGGCGTGCCCTACGGATGCCAGAGCATCAGTGCTTGCAAGAAGCATTCTGGATGACTCCGCCCTGCCAGGAACGATCTCTGTTATATACGGCTGTTTCGTCAACCGGATCGAAATGCGGAACGACGGTCGGGCTGAAACCCTTGAGTGCTATGTGCCGCTCTCATCGGAACTGATCCGGATCCCAGTTGAAAGGGTCATCGTCTGCGCAAACGCGATACAATCAGCGGCATTAATGCTTCGCTCGAAGAGTGGGCATGCGCCGAAGGGAATAGGAAACGAATCGGGCCTCGTTGGGCGGGGCCTCTCGTTCAAAATTAGCGGCTACTCCGTCGGCTACATGGAGCCGGCCGATCCCAGCTCCGGTGCATTTGCTCCGCACTGGGGACCGCATGCGAGCGTTTATACCGATGAGTTCTACGAGCACAACGACGTGCCATGCAGATTTGGCGGGCTCATATATGAAGCGAATTTTCCCTCGCCGGCTGCGAACGTCGGCCGTGTGCGCCTGCACTACATAGCCGGAGAAGAGCCATGGTCGCACAATCGCGTCGTGCTTGACGAGGCTGTTGACCAGCACGGTATCCCTTGCATCCGTTTCGAATACCGAAACTCGGAAAATGACCGAGCGCGAATGAATTTTCTCGCCGACCGCGCGGATGACATTCTGCGCCACCTTGGCGCAAGCCGTGTAGAGCGAGAGCCATCTTTCCAGGGAAAGGGCGGCTCCCACCTGCACGGCACGATGCGCGCCGGAAGTGATCCGAGGACCTCGGTCGTAGACAGCCGTGGCAGGGTCCATGGGTTCACCAACATCCATGTCATGGATGGCTCCGTTATGAACTTTGCGGGGAACAGCAATCCGGCGCACACACTCCTGGCCAACGCCAGGCGAATGGCCATGTCACTCAAGTAAGGGGTAGTTTAGATGCTCGATCCTGGAGCTACTGGACATTTGGCTGAATGGGAGCGTGACACCCGGTCATTCATCATATTCCGCTCCGCCAATGGCGCGATGGCGGAGGATATCAACGGCAAGATCTATCTGGATATGACGTCCTGCAGTGGGGCTTCGCCCTTGGGCAGCAATGACCCAGTGTTCAAGGCAAGGCTGGCGCAGGCGATGGAGCAAGAAGCTGATATTCTGCCCTCGCCGGTGAGTGAGCAACGCCAGATACTCGCCGGGAAAATCTCGGAAATGTTCCCAAGCAATTCCAGAGTGTTCTTTCTGAGGACCGGATCTTGTGCAACGGAAGCGGCGGTTCGGATCGCCCGGCACCGAACTGGCCGGCCGGTCATCCTGACGGCTGGCTTCCACGGATGGCACGACATCTTTCAACAGCACCCCTGGTCGGACAATCCGCCGGCCAAGGATCAACACATCCAGGATTTCCAATATGACCTCGATATCCTGGAGCAGCAGCTGGTCGGGAATGAGGGGAGAGTCGCGGGCATTTTCGTCACGCCTGAGCCTTCGGTCTTTCCTCCGGAATTGCTCCAGGAAATCTCCAGGATGGCAAGCGCGCATGGAGTATTGCTGATCGTTGATGAGGTTCTATGCGGACTTCGTTACGCCAAGGGTGGCTACTGCCGAAAACACGGTGTGAAAGCCGACCTAATCACGTTGGCCAAGGGGATCGCCCAAGGCATTGGCCTTTCCGCGGTCGTCGGCACAGCCGATGCCATGGTGGGAGCCGACAAGGCCTATCTGGGCAATACCTATCTGCGCGAGAATCGGGCCTTTGTGGCCGGCAACCTGACACAGGAAATCCTTGAAGAAGCAGAAATTGCGGCTCGCATCGCCGAGAGCGGCTTAGCGCTCAAGAGGCAGTTCCAGACCTCGTTCGAGCGTAGCAAAATAGCTGCGCGCGTGCTCGGAAGCGATACCATGTTCAGAATCGTTCTGCCCTCGCAAAAGCATGGAAGGGTCTTCGCTCAGAGGTGTCTGCAGCACGGTATCTACACCGGATACCCAGGGACATACATGAGCAATGCGTCCATGGACGATGCATTTTTCGCCACTTTGCAGCCGGCACTGGAGCGAGCACTCGCAGACTACCGCAAGGACGAGGACATGACTGCACACGTCACTGACGCAGCCATGGTCGAATACTGCGCGGAGGCGTTCCACGCTACAGAAAGAGCATGTCTCTCCAACATGCATCATTGGGCCTGATGCGGGGAGGAGATCAAACGAAAACTGCAACCGTCAACGTTCAGCTCGAAGATTATGATCACGTAGCCTTCGATCTGGACGGAACCCTTGTAGATTCGGAGGCTGTGGTCGAAAGCGCACTCCGTCGATGGGCACGGGAGGAACGGATCTCTCCGGATCACGCACTGCGGATGTCGGCCGCCCGCCGGGACGTCGACCTGGTGGCGGCGATTACGCCCGGTCTCTTGCCAGAACGCGAAGCAGCTCGCATTGCTGATTATGAGATCCAAGCGATGAGACTGTTGCAGCCGATCCAGGGCGCCGCAGAATTTTATAACTCGATCCCCGCTGAACGGAGATCCATTGTCACCTCTTCGGCAAGGGTTTCGGCTCTTGCCCGCCTCCAGGCGGCTGGACTCTCCTGCCCGAGGATTTTGATTGCAGCCGAGGACGTCAGTCAGGGAAAGCCGCACCCGCAACCCTATCAAACGCTGTTGCGAATGCTGCGCATCACTCCCAAAAGATGCTTGGTTTTTGAAGATTCCCGCACCGGAATTGAAGCGGCGATCGCCGCGGGCTGCGACTGTGTAGGTATCGGCCCCAATGCCAGGGGTCACCCTGACACCAGGGGCTGGATAGAGAACTTTTGCGAGGCTTCCTTTCTAGCCGACCGCGCTGATCCTGCTTCCCAGAATGAAAGGAGGGCCGCGAAGTGAAAGTATCAACGAAACCCCGCACACCACTATTTGATGAGGTGCTGGTAGAAGGCTCGGTACTCGAGCATTACGTAGCGGAGCGAAACGACTATGACGAACTTCTCAATGAACTATTTCGTTCGTCCAGCGCAATCCGTGACAAGATTGGCCGCCGTTGTATTTGGCACATAAATTCCACCGCGTTCGGCGGTGGGGTGGCCGAAATGCTTCCACACCACATATGCCTCCTTCGGGATCTTGGTTTTGATGTGCGTTGGCTCATCTTTAAACCGAAGGAAGAGCAATTTTTTCAGTTCACCAAAGGACTTCACAATTCTCTTCACGACGCCACCGTGGCAGGCTTGAATGATCTGCTGCCGCATTATCTTGAGGCATCGAAGCAAGGCGCCGCGCAGTTGGAAAGGATCATCAGACCTGATAGCTTTCTGGTTATTCATGATCCGCAGCCACTTGGTGCAGCTGCGAAGTTCCTGGAATCTCACCCGCACCCGGCTATCTGGCGATGCCACATCGGCTATCCAAAGCGCACCCCGACAGTCGACGAAATCTGGGGGTTTCTGGGGGAATACCTTCGTCAATTCCAGCGCATTGTCCTGAGCGCCAAGGAGTATGCCTTTGATACCGGTCTCCCAATAGATATCATCCAGCCATCGATCAGCCCATTCTCAAGCAAGAACCGTAACCATGAAGGGCCAGCAGGCCCAACGCTGGAGAATTCGGTTTCGTTCAATAGCCAAGAATTCGAGCCCACCCCATCCCTTCAGGACATTCTCGGATCGCGGTATTTCCTGCATGTATCCAGGTGGGATGGACTGAAAGGTATTGACCGGATAATCGCCGCTTTCGATCGCTTTGTGAAAATGGCGCTCGCCGAGGCATATGATATACGCCTGGTGATCGCGGGACCGGATCCTTTGGATGTTGCCGACGATCCTGAAGGACGCGAGTATTTCGAGAAATGCGTAGCATTATGCTCTCAATTACCCGAGGAAGTGCGGCGGCGCCTGTATCTGGTCTGTGTCTCGATGAAGGACCACTACGCAAATGCCGAACTTATCGGCCGCCTGCAACAGAACGCCTATGGAGTATTTGCGCTCTCTCGCGAAGAGGGCTTCGGCCTGACAGCAACAGAGGCTCTGTTCCGAGGCAAACCCGTCATAGTGTCGTCCGCCTTTGGTCTGAAAAGGCAGGTCGTAAATGGGCTGAATGGCGTTGTCCTCGACGAGCCGGACATCGAGGACAAAGCTGCAGAAATGATGCATCGCCTTGCGACCGGTTATAGCGATTTCGAGGAGATGGCCAGAACCGCGCGCGAAAACTGCCTGCGCTCGAGTACGCAAATCTCGCAAATTCCAAAGTGGTATGACTCGATTCAATCGGCTCTATCCAGTTTTGAGGTGCAATACCGGGAACCGTTCAAGCCAAGGGTCATCTGAGCCAGGCGGCGGACGTCTCCGCGCCGGAGGTAGCGTAGAGAGTACGAATGATCGTGGCGGCGTTGCGCAGCCGCAACGGGGGGAGGTCGGCGGTCGTGCAGAAGATCGGTGCGGCGGAGACGGCCAGCGAAGTTCTCAAGGGGCGTGCCGGTACGGCAAAGCGGGGCGATCTGACACGGATTCTGGACAGGGCGCCGGATGCGCCGCCGCTGCCGAAGGACTCCTTCTGCTTTGCCAAACTGCCTCGCCTCACCTTTCAGGTGGGGCGGGCCGACAAAGACTGACCGCTAGTTAAGTTGATAATGCCGATGCAAAACTATCAGCGCCGGCGCGACCGTTTGACCGTCAATCTCACAAAGGCGGCAGGGTTGTAGGAAGTCCCCTCCCCTGCCGCGAACAAGCTTCGGATAAAAACCAGCTTTTTCAGTAATGTGATCCGGAGGCCGGGGCGACGTGGTGCTCAGGGGATGTGACGCGCGAGATCTGCGATCCTACCCATCAGCGCTTCCATCGGTCCTCGCTGGAAGACGCGCAGCCAAAGCACCGCGAAAGTGCTTACAACCACGATGAAGCCAAAGAGCATGGACAGGCGCGAGCCTCCCACAAACAAATCTATTCCCCCAATGTGCAGGAGATAGGCTATTCCCACAATGTGCAGGAGATAGGCCGTCAAAGGCATCGAGCCGACCGCGATTATTGGCCAGACCAGCTTTCGCAGATGCGGGAGCGCATCCATAGCGAGCCAGCAAGCCGCCAAGACAATCATTGCGCAACCGGTGCTGCCCAGGATCGAGAACGTCGTCTCGGTATGAGGTGCGGCAATCCATGGCGACCAGGGAAGGTCGCCAACGTCCGACCACCAGGCGGATTCCTGCAAAGCGGCGGGTACGCCAGGCAGCAAACGCAGCGCGAGCCAGGATCCCCCATGGCCCAACACGGCCAGCGCGCCCCCGGCTAAACCAAGGCGCCAATGCATTGCTTGCGTACTAAGGTCAAGGCGCGCAATGGCCATGCCTGCGATCACGAAAGGAACCCAGGCTATCGCGGGATAACTGCCGCTGACCATGAGCTGGAACACCGGGTCGAAGTACGAGCTCTCGGAGCCAAACATTGACAAAAGGTGGGAGCGCACTTGCGGGAGAACTAATGCGGTCGCCGCAGCGAGCAAGCCGAGCTGCTGTGCGCTGAGCCGATAGAGCGGCAGGACCAACAAGAAGCAGATTCCGTAGTATGCCAGGATGACCTGGACCGGCGTATCGAGGTAGGTCAGGATTGGGCCAAGCGCCAGCAAAACAAGGGCACGAATTGCGACTCTGGCAATGGCCTGTCTACCGGCTACCCCCGACTTCGGCGCCTTACGACCGGTAATCAGGAGGATCGAAAACCCGGCCAAAACGGCAAACAGGGCGGACGACCGCCCATGGGTTAGTTCCATCAGATTCCCGACTAGTCCTCCTTCGCCGGGGTCGGGACCGACATGGGCGGCATACATGCCGAAGACAGCCAGGCCGCGAGCAAGGTCGATGGCGACCAGCCGATCTACGGCCGATCCATCGCTCGCGCCCGTAATCGGGGCGTTCTTCGCCATGGTGGGTTCCTTGCTTGGTTGTGTCGATCGCGGGGACCCGCGACAGGAGAGCCGGTTGGCTGCTGCAGTCGTCTCACCCTGAAGGGTTCAAAGATCGTGCCAATCTGGCGGATCGAGCCGGCGACAGAAGTTTATGCTTGCTGTTCAGCTCTTTAGCCTGCGGCAAACAACAGATCGGCTCACCAAGCCTGTGGCGCGGACCTGACAAACCCGACAAAAGGTGTCGCGGGTCCGCAATTTTTGAAGGGATGGCGGACCCGGGAGATCCACTGAACCGTCGGCGAGAGGCTCAGCGACAACGGATGATCCGATCAGCACGCCGCGGCACCGCCGGTGACGGTCGCCCCAGGTGTCAAGGCCAGGGCTCTGCGATAATCTGTGGTGGTGCGCCTAACGGGATGTCGGCGGCGGCACGGTTCGGGATCGGGATTTCGACGGCGATTGCCTGGATCGCGAGCGGCAAACGCGCGCGTCAGTCAGCGACACGGTGCGATGTTCTGCGCCGGCTCGACCGGGTTACCATAGGTCTGCTGTAACCGGCCGATTGTTACCGCAGTGATTTTGCTTTTATGCGCGCGATGAGCTCTTCGTCGTCGACAAAGCTGTCGAGGAAGTCGTTCCACTCGTCGGTCGAACGACGAGCATGGGCGAGCATTTGCCTCAGCTCGTCAATCCCATCGTCAGTGAGAGCGGTGATTGCCTCGTCCGTGCCATAGTAGACGCTGATGATACTGCCGTAGGAGAGGTTGTCGTCGTTGCTGACGATCGCCTGAAGGAGCTCAGGATCCTCTCCAAGCTCTTTCGCGACGTGGTCGATGGTGAAGACGTAGGTGATCGTAGCCATCGTATCCCCACGGTCACGGCCGTCTTGCTGAGGTAGGCTGCAGGCTGCAAGTCCTAGTGCAAGCACTAGAAGTAGCCCTGTGACGAAGCATCAGATTGAAGTGATCACGTTGATCGAGCGGCGCCGGCGCTGGTCTCGGGAGGAGCAGGAGTGGCTGGTCGCGGCGACGTTTGAGCCTGGGGCCAGTGTTTCCGACATCGCGCGATCGGCTGGCATTCATGTGAGCCAGCTTTTCCGGTGGCGCAAGGAACTCTGTCAGATCTCCGCGCCGTCCGTGCCGCAACTCATTCCGGTGCAAGTCGTCGAGGCGCTGCCAGCGCCGCAATCGCCAGCGCAGCCACCGCCGATCTCCGGACGCGCAAGAAGAGCAGCATTTTGACCATCGGGCTTGGCGGCGCCCGCCGCCTGCGGGAGAGTGATATCGATAGCGAGGCGCTCGGCCGGATCCTGCAGGCGGAGGCTGCAGTGACCTTCGTCTGACAAGGTGGGGATGGGATCCTTCAGCCAATCTGGTCGCTGTCGAGGAGAGCGCGACGGTTCTCGGCGGCCAGCGCCGGCGCGGAGCCGGTCGGATCAAGATGGCGTGCGATGTCATCGAGCGCATGCTGGCCTGATTCTGCCCCATCGGTACAGACCAAGGGCTGCAGTGCGGCGAAACGTGCACGGCATCAGGCGAACCCTTGCCCATGCTTCGACCGGGTGGGAAGGCAAGATGCTGGACGCCATCATGATCGGCGGACAGCCGCTTTCATGTTCGGCGAGCGCGCCGGGATCATGGAAGTGCGCATCGACGGCCGCGACTGGTACGCAGCCCTCGACCTCACCGCGGATCGCGAGGGCGCCGATGCGGCGCTGATCGCACGTGATGCGGTGTTTGCCGAATGGCGCAAGACGGTGTCGCTGAACGTTACGCTGTTCATCCTGACCGCCGGCGTGCTGATCATTATCTCTACGGCTATTTCACGCGGGCCGCGCGCACCCAGGCCGCCGACCGCATCTATCTCGAGGCACATCAGCGCATCGACCTTGCGCTTGTGCGCGGCCGCTGCGGCCTGTGGGACTGGGACATGGTGCGGGGCAAGATGTACTGGTCGCGCTCCATGTATGACATGCTCGGCTACAAGCCCCTGCGACACCATGCTGTCGTTCGGCGAGGTCGACGATATCATCCATGGAGCGCGAGGAGATCGACCTCTGCCCGCTGATCCGCGAGACCGTGCGTGTCGCTGCAGGCGGCGGAAAAGTCCACTACCGTCGAGACCCAGATCGCCGAATCGATGACGAACGTCGCCGACCGGCGCGATCAAGCAGATCGTCATCAACCTTCTGTCGAATGCGGTGAAGTTCACCGCCTAGGCGGCCACATCTCGGTGCGGGCGCGCAACGTCTCGGGCGCGCTGATGCTGACGATCGAGGACACCGGTTGCGGCATTCCCAAGACGCGCTGGGCAAGCTTGGCCGGCCGTTCGAACAGGTGGAGAACCAATTCTCCAAAAGCCACCCCGGCTCCGGCCTCGGCCTTGCGATTTCCAGGTCGCTCGCCGAGTGGCACGGCGGCGCGCTGAAGATCCGCTCGACCGAAGGCGTCGGCACCATCGTCTCGGTGCGCATTCCGTCCGCAAGCGATCGGCGGCGGTCCAAGCCGCCGCGTAGAGTGTCTTTTGCTTTGACTGCACTGCCCCTCACCACTGAGAGCGAAGTCGAATGGGCGACATCCTCCCCCGTAAGGACCAGGCTTGCCGAGCAGCGATCCTCCGCCTCTCACACACCCGATTGAGAAGAGCGTTCACTTCCGGGCCGGTCGCGGCTCTGCCCCTGCCGCGGAGAGGCGCATACGCGCGGCGACTGGGTGCCCCCGTCGACGCTGACCGGAACGTCACCGTCAACCGTGGCGCGGCGCACGACCCGGTGCTGGTCGCCATAGTCGTGACCGCATAATGCTGGGTGCGATCGCGGCAATTCGGATCGGCACGGGGCGCCATGTGCTCCGACCCTCAGGGGCTGTCCCGGTCGGCGCAAGACCCACGCTCAGCGGCGCTCAAGCCATCGGCTTTCGGAATGACCGGCGACGCTTCGTCTCAACGACTATGCCGCTCCGGCTGTCGGCCGTATTCTTCGCCTTGAACACGGCCGTTTGCTTCGGTTTCGGTTTGGGTGGCGCTTCAGGCTCTGCCCTTGGCTTGGTCTCTTGCTTGTCCTTGCGGGCGCAAAGCAAAGCCTTGGCGGTCGCCGCGTCCGCATCCGAGACCTCGCCGGCCGGCTTGCCGTCGAGATCGACCCGCGCGGCGCCGGCATTCAGTTTCGCCAAGTATTTGGCCATCCTGGTATAGGCGAGCAGGGCTCTCCTCACTTCATCATCAGACAGTTCGCCGTCAAGCACCCGGATGTCATGATGGATGCCGATCTTGAGCGGCCTGGGCGCTTTCGGATTGAATGCCGCAGGCCACTTTGCCGATAGATGTCTGAAAAGCTGCGCGGGCGATTTCCCTTGGCTAGCGGTCGACATGGTCAAGCCTCGCCCGATTTGTTAACGTTTCCCAATTCGGACCTTCGTAGCACGCATATATGCAATGATTATGGAAAATGGGTATTCGTCCCACAGGGTCAAGCAGTGCGTGCTCACGTCTCCCCATTCGGGCACACGGAGCGCCTGCTGCAGCGAGCAGTATCCGGTAGCAATCACGCCGAGCCGTCCCCGTCGGGTTCATAGTCAAGACAGTATGGTCAGTGGAAAACGCTCTTGCCCCATCTCTCCGCCAGCCCGCAACCGTTGGCAGCGTATCTGAACGCCGGTAGCGAAAAAGCCGACCCCTCAGAAGCGGCGCCCAATCGGAAACATTAGCACCTCCGCGTTTTGGCGTGGCTGCTTGAACTCTTCGACGGCAACCGCCTCAAGTAGCAGGTCCAAGGCTTCGCGCCCCCTCCGACTCATCGGGTCATCGCCACGCAGGTAGTGATACGCTCGATCTAAATGCACCCGCGCGGCGGAAAAATCGCTTGTCATATGACCCTCTCAGTTACCGCCCGCATTAGCCGTCTAGGAGGCGAGGGTCACGCAATCGTCAATATCAACAGGCGGATTTGATTTAAATCGCGGAGGATCCGGGAGAAACCAGGACGCCGGCTTGTCTTTATGCGAGAGCCTCGTGATTACGTGGCCGAGTGGGTACGCCATGGAAGGTCGAGCTCCTCGCCGCGCGCGGTCGAAGCCATGTCCTCGCTTACCTGCTCGGCAACGACCCCGGTCAATTCCGGCAGTTCAGTCAATTTTTCGAAGACGGTCATTCATCTGATCCTTTCGGCAAGGTTGCCCCGTCTGTCTGACGCAAAAGCTGGTCCAGCGTGAGCAGCGGCGAGCGCATCGT
>NZ_AHAM01000205.1 GCF_000236565.1 Mesorhizobium alhagi CCNWXJ12-2 | reverse complement strand
CCAATAAATTCAGTACCTTGCCGTTTATGGACGGGCACTAGCTAAGCTAGGCCTGCTGCGCCTAGCCAGCCTGAACCCAATGGAAACACAGGAGTGCGAATCATCATGTATGGTCGAATTGGTGGCTCGTCCGATGTCCACTACACGCGCAGTGGCGAAGTTGACGAAACGAATCAGTCGGGAGCCGCTGGGCAAACGGATGCAGGAAGCCAAAGGTTCGCAAACATGTTTGCCCGGATGCATTTAGCCGGAGGAGATTCCACCGGCAGCTCATCTTCGGCGGCAACACCGGCGTATTCCCTCCGCTCCAGACCTCCAGTGGTGGAGATCGACAGGTCTTCTTTCAGGAGGGAAGTGAAGCATTTTCATGGCGATGAAATCACGCACATCGCCGATAATCCACAAGAGTATTCGGATTTCGTATCCGCAAGAGCCAGGCGCACCGCGGATGTTGCTGAGCAATACGGCACGACTCGAGATACGGAGCACGCACGGTATTTCAGCTACCAATTAGGAAACCAGAGTGCCGGACTGCTGAGAACGGAAGGCGGGTTCAGCATGACTGAGTTCGAATCCGAAAATTGGCGGGAACGATTTCCTGGTCGAACTGAGATCACCTCCACCGTGGATCTGCAGGTTGTTCATCCGCTTGTCGAGAACGCAGGCGATATTCTGCTGGAGCATCAACTTCGGATGGATGGCGAACGACCGTTGCTGAATTGGCGTCCGGCTAATCCAGAAGCACAAGCCCGCGCAGCGATGATGGGGTTCGCTGAATTGGACGATTGCAATATGGTACTTGACCCTACCCAGCATCCCGAAAAGTGGACGAAAAACAGTGCCGGTGAATGGCAGCGTGCAAACAAACCTCCACTCTATCTCAGCAAAACTGAGGACAGCGAAAGCAGTGATACCGAGAGCGCACCAAGTTCCCCCCGGTACTCGTCCGAGGATGATTTCATGTGACCGGACTCTCGTGGGAGATAGTCGCGACGGTGCGGGCCGCTTCTGACTATGTGCGGTGTCCATGGTAATGCGCGGTGGGCGAAAGGCTCGTCGGAAACTGTAGTGCGCGCAACGAGCAGCATCCATTCGGCGCAGCCTCAGGCGGAGCAGCTATCGCCTGAGGCTGCCCAAGGGTTTCCCTATAGAACTGCGTAGCGTCGATCGGTTTCTGATGCCGGAGTCGGTGAACGCGTTGACGCGTCTTCGCCAAAGGCCCAGATCGAGCCAATCGTATCGAGACTTGCAAGCTGAGCGACGCCGAGTCGCTCGGCTACTTGACCGACGTGCTCGCCAGTCAATCCGCCACCTGAACAGCCAGATCGACAACCCCCTGCCCTGGGCGAGCCTACATTACCAAGCAGGATTTCAAGGCTGTGGCCTGAGGACGACGCTCTGATATCAGCAGCCAAGATTTGGGCCGCAGGTTGGTCGCCCGATCGGCGGCGGCTGAGGTTGACCGTTTCGCCAGCCGCACCTGTCGGGGTGTCGATGGAGACGAAATCGCGCTGCTCGAGCCCGACCTCGCCGGCCGCTTCCGCCGCGTTTGCTTTTCCGCGGCGTGGCGATCTCGACCCTCGTCAGGCAATGGTGGCGCTACATGACAGGCTGCCGCCATCGGTGTCAAATTCCGCTTCGGCGTCGCTCGGCCTCTGCTTGTGCTGAATTCGCCGTGCTTATGGGGCCACTCGGTCGAGAAAAGCATCGAAAGCGGCAGCAACAGCGCGAATGACAAAGCGATGCTCTTGCCGCGCGCGGATGAAACCCTTTTCGATGTCCACTATCCCGTCCTCGGCCAGCATTGCCAAGCCTTCAGCCGAATCGATAAAACGGATCGGATCAAAACCGTGGGCGGCACAGATTGCCGGCACATCGGCCTCCAAATCGCACATCAGCCGCTCGATGATTGCGGCTCGCGCGCGGTCTTCGTCGGTGAGACGGTAACCCTTTGACGTCGCCAGACGGCCAGCTGCGATGTGCCGGCTGTAGCAATCCCGTGTTACCTCGTTCTGGACGTAACCCCCGCCGACACGCCCGATGGCCGACGCGCCGAAACCGATCAGGGTTTTGGAGGTGTCGGCCGAGTAGCCCAGCGAGTTACGCCGCAGGCGCCCGGCAGTCTGCGCCAGCGAGAGGTCGTCGTCTGGCAAGGCGAAATGGTCGAGCCCGATCTCTCGGTAGCCGGCGACAACCAGCGTCTCGGCCACGGCCGCAGCCTGTTGGGCGCGGGCAGCGCTGTCCGGCAGCGCTGTCTCCTCGATCAAGCGCTGATTCTTTATAACGGACGGAATGTGCGCGTAGCTGAACACCGCAAGCCGGTTGGGGCGCATGGCGGTGGCCGCCGTCACGGTATTGACACAGGACTGCACCGTTTGATGCGGGAGACCGAAGATGAGGTCGAAGTTGATGCTGCTTACCCCATGCCGGCGCAGCATTTCGACGGCAGCCTCCGTTTGGGCCTCACTCTGGACCCGGTTGATCGCTTTTTGAACAATGGGATCGAAGGTCTGCACGCCGAGGCTCGCGCGGTTCACGCCGGCAGCCGCTAGCGTTTCGGCCATCTCGGCCGTGAACGTGCGCGGATCAATCTCGACGGCGATCGTAGCTGTTTTCCTGAACGCGTATCGGCGGCGCAGGAATCCCATCAGAGCGAGGAACTCAGCGGATCCGATGAGGGTCGGTGTTCCGCCGCCGAAATGCACGTCGCTCACGGGCAGCTCCTGCGGCGCTTGCTTCGAGACCAGCTGGATCTCGTCGCGCAGCAGCGCCAGATAATTGAGGATCGGCGCATCATGGCGGGTGATGGTGGTGGGGAAGCCGCAATACCAGCACATCGATCGGCAGAATGGAACGTGCAGATAGAGCGACACCGGATCGTCAGCCGGTAGGTCCCTGAGCCATTCCTCATAAGTCTCGGCACCGATTGTGGCGGAGAACTCCGGCACCGTCGGATAGATGGTGTACCAAGGCAGACGGGCCTCGCGATATTTTGTCAGGATTGAGGTCTGCAACAGTTACCGTCCCATGCTGATAATTTCACCCTTGCTGCTGCGTTCTCCTGTGTCTTTGCGCTATGTCAGTCCGTTCCGCTATCGCCGCGAAACTTGTATTCGCCAATGTCAGGCTTACGCGGGCGGCGTTGCTCTAACCGCCGATCAGTCTTGGCTGGATGGCGATGGCATGAATACCAAATTGGTCACCTGCGATTGCAATGCGGCAGATTTCGTTGATCGTCACATGCGCGGCAGGATCGGTGCTCTTTTGCGGCGGCCCCAAAGGATGAAGCTCACGAAGGCAAGCAGGATAAAGTTGAGTGGCAGGGCTGCGAATTCGCCGCGCGTGGAATGGAAGATTATGGCGGAGATTTGCAGCAGGGCGCAGCCAAGCGCCGCAAGTATGGTCAGGCGCGGCTGAATGCGAGTGAGAGCGGGCAAGAGGATGCCGATCCCGCCTGCCGCGTCGATGAGACCGGTAAAGCGCAACAGCCCCGGATATTCCACGGGCCACGGAGTCTGCCACATCGCGGCCAGGGCCTCGGCGGGCATGAAGAGCTTTTGGAGACCGAACAGGATGAAGGCGGCGAAAATCAGCACCTGGGCGGTCCAGAGGCTGATCCGCAGGAACTTGCCCGCCTGTGGGTTGGCGGAGGGAGAGGCGAAGCCTTGCATGGGAACTCCTGATAATACGAGAATTTGGGGGCGGCGTCAGGCGGCAATCCGGGCGATCTGCGTCCGCGCGGCAGTAACGGCATTCGCGGCGCCATCAGGACCGCGGTTCACACCTTCGATACGGATCACCTCAACATCCGTGATGCCGATGAAGCCAAGCACCGCTTTCAGGTAAGGCGTGGCATGATCGAGCGCTGCCGCCGGGCCTTCGGAATAGACCCCGCCCGAGGCCAGCACAATGTAGGCCTTCTTGCCTTTGGCCAGGCCCTCGGGGCCGGTGGCAGTGTATCTGAAGGTCTTGCCCGCCCGGCCGATATGGTCGATCCAGGATTTCAGGTTCGAGGTTGAAATTGATGAAGGCGGTGCCGATTACCAGCGTATCCGCTGCCAGAAGTTCGGCCACCAACTCGTCCGACAGGCCGATTGCGGCGCTTTCCGCAGCGTTCAGGGCCTCCGCCGATTTGTGGATACCGGTGGCGAAGCCACCTTCCATATGCGGGAGCGGGTTGGCGGCGAGATCGCGGTGGACAAGCTTACCTGCCGGGGCCGGCGTGCACAGACGCTCGGCAAGTTCGACCGCAATCTGGGTCGACAATGAGCGCGGGCGCGGACTGGAAGTCAGGAGCAGGATGGAAGCCATGGGCATTTCCTTTGGCGAGCGATGGATCATCGCCGGGAAATAGCCCTCGATATCGATCGAAAAAAGCTGGATAATATCGAAGATAATGATCCACTAAATGGATACATCATGCAGCCGAACCCGACCCTCGATCAGCTCCAGGTTTTCCTTGCCGTGACCGAAAGCGGCAGTTTCTCAGGCGCGGCGCGGGCGCTGAATCGCGCGCAATCCGTGGTCAGCTATGCGATTGCCAATCTGGAGGAACAGTTGGGCCTCGCGCTTTTCGACCGGACGGTCACAAAGCGGCCGCAACTGACCCCGGCGGGGAAAACCGTGCTGGAAGATGCGCGGCGGTTGCTTGGCGATCTTGACGTCATGCGCGCGCGGGTGCGGGCGCTGAATGAAGGTCTGGAAGGAGAGTTGAGCGTCGCTATCAGCAGCATCATGCCATCGGGCATCGTCGTCGAGGCGCTGAGCGCCTTTCGCAGCCATTTTCCGACCGTATCGCTGAACGTGACGGTTGGCACGCTGGGGACCGTTGTCGATGCGGTCATTTCGGGGAAGGCCGTGATCGGCTTTGGCGGCATGATGGCGGATAGCCCCGACCAGATCCGGTTCGAGCGGATTGGTCATACCGCAATGGTTCCCGTCGCCGCACCGGATCATCCGCTGGCAAAGCTGGGTCGCCCCCTATCGCCGGCCGATGTGCGCGACGAGACACAACTTATTGTCTATGACGCCTCGGGCCTCACACGGGGGCGCAATTTCAACGTATTCTCGCTCAAGACTTGGCGGGTCAGCGACAATGCGACCAAGCATCTTTTCATCCGCGGCAGCCTTGGCTGGGGCGGGCTTCCAGTGTCACTGGTGCAGGAGGATATCGCCAGCGGGCGCCTTGTCGCGCTGCATTTCCCGGCTTTCAACCAGCCGGAATACCCCATCTACGCTATCGGCAATGTCGCCACTCCGCCCGGACCCGCAGCGCGGTGGTTATCGGTAGAGGTGCGGGCAAAATTCGCCGAAGGGGCCGCTTAGCAAAGGATTTCGCCCCTCCCGCAACGACCGACGCTGCCGTTCCTTTGTTGTTGTTTGCCGCATACGCGTTTAGCAGTGTGCTGAATCTTGGCCCACCGGTCCTGACGCACTGGACGAGGCGCGTGTCGACCGCACCATTGCGGGCACATCGCGGTCTCATCATTGCTGCACCGCTCCGTCTGTCGGCCTTTTTCGATTTCGTGGTCCTTATGGACTTCGGATGGTGCAGATCAAATGCCACTCTCATCGTCAGCAATGCAAACCTGCTGTGTTTGCTTCTTATAGGTCTAATGGCCGTCGTCGCAGCTCGCGCACAGCGTTCCCGCTATGCCTCTATCGCGATTGTGCCAACGCATTCCGTTCGGGCTTCCGGTCAAACGCAAGCGACAGGTTGAGATTGTGGTGCAACATCTGATTCCCAGGCTCTGATTCGAGAGCTTGCCGATACAGCGCTTGTGCCGCGTCATGCCGCCCCTCAACATCCAAGACAACCCCCTTCGCATTCAATGCACGCAAATTACCTGGGACCGCAACTAAGACGTTGTCGAGTACCTGAAGCGCCTCATGCGGGCGTTCCTGCGCCAACAAGGCCTTCGCAAGATGGATCGCCGCATCGACATTGTCAGGATGCTGCTTCAGTTCATCCCGCAAAGCCCGCTCTTGAGAATCCTGACCGACTGCCCGCAAAATGCGTTCGCGCATGGCCGGATCGATGTGATTGGCGCCGAGCAACTCTGGGGGCGACGTCTCCTTCACTGAAAGAACTGGCTTATCCCAGCTAGCGCAACCGCCGAGAGGCAGAATGGCGAGTACTGCGAAGAGAACTGTGTTAAGACGAAATGAAAGTAACGGCGCTGCGCCTGTATTCTCATGTGAATTCATGCTTGGTTCTCACCTATCAACGAGTGCTTTGGGTATCGGTTGGCGGCAACGCGGATATTGCGAGATTGCCCTGACGTTCCGCTATTGGTCCAGGCGGAAGCTTGACGGATCCGGCGGGCTGAATCGTGAAGTCGGAGGCGAGGTCCTGATAAGACAGCACAGCAAGATCGATCCCGTTTCGGGTAAGAAAACCGCGGACGAAGCGTCGAACATCCATTGAAGTTAATACGACAGGGCGGGTCTGACCCGGTGCTGTGCTGGAAAGGATCTGGCGCATCTGTGACAGCAGCGCTTCGCTTTGCCGATCCTCCAGTACGAGGTAGGGGCCTGCAGCCGAATCCCGAGCCGCACTGCGCACCACATCCTCAGTCTCACGTTCGATGATCAAGGCGGGCACGATACTGTGTCCGTTGGCATAGCGGTGACAGATCTGCCGCTTCATACCAGAACGAACGTATTCAGTGAGCAGGGCGACGTTTTGCTCACGTTCGCTCCATTCGGCCAATGCCTCCAAGACGAGGCGGGCATTGCGGATCGGGATGCCTTCATCCAGCAGACGGCGCAGCACATCGGCAATCCGAGGGATCGGCGTCGTGCGCAGCACCTCCTTCACCAGATCAGCATATTCCTGCTCCATTAGGCCCAGCAATTGGCGGGTCTCTTGGATGCCGACCAAGCGCGGTGCATAGCGGGTCAACGTCGCATGGATACGCAACGCGAGGAGTTCGCTGGGACGGTGATGCCCGATGCCGGCGGCCTTGAGAGCCGGTGCATGGTTTTGTTCGACCCAGATCCTGTCCGTTTCTGGGTCATGTCGAAAGGGGATGCCGCTCGATTCAATGTCCGCCAGATCGTCTTTGAGCGTTAGCTGTGTCGGATTAATCAAACCCTGTTCGACTGGCACGCCCTCTACATCTATCCTGAATTGCGACTCGGGCAGCTGCTGGTCGACCGCGACAGGGATACGGGGAACGATAATGCCGAGATCGGCTGAGACTAGTTGCGAAACGCGTGCGATGTGCTGTTGCAATTCGACTTGGTCGATCGCATGCATAAGGGTCGGCGCAAGGAAGAAGGCGATCGGACATGCCTGCGCAGGCACGGTTTGGTTTTGAGGGTCCACTGGAGTTGCAGTGGTGGCATCGACATTGCCGGCGCCCAGGATTTTACCTTTGACAAGGCTTGCCGTGGCGAAGACTGCTGCCAAGATCAGAAAGACGGGCAGAGGGAAACCGGGAACGAACCCCATCGCAACCAAGACGCAGGCCGCCAACCGCAATGCTCGCTTACTGGCCGTGAGTTGATTGACTATGTCGGTGCCAAGGTTGAGGCTCGCAGCCCCAGTTACACGAGTGACGATGGTAGCCGCGGTAATTGAGAGCAGCAGGGCCGGAATTTGCGAGATTAGCGCATCACCTATCGTCAGCAGAGTATAGTGATGCAGGACCTCGCCGAAGGACATGCCCTTCGAGAGCAGGCCGATCGAAATCCCACCCAGCATGTTGATGCAGATAACCACCAGCCCGGCGATGGCGTCGCCCTTCACAAATTTCATGGCGCCATCCATCGCGCCATAAAGTTGGCTCTCCTTCTCCAATGCGGCGCGCCGCGTGCGAGATTCATTGGCATCGATGTGTCCGTTCCGTAACTCTGCGTCGACCGCCATTTGCTTGCCCGGCAGAGCGTCGAGCGTGAAGCGCGCCGCCACTTCTGCTACGCGTTCGGCACCCTTCGCGAGGACCATGAATTGCACCATGGTCACGACCAGAAATATGACAATACCTACGACGATGTTGCCTGAGATTACGAAATCACCAAACGTGTGGATGATGCTGCCTGCCTCCCCCTCGGCCAGGATCAGTCGCGTCGTTGCGATGGTGAGCGCCAGACGGAATACCGTGGAAATCAAAATGACGCCGGGCAAAGAGGAAAAATCAAGTGGCGTGCTGATGTACAGGGCAACCATCAGCAGCAGTATGGCCAATCCCATATTGAAACCGATCAGCGCATCGATCACCATGATCGGTATTGGGATGACCATCATAGCTATGGCCAGAAGCAGCATCAACGCGACCATTAGGTCCGGGTTGGCCGGCGCGCGCTCGATGAAGTTACGCAGGACGTTGGCCATGGAGGCCCCTTTGGGATCGAGTGAGAATTGCTCTGCTGCCATGCAGCTTTCGAAGACCCACCAGCTCATGGCTACGCTTGAGACTGAGAGGCAGGTGCGAAGACGGCTGGCCATGGGGTCTATCCAGTCTGTCCAGGACCGTCAGGGCCTCACCACCGAAACCATCTGAGATGGGCGCATAGGCGAGAAGCCGCAGCAATTGAACATCCCGAAAACTTTCGTGGGCAGCGACCCGCAACAGGGGCAAGTTTCGTGCGCTCTGCCCACGCCCAAGGTGGACGTAGGAACTGGCGCAGAGGAAATCGCACTCCTGCTCGGGGATCAGCACGACATCACCGGTTTCCGAAGCGTTCGTCGGTCATATTGAAGCGTTGCGCTCGATCCGGCTCCACCATCGGCTAGCCTTTGATCAAGCTGGTTCCGGTTCTGCCGGAGCAGGACCACCCGCCGTAACTCGTTCCGCAGGACGACAATGCCTCCACGTACCGTCGAACGATAGCGCGCGCGACAGGATAGGTGGGCAGATTGACCATGGAGCTCTCCATACTATGGCCTGCGAACCTGGAAACTTTTAATAAGGGAGAGCAGCGAGGCGGCCATCTCGGCTCAGCAGCACGCGGCCGTCCTCGATCCGATCGACCGTCCATCCATCATCTAAAAGGGCGCCGACGAAATACTTCTCGCCATCGATGACAACATACGGCGAGGACCCACGCCAAACCGCTTCAACCGCGATTGCGGACGGCGCCTTCTCCTCTTTGATGACCACTCCATTGACCAGTGTTAGAGCGCCCTCCGTGCGATGATCGAACCACTGCTGCGCCTTCTGCCAACTGGTGGCCGATGAAGACGCGACGGTGCCCTCAGCGGTCACAACACCTTTTGCGGAGCCGATCTTAATATTGAGCAGGCCCGCCTTATCGACTTCCTCTTGCAGCTCTTTGGCCGCTACCACCGCAGCCTGATCGTCAGCGCGGTTATTGCTCGGCTTGGACTCACGTTCGGGACTAGGTGAATTGGCGCTCAATGCACCAGCGTTGCCGTAGTAGGAGAAAATGGCCGACAGCGCGCCGATCCCGAGAGAGCCGAGCAGCAGGAAGGCTAATACAGGTATAGAGAGACGTGGTGTGCCGATCGAACCAGCTGGCGCTGCACCCTGTACCGACCAGAGAATGGACATCGCGCCTACATGTATGGCGACTGGAAGAGGAACAACAACGCGCTCGCCTGCGGCAATATTGCCGTTGCCCTCCACGCCGAAGCCGGTTGTAAGGGCCTCGACCTCGATCGAATTGCCAAGAAGAGTGATACGAAGATGATGCGGCGCGAGTCCTTGCTCCACGAAAATTATATCGGCATCGAGGCCACTACCGATTACGCTCGTTTCTAGAGCAGCCTTACCG
>NZ_AHAM01000206.1 GCF_000236565.1 Mesorhizobium alhagi CCNWXJ12-2 | reverse complement strand
TTACCCGCCTCATGGAGGCGGTCCCTTTATCTTGCCTTCCGCGCCCGCCCCTCCCCCGGCCGCACCGCCCGCACATCATCTGCGATCCGGTTTCTTCGGCCGAACGCGATCGCTCGCCAGCGGCACGAAGAGATCGCCGTTCGTTTCACCGGCGCGAACGCCGTCCCGAAGGAAGAAGAGCGACCGTCCGGAGGGAGCGTTTCGCTCCTTCGAATCGTCGGACTTGCCCTTGAGTTCGTCCATGTCGGCGGCGGAAACCCCGGCCTCTTCGAGCTCTTTCAGATAGGAAACCGTCTCCTTGGGAAGCAGTCTGCCCGTGCGCAGATGCTCTTCGTAGCGCTCGGGTCCGGCATTGTAGGCGGCGAACAGGCCGGGGAAGCCGAAGCGATCATACATGGCGCTGAGATATGCCGTTCCGGCCAGAATATTGTCGCGCGGATCGTGCGGATCGGGCCCCAAACCGTGCGCGATGCGCATGTCTCGCCAGGTGCCAGGCATCACCTGCATGAGGCCCATTGCGCCGGCGTTCGAGCTAATGGGAAGGCCATCGAGCATGGTCTCGCCGTTGCTCTCTGCGTCCATGACGGCGTAAATCCAGGCTTCGGGAACAGAGAAACGCCTGCTGGCTTCGGATACGAACTGCTGCCACCGTTGAAGCTGCGGATTGCGGGAGATGGCGACCGGCTCGGCGCCGGTCGAGGCGGAACAGGCGCATGGCGGGATCGTAATGATGCCCAGCACCAGGAGGGTCACTCGGTCCATAGCGGCACGAGCCTCCCGATGACATTTGCGACCGGAACCGGCCCGAAATAGCGGCTGTCGAATGAGTCGGCTGCCTTGCCGCCGAGCAGGAAAACCTCGTCATCGGCGAGCTTTCGGCATTCGCTCCACCATGGCAGCGGACGCCCCTGGCGGTCGGTTTCGAGGCGGCGCGCGGCGATCTCGCCGCTTATGATGACGAACTCATTGAATGCACAGACATGCTCGCCAGGCAGTGCGGCAAGGCGCTTTACCAGCGGCACTTTGCGAGGCAGGTAGCCGCGTTTTTCGGCGAGGCCGGCGACCCATTCCGGCGGACGCACGAGCGCCAGATCGCCGCGTGCGGACGCTGCAAAACCGACCCGGTAGAGCCCCACCGGCGCGCTCGCCGAGGCGTTCCAGACCAGCCAAAGCGATGGTTTGACGAAGGCGGTAAAACCGATCAGGCAGAGGCCGAGCGCCGCAACGGCGATGGTCCGGCGCACCCGAAAGCGTGTCAGCCGGCTGCCGATCAGATGGATGGAAGGACGCCCGCTCATGACCGGCCCCCATCGCCGGCGGCGCTGGAGCCGCTCTCATCGTGCTCGGAAGTGGAGTCTTGCGAGCTGCCTTTCGACCAGTCGTCGAGCTCGTCTATGTGGTAGCGGACATAGCGGCCGTGCTTGCGGTATTTCGGGCCGCCCCCAGTCAGCCGCATCTTTTCGAGCGTCCGCTGGGACAGACCAATATAGAAGGCCGCCTGCGCGGTGTTGAGAAACGGACTGCCCTTCTTGGCGCGGGCCGCGCGCTCGTTTTCGTCGTCCATGTTGGTCCTCGTTTCGCTCACTGAAGGCGACGGCGAGGATGAGCGAGCGAGGTCGTCGCGGGGACGGGCGAAGAGTCGGGTAGGAGTTTTCGCCGCCCTTTGGGGAGCGCGACGTTCGGCAGAAACCACAAGGAAAAACCCCCGCGCCGATTGCGGCGCGAGGGCTCGAACTGGCCGGTCAGTCGGCCGGGTTCCAGATGACGGCGTAGGTGTCGTCATCATCCTGGCCGGCGGCGCGGCCAAGATTGGCGTAGAGTTTGCGCGGGCCGAATTCCGGTGCGGCGATGGAAAGGCTCACATAGTCCTTGCCGGAGGTCTCGCCGGTGCGGATCCAGCCCGCGCCGACCTCGACGCCCTGCGTCAGCACCCGGAAGTCGGGATGGTTGTCGGCGGACTTGCTCTGGTTGGGCACGATGTCGATGTCGGCGCGGACGCTGAGCGTCCTGAGCTGGCCCTTGTAGCCGCCGTTTTCTTGGCTTGTGACGTAACCGATCGCGGTCATTTCGAAGTCTCCTTTTCGCATCGCCGGGGACCATTCCCCTGCGATAGCGGACCGTGATGGGCGCGGCAGGACCGCCCGAACCCGGCAGGGCCGCAGCGGCAGCGGAGGACCCAAGCGGGCAGCTTTTTTGAAGCGAAGCGGCGCGAGGAAGCCGCCGCAGGCGGCGGGGAAAAAAGCTGGCGGCGAGGGTTTCGTGGGGGCCGGACCGCCCATAGGTCGAGAAGCCAGCCGCAGGGAAATGGTCCTTGAAGACGCGGGGAGACGGGTCGCGTGATCGCGATGAACGCGGCGAGCAGATGGATGCCAGGCTGCCGGTGAGCACACGCTCAGACGCTGTGCCGATGAACGGATGTGCCCACGCGCCTGGCGCCCCGGCAGGCATTCCGGCGTGGTCATCGAGCGCTGACAGCGGCGAGTTTGGCGACCGGATTTGTTGCGCGACGCGGGGTGCAAAGACGGCGGAACGTACAGCCAGCGCGACCGGGAAACGACGTGAGCGGCGGCTTTCGACAAGCCGCCGCCCGGTGTGACTGGCTCATTCCGAGACGAACAACGGCTGAACTCGTGCCCACTGGTCGGCGGTGCGGAGGCCGCCGCGATCGGTGTAGCTTTCGACCGGGAATTTCATCCAGCGCGGCAGCCAGGTCTGCCTTCTGGCGACCGTTCTCGCCCGACAGGACGTCGCGGATGATCTTCTTCTGCGTCTTGACCTTCTCGGCGACATTGCCGTCCGCGACTTGTCTGCCGGCAATGTCAGCCAGCATGGCGTTGGCGATTTCCTTGTCACGCAGGAGATCGAAGCAGGCATCGTCCGGCTGCCACCATGCGCCAATCTCGACATTCAGATGATTGCCGAGCGCCTCGATCACAGCGCTGCCGGCCTCCAGCGTCTCGCCCATGACGATGGTGAGAGCGCGCATGACATCGTCGTCGGAGAGCGCCAGCAAACGGGCGAAAATTCGCGCCGTGGCATAGTCGCCGCCATTGCCGCCGGAGATGGTGCGATCCTCATCCGGCGCTCCGAACAGTGCCAAAACCTCACGCCGCTTCTCGGCGAATGCGGCTTCGGCCTTGCAGCCGGCAATGCCTGCGGCCACCGTTTCAAATACCGGCGCGCTGCGGTTCGGGACGCACCTGCCATAGGCCGGAACCGGTGATGGCGTGCGCCACCATCAACCGCAGGGCAATGCCCGGATGGTCGAGCATGGCCCCGCGCAGAGCTCGTGATGCCTGGCCGCGATGCGAGACGGCGATGAAGACCTTGCCGCCCTTCTTCTTCGGCGTCTTCCCTGGTCCCATGGCAGAGATACTGCCCCGGTTCCAGCACGACCGCCCGGCCCAGCCGACCTCCAGATAGGCATCGCGTCGGCAGCAATGACTTCGTTCTGCTTTTTTCCCAGAACATAGCTGTCGTCGAAGAGACGCAGACGAAGGCCGACAATCGGCCTGGGCTCGTCCAGGGTGTAATTCCCGTTGAGATGATACCGCTGGCGCTCCCGGATCGAGCTTGAGCGTCTCGTTGATGATGATCTGGCCTGTGGCGACCTCAACACCGAGGCGCTTGGCATCGATGCACCGAACGGCGTCATGCGGCGTGGCGTACGCGCTCTCATGGTGATGCGTGTCCAAAACCCGACGGCGGCAGAAACATGTCAGGTTCAATACAAGCGGCCATCTGGGCATTGTGGAGGTTTCAAAGCCTAATCATGCGCTTACTGGGCGCTGAGCGCGCTGGCACGGCCTTTGCTCTGAGTGAGGGTGACTGCACGCAGAGGGGCAAGACGAGCGATGCTCTTTTCCCTTGAACCCGTGTGCCCCGTTTCTGAGAGGGAAACAAGCTCGCGCATAAACTCGCGCAACCTTTGGCAATAGCTTTGGAGAGCTGCATGGTGCTGCAGATGGAGTCCCCGGCTCCTTCGATCAAAGTGGAGAACTGGCTGCGTGGCGAGCCCCTCGCGAACTTCCAGCCCGGCAAAGTGTACATCGTCGAATTTTGGGCAACTTGGTGCGGCCCATGCGTGGCGGCGATGCCCCATCTGGTGCAGCTGCAGGAGAAACACAAGGACAGCGGACTGGAGGTCGTCGGAGTCGCGGCACATGAAGCCGCTCCAACGGCCGTTGAGGCCCGAACCAAGCTGGACGCGTGGTTGACCGAAAAGTGCTCGAATCTGAACTATCGGATCGCGTTCGACCACACAGGCGAAATGAACAGGCTTTGGATGGAACCCAGCTTGGCTGTCGGGATTCCGACCTCGTTCGTGGTCGACCGGGACGGACACATCGCCTTTATCGGTCATCCGATGGAACTCGATGAGGTTTTGCCGAAGGTGCTCAGCGGCAGCTGGCGCACCAGCGATCAAGCGAAATCCGCCGTTGCGGAGCGGATCGCCAGAAACGAACCCATAGCGCGCGAACAAGCGTTGAAGAAGCCGATCAATGACAAATTTTGGGCGGCGGTGAAGACAGAGGATTGGAAGACGGCGCTCTCGGCAATCGAAGAGGGCATCGCCTTGATGCCGGACGACATCAATTTCCGCCAGGCTCATGTGCATCTGTTGGTTCACAGAATGCACGACATGCGCACCGGTTTGCCGGTCATACGCCAATTGGTTCGCGACGCGATCGACAGAAACTCCGAGCATTGGATGATCGTGGCGCTAGACCAACTCTTCCATCCGAACCTTGATCATTCGCGCTTTCCGTCTGCTGAGCGCTTCGCGATGGGCAAGGAGCTGTCCGAACACATGCTGGCACTCAATCCCCCGCAAGGCGACGGCCGTAAGTTCCTGTCTTATCCGGCGGTCGCCCGGTACCATCATGAGAGCGGCAACAAAGATCGCGCGATCGAGTTGATCGAGCTGGCGCTGAAGTCGCTGGACGGTCCAGAGCCTATCGCGGACGGACTGAAACAGCACTTTCTACCGGATTTGCTGCAGACCCTGGCCAACTACAAGGGTGAGAAGGTCTGTCACGGCGCTCTCTGTGCGGCTCCGCAAAACAATGTCCCCAAAGTACCAAGGCGCAGCCGACCGAGGAGAAAACATAAAACAGGGTGATAGTCGGAATTGTTTGAAACGAAATGCAACCTGATCCTCGTGCGCACCGGGTCCCGCTGGAGCATGGCTGATCGAAAAATTTGCGTCCCATAAATAGTCCCATAAATAGTTGCGCGAATTGGAGGTCAGTCGCGCAAAGGTGACGTCTTCTGGTGCTCGTCTGAAATTTGCCTGAGCGCCTGTCGCCGCCTTCCTCAGCCGCCAACCCGCTTAAGGAGGCAAAGCCGCTCCGAGCCCGAAAGACAGGTCGCTGGATCGGACCACCGCTTACCACGAGTACGCCCGCCGCGCATTCCGTTGTTGAAGAGCTTCGCGAGCGCATCCGGCAGCTCGAGGGCGGGAACGCGCGTGTCCGTGCCGTGCCGCCGTTCGGCCTGTCGGCGATCGACGGGGTTCTCCCTGGAGGCGGGTTTGCGCTTGGCAATGGTCCGTGCAGCACCTGGTGGACCGTTCGCAGCTGACCGTCAGGTTTTGACGTGAGGGCAGAATTAGCCGGGCAGATAAGTTTTTGATGTGAACGGCGCAAAGCCTGAGCCCAGCTTGCGAAATCGCCTGGTCAGATCTTTTGAGCGCACCGACCACATCCGAAAGGACGGCCTCCTCACGGCGTTCCGGGGATTTTGATGAAGCAAAGCAGTCAGGAACAACAGAGGACAAATGGAATGACGATGCAGACGGGTCGAGATGTAGGGGGGAGCAAAGGATCACGGTTGGTGAGCGCCGGAGCCGTGCATGTCAGAGCCGCGCCATGCCGTGCTCGTCTAGCCAGGTTCCGCTCTTTGTCAATGCGCAGTACCGCCGCGGTGCTGTTTGTCGCGGCCGCTTCGTCCGAGGCGTTGGCGCAGGACAAGCCACCGTATGTCAATGCCGACGGAACCGGGACCAACGATCTGCAAGCCGCCATGCAAAGCTGGCGCGATGACCCAGAATTCCAGAGCAATTGGGGACTGAAGGCAATGCACGCCGACGGTGTCTATGCTTTGGGCTTTACCGGAAAGGGGATCAGGATTGGTGTGTTCGATTCCGGTATTCGATCTAGCCATCAGGAGTTCGGGGATGGACGGCTTAATCTCATTGACGTCAAGGGGTTTTCCACGGACGGGAAACAATTTGCTATGAGCGGCGAGTACAATCCAGAAATCAATGATGATCATGGAACTGCCATGACCGGACTGGTCGTTGCGAGCCGCAATAACAAAGAAATGCACGGCGTTGCTTTCGATTCGCCGTTTTATGTTGCCAATACGGGCGGAACCGACGCTCTGGAACAAGGCTCCAACAACCCGGCCCTCGACTTCAACTTCTTCAAATCAACGTTCGATGCACTTGGCGAAAAAAATGTAAGAATGGTCAACGAGAGTTGGGGAAGCGGTTCCGCTATTCCTTCAGAGAATAGGACAGGTAGCATTTCCGACTTGGTTTTTGCCTCTAGGAATTTCTGGAAGCTGCGGACTGGAGGAGCCAAAACTTGGCTTGATGCAACAGTCGATGGGGTCAGACAGCATGGCTTTGTTCAGGTGGTCTCCAACGGCAATAATAGCAAGTCTGCCAATCCTGATTTATTTGCTAGCCAGCCGTTTCTCAATCCGGATGTGGAAACGAAGTGGTTGGCTGTTACCGGTTACGACGAGACCGGCAGTCAAGTTTATCATAAATGCGGCGTAGCAAAGTGGTGGTGTATCATGGGCCCCTCTGGCATGACCTCGACCACGACAGACGGTAAATACATGGATAATGCCAACGGCACATCGGCATCGTCCCCAAACATTTCAGGGGCTCTTGCCCTCGTCATGAACCGATACCCCTACATGAGCAACGAAGAGGCTGTTACAACACTCCTCACCACAGCTCAAAACAAAATTGCCGATCCGGATCGCAAAGTGCCTGAACATGGCGTTAAGACCTATGACATTCTTACCGCGGTGAAGAATAGCAATGATCGGGTTCCGAATGAACTTGGCGGCTGGGGGCTTCCCGACCTGCAGAAGGCGATGGCGGGTCCCGGCCAGTTTTTTGGGCATTTTGCGGCAGGCTTGCCGAAGGGCATGTCCGACACCTGGGCGAACGACATTTCCGATGAGGCGATCACAGCCCGCAAGGAGGACGATGTAAAAGAACAAGCAACTCTGCGCCGGCTTTTACAGAAGGGCCAACGGGAAAATGGCGAGACGTTCACCGAGGATGACAAAAAACACCTGAAGGAGCTCATCGACCTTCGCGAGAAAGCGATGCTGACTCGCGGCAAGGATCCGGCGACAGGCAAGACCTATGTTGGCAGTTTGGAGAAGCTTGGCGACGGACATCTCGTTTTGGCGGGGAAGAACACCTATGGGGGCAGCACTTGGGTACGCGGCGGCAACCTGTCGGTGGATGGATCAATCACCTCGACGGTGACGGTGGATGGCAGCGGCATTGGCGAAGAGGTTGAATACTATACGCCGCAGGGCGACAAGCGAACCGAACAGGGCACGATCGGCGGGACGATTGGCGGCACCGGCACGATCGGTGGATTGATTGCAAAAGCGGGCGGGACGGTTGAGCCGGGCAGTGTCGCGCAGCCGATCGGCACGCTTAAGGTTGGCAATGTGGGTGTTCGCTTTGAGAAAGGCTCGACCTATGCGGTTGCGGCCAATTCGCTGGGTGCGAGCGACCGGATCGAGACCACCGGCACAGCCACGCTCAATGGCGGGACGGTCGAGGTGCATCCGCAGGCGGAGGGAGGACGGCTTTATCTGCCGGAGACGCGCTATCAGATCCTGACAGCGGTCCGGGGGGTGAATGGTCAATTCGACAAGACGACCTCGGACCTTGCGTTTCTGGATCCGTCGCTTGATCACCGGACCCATGATGTCGGACTGACATTGACGCGCAACGATGTGGCGCTGGCCTCGACAGCGGCAACGGCGAACGAGACGGCGGTTGCGGTGGCGCTGGAAAATGCCTTTCCCCTGACGCCGTCGCTGACATCACACGGCAAATCGACCCTGGCGGGAGAGCCTCAGACGGATGCCACGCCGAACCCGGCGCCGGCCGTGCCGGTTGCCGAGGCGCTGCCGGCCGCCCCGCTCGATCTGCTGCCGCTTGCCATTCTCAATTTGAGCAAGGGCTCGGCCGGTTACGCCTGGGCGCCGCTGTCGGGTGAGGTTCATGCGACGGTGAAGGGTGCGCTGACGGGGGAGAGTTCTTATGCGCGCGATGCGGTGACGGAGCGTCTGCGCGCGGCGTTTGACGGGGCTGGGGCCTCATCGGTGCCGGTGATGGCCTATGGGCCGGACGGGGTGGAGCCGGCTTCCGCCGCTACGGATCGCTTTGCGGTGTGGGGCGAGGCCTATGGCGCCTGGGAAACTGCCGATGGGGATGGCAATGCGGCCGGTTATCACCGCTCGGCGGGCGGCTTCTTGGTGGGCGGGGATGTCTCCGCTGGCGATTGGCGGCTAGGCCTTGCGGGCGGTTATGGTCATTCCTCCTACGAGGTCGATGCGCGCGCCGCATCGGCCGAAGCGGACAATTACACTCTTGCCCTTTATAGCGGCGCCCGAATCGAGGCGTTGTCTTTGAACTTTGGCGCGGCGCATAGCTGGCATTCGATCGATACCCGCCGGGGGGTCGTCTTCCCAGGCTTTGCCGACTCGGTGACGGCGTCCTACGATGCCCGTACGGCGCAGGTCTTTGGCGAGGCAGGCTACGAGCTGAGCTACGGGTTTGCCCGCTTCGAACCCTTCGCCAATCTGGCGCATGTGCATCTCAAGACGGACGGCTACCGGGAGGAGGACAAGAACGGCGCCGGCTTGACGAGCAGCAGCAGCAGCAGCGATGTGACCTACACCACGCTGGGGCTTCATCACGGTAGCGACTTCGATCTTGGCGGCACGGCCATCAAGGCGCGTGGGACGCTTGGCTGGCGGCATGCCTTTGGCGATGTGGTGCCGCATGCCACGCATGCCTTCGCCGGCGGCCAGAACTTTACGATCATCGGCACGCCGGTCGCCAAGGACGCTGCCATCGTCCAGGCCGGGCTAGACTTCCATCTGGCCGCCAACGCCAGTCTCGCGGTCTCTTATGAGGGTCAGATCGCGTCCTCCGTGCAAGAGCATGGCGTCACCGCAAAGCTTGGCGTGCGGTTCTGATAGAAGTGGAGCGCACAAGCGGACGTGCAGGGAATTCCGACGCTCACGGGTGTGAGGGGGATTGCCTGAGGAGGCGAAACATCGCCAACGCCACGGAGGCGGCGGCATTGTGCTCGGCATAGTGACGGCCGCGACCTTGGCTGTCGTTGGCGTCAAGGCCGATGACTGCCTTTGTCGATCTGTGCATGCGCTCCCTCAATGGTTACGAAGAGGCGGTGCTGACACCCTAAGAGCTCAAGGCATGGCGCTCAGCCAAAGTGACGAAGAGGGCGGCAAGGTCCACCGAAAAATCATCGATCGCGTGCACGGGCCGAGGCAGGAAGGAGCGGGCATCCCCCGGGGCAGGATACTCTTCCTGACCCGAAGCGCGACGGCAAGGCTGTTGCGGTTGGAATGCCGAAGAAGACGGCGCCGTATCCATGACGAGGCGCCGGGACAAGACGGTTTATTCGCCAGCCCTCTATTCGGCCCTTCTTCCGGCGGCATTTTTGGGCTCGCGGCCGGCCTCGGCTCTGGCGCGGTTTGCCGGGCGTCTTCTCAGCACCACATCGGCTGCACGCTGGTTATCGAGCCGGTGGCGATCGAACTGGCGCGCGCCCAGCAGACGGGGCCCGGCATTGTCGCTGATCCGAATGCGGCGGCCTGTGTTCGCCCGACGGTTGGGACAGCAGCCAATGGCGTGCCGATCGTCGATATTGCCAAAACAGGGCGGGCCAATGTCGGAACGCCCAGCGCCATCCTCACAACTCCATCAATGAGGTGTAGCGCTCACAGCTTGGCGGCCTGGTCCAGGGCAATGCCAATCTGAGAGGCAGCAATCCGGCTGCCGTCATCCTCGTTGAGGTGACCTCGACCAGAGCCTTGGCCCTGAATGGCATGCTGGAGGCGTATGGGAGGGCGGCCAACGTAAGTGTCGCCAATCCGAACGGGATTTGTTGCGACGGCTGCGGCTTTATCAACAGGTCAAGAGCCACGCTATCGACAGGCAGGCCCGAGCTTGGCGCGACGGCGTCCGCGTCACGCGATTTTTCTGAGAATGCGGACTTGTACGACCAGCCAGGAGGAGACCTCATAGTGCCGGTTATCATCGCGACATCCTTGACGATCATCATCCTCGCGCCGGCCGCGATCTGAAGCACGCGTCTGGCGCGCTTCATGCCTTTCCCTTTGGCGAGGCTTTCGGTGAAAGACTCCGACGGCAGGACGGGAACACCAAGGCCGGTTGAATAGATGGCGCGCAGCGCGATCCCGTTCGACGCGGTTGAGGAAAGCGCGCTGAACGTGAAAAGCAGGCTGCCGATAGAACGGTATGGTCCGCCGACTACGACGTTGTCGACGATAAGAGATTTAGCGCGGCACGACAGGTAGCGCATGCCGAGAGGAACGAGATTGCACCGGCCGCCAGTGTCAAAATGCCGATGTTGGAGATCGGGCACGGTATCAACCCTTAGGCTTCCGCGCTTTGGCGATGGAGCGTTGCAGTGTGGCAACGTCGACCACCCCTGGGATCACTTCGTCGCCGACCACCAACGCCGGCGTGCCGGTGATGTACAGACCGATGGCGAGCGCGCGATTGCGCGCGAGGGCGTCTGCGATGGCCGGATCTTCCATGTCCCGCTTGAGCTGCTCAACGTCGAGGCCTACCTGTCCTGCGATAGTAAAAATGGAGCTTTCTCTGAGCCGGCCGCGAGAAGCCATAAGCGCGAGGTGGAACGCCTCATACTTTCCCTGTTTGCGGGAGGCGAGCGCCGCCGCTGCGGCGAATTTGGAATCCGGTCCCAGGATCGGATACTCTTTGAACACAAGCTTCAGCTTGGGATCGTCCTTGACGGCTTGCTGGAGGATACTGACTGCCTCTCGGCATTGCAGGCAGTTGTAGTCGAAAAATGCGACCAAAGCGACGTCGCCTTCGGGATTGCCAGCAGTTGGCGCAGCGGGGTCGTTGAAGAGCGCGTCACGCCGCTCCGGAATGAGCCCCCGCAGCTCCGCCGCGAGCAGGCGGCGGTTTTCGAGCTGGTGCAGGTAGTCCATGATAACTGAACGATGTACCGCTGCCATCCAAATAAAAAGCAGGGCTAGGACGACTGAAAGAGCGATAAGGGCGGCTTTTGGCTTTGACATGGGTCAGGCTCCAATCAACAGTGAACGGCAGGGCAGCAACGGCTGGCCTTTTTGGCGTAAAGGTGGGTATCGCTTTTAGTCCTTGCCCAGCAGTTCCCAGAGCGCGGGCGGTTGCGGGGGCTCGTAGCTATCGAAAACGATACGAGCTGGCGGTTGCTGTATGACGGCGGCGCGCCAACCAGCCGACACCAATCCCTGAGCGGCGCGGCTTGCACGCGAATTGCCCAGCCGCGATCGCCGTTTGGCAAGCAGGGCGACTGGACCGCCACAGCCAAAGCGCCGGAGGGTCCGCTCGCGAGGGCCACTGCCAATTGACCTTCATCCAGCTGGCCATCCCAGCCGGCTACAACGCGCTTTCCCGCTGCGTTGCCGAGGAAATTTGTCAGCGTGCGGCTAGGCAGCGCCGCCTCCGAAGAGGACGTTCCGAGGACAAGCAGCAGCTCTTCCTTGATGTATCGAAGGAGAGAAAAGATCGAGAAGCCGTTGTAACGGCAGACCGCGCCGAGAACCCCGAACACGAAGAGGAAGGCGGTGAGATAGAAGGTCGCGACCAGCATCGCGAGGTTGACCACCGAACCGATGCCGTATTTGCCGATCGTGAAGGCCATTGCGCCGAAAGCGCCGATCGGCGCGGCCTTCATCAGGATGCTGACCAGCTTGAAAATGGGGGCGGTAAGCGCCTGGAGAAAGCAGGTGACCGGCTTGCCCGTCTCTCCGACCATCGCCAGCGCGATGCCGAACAGAACCGAGAAGAACAGGACCTGCAGGATGTCGCCATCGGCGAAGGCGCCGACAATCGTTGACGGGATGATGTTCGACAGGAAGCCGGTCACGGACTGCTCGTGGGCCTTTGCGGCATAGGTATTCACGGCCTGGACGTCGAGCGAGGCCGGATCGATGTTGAGGCCGGCACCGGGCTGAACGACATTGGCGATGATGAGGCCGACGATAAGCGCGAGCGGCGAGAAGGTGACGAAATAGACCATCGCCTTGCCGGCAACCCGGCCGACCTTCTGGAGATCGTTCATGCCGGCAATGCCGTTCGCAATTGTCAGCAAGACGACAAACGCTGTCATCATCTTGACGAGCTTGATGAAGGCATCACCCAGCGGCCTGAGGCTCTCGCCGAGTTTCGGATAGAAGCGGCCGAGTGCGATGCCGAGAGTGATTGCGGCAAGCACCTGCATGTAAGCTGGCCGTAGAAGGACTTGCGGCGCGCGAGACTCGCGCTGCGGATTTGCGGGTTCAATATACTCGTCTCCTGACCGGATCGAGGCGGGTTCCTCCCTCCCGGGCATCTCCGTCGCTGCGCTCCGGTCGAACGCTGCACCAAGGTCGCCGCAAGCTGCGTGCCAAATAGCGACAGCGCGAAGGACGCGCAGGTTTCCGAAATTGATAAGGACCGCTCGCGCCATGCTTGTGCGGAATTCCGGACTCGCTGCTGGCGCGTGCCTTCATCGAAAGAAGGTCCGCGAAGTTCAGGCATTGCAGAGGCCGCTCAGGCGTCACACTCGCCGGAAAGCGCAACGACGGTATGCCCCGCGTGGATGGGGATCAGGCGTGGACGATGATGGCCTGCTTGTACAAGCCTACGGCATACGGACCATATTGAGTTGTTCAGGACGCGGGAGCCTATCAACCCGCCGCGGCATGGACCGTGTGGACCCCGCGGGCTTAAACCAAACAGGAATATGGCATCTCCTTCGACGTCATGCCGGCAGCTGAATTCGCAGGCGTCGGCAATTTCAGCGTCGAGCCCATATCCGTTTGCGAGCTCGAACACCGATTTCGTGTTTTGTCGCCAGCGGTCGCTGACCCGATCGTGAGCCCGCCTGAAGACCCCTTCCATCCAGCTTGACGATACGATGACGACGCTTAGCTGCCTGAAGGCGGCTATGCGGTTGGTCGCCGATAATCCAGCGATGACGACATTGCTCTATCTTGCCTTACGAGGCTTCCGGTCCGGTCTGGGAAAGGCTGTTTCGCGGCTTTCTCGAAATCAGCGAATGACCGGCTCGCCATGGAAGCGTCGGCGCGAGGGCGGCGAAACGCCGAAGCCGACTTCCATCATCAGCCTGGGCGTGTGCGCGGGCACGGTGCCCATATGGAAGCCGAACGGATCCTCGACGAAACCGAGACCGGCCTGGCCGGTCAGCGTGACCGGGCTCTGCTCGCCGTAGACGTCCAGAACCTCTTGCGCCGGATGGCCCACCAGAAGCGTCAGCTGGTGCTTGAGGGCGCGGCGGTTATGGCTGCCGCGGACATAGACATGCGGGCCGGCGCCCTCGTCCACCGGCTTGAGATAGAAGAAGAACTTCACCATCCGCCAGTCATCGAGGTCGAAGTGGTATTTGCCGAGCGAGGCCAAATTCTTGTCGGCGTCCGAGGCCTGGCCGGTCGGGAAGCTCCACCAGACGCGCGTGGTGATCAGTTTCGCCTGACCGCCGAGATAGTGCGCAGCGACATCCATGAGCAGAGGATCGTTCTGGATGGCGAGTGCCGCCTTGCAGCCGAGAACGCGCTCGAAATAGTGGCCGCTGAGCAACGGCCGGCCGAAGCGGGCCTCAGCCTGCGCATGCTCCGTCGGCATGAATTCGAGGCGGCGATCGAAATTGCCGAAGCAAGGCGTGCATCGGGCGAAGGCGGCGATCTCCTCATGGATCAATGTCGGCAGGACGAGTCCGGAAAAAAGCCCATCGGACCGCAGCGCGTCGACAACGTCCTGGCGATTGACGCGGGCAAACATCGTGTCCTGGGCGTTTTGCGACGCTCGAACCGGCTTTGCACCACGCCAGTGCATTGTCCGTGCCGGCATGGTGCGGGCGAGGACGAACATGGGAAGCCATGCCGGGTTCTCGCGAAGGTCCGACAGGTAGGTCGGAAGGCGCACGGCGATGCGACGCAGCAGGCTGCCGTTTCGCGCGATCGCCTCGAGGCTTGTAGCGCCGGATTTGTCAGGGCTTGTCGTGGTCATCAGGGTCCTCGGGTATGAATGCGATATCAACGAAGCATCGGTTTACGCTCCGTCATCGTTACCCAAACCCGATTCCCGCACCGGAAGGACACCTAACCGCGCGTCATGTTTTGTGCAATGCACAACAACCTTATCCGTGGCAAATGCAGGTCGGATCGCGGCCCGTTTTCGCACAGGGCAATGGCCTGACCGGCGGCAAACGGGTGTAATGCACAGCATCTTCGGGCCGCCTTATTGCCCTGCCCGACCGATCCTCAGCGGCACGAAAACCGCGCCGCCGGGCCGCGCTTTCTCGTTGGCCGGGCCAATGTTTCGATTGCTGCGAAGCGGAAAAAGCAGTCCTGTTCCCAACGATTTTTCCGCCGGTGTCGATGTTTCGGCACGCGTCCCGGTGCGCTTGTGCATGTAGGCGCGGGTCTCGGCCGGAAGCGGTCTTCCCGTCCGCAAATTCTTCTCATAGCGCGTCGGTCCGGCATTGTAGGCGGCGAATAGTCCGGGGTAGCCGAAACGGCCGTGCATGGAGCGCTCCCCGCCAGAATATTGTCGCGCGGATCGTACGGATCGGGACCGAGACGCGCACACTTGCGCCTCCCCGCGCCTGATTCATGGGCGTCGGTGCTGGCGACCATTCGTCGAGATCGTCGATGTCATAGTGGACATAGCGGCCATGCTTGCGGAAGCACGGAGCGCTTCCGGCCGTGCGCATCTTTTCCAACGGGCGGTGGGACAGGCCGATACAGAAGGCGGCCTGCGCCGTGTTGAGGAAGGGGCTGCTTTTTTGGCGCATGCGGCGCGCTCGTTTTCGTCGTCCATCATTGATCCCTCGTCGAGATTGGAGGGCGACGGCGAAGGTCGCCTCATCACCGCTTTTGCGCGAAAGTCGGCAAGGCTGAATGAAGGCCCCCGCGCCTCTCGTTGCGCGGGGGCCTTTTTGTACTTTCAGTCGGCCGGGTTCCAGATCACGGCGAAGACTTCCTCCTCGTCCTGGCCGGCGGCGCGGCCGAGATTGGCGTAGAGCTTGCGCGGCCCGAATTCGGGGGCGGCAAGGCCGAGCGAGACGTATTCGTTGCCCGACTGCTCGCCCTTCCTGATCCAGCCGGCTCCGATTTCCACGCCGCCGGTCACGACCCGGAAATCGGGCTGAGCATCGGTGCTCTTGGAGCGGTTGGGGACGATTTCGATGTCGGCGCGGATCGAGAGCGTCCTGATCTGGCCCTTGTATCCGCCGGAAGACTGCTTGGTAACGTATCCGATTGCAGGCATTGCTTCATCTCCTTTTGCCTCGCCGGGGACCATTCCCCTGCGATGCGCGAACCGTCATGGGCGCGGGCCGGACCCGCTAACCCGCAGGGCCGCAGCCGCAGCGAAGGACCGGAGCGGACGGCTTTTTTGAAGCGAAGCGGCCGCGAGGAGCCCGTGCGGAGCTTGCGGAGGGAGCGGGCGGGGAAAAAAGCCGGAAGCGATGGTTTGTGCGGGGACGGCAAGCCCATAGGTTCAGCCGTTGAGCAGGGGAATGGTGTCCGGTGCGCAAGGAGACGATGCGATGCCGGCGCGGAGAAAACCATTGCAACCGGTTGGGAAGACACGGCCGGGAGGCGCTCCGTCTCACAATGACGCCGATCTCCACCAACCCCAAAGTGCCGCGCTCTGCCTCCGTTCTTGGGTTGGCTGGGGACAGCGTGGGTGAGCAAGTCGCCTGCGATGCAAGCGGCCCGAGCAGGCGGTCAGGAAAGAAATCCGGCTCGCTTTCTTGTTGCCGGATCGGTCTGCGAGCTGGCGAACCATCTAGCGCGGCAGCGGTTCCGGCACAGGCAAGAGGGTTTTGTCGGCGCAGGCGAGGACGCTGCGGCTCAAGGAACATGGCCACGCAATAGCGGCGCGGCGTCCGGAATCGCCCGCAAAATATGCGAGCGCCTGTCGGCAGGAACGGGCGGCGGAATGATCCGCCGCCCCTGCGCTTATCGCCTCATTCAGCGGTTGGCGGCGCAAACAGCGGCGCGACCTTCGCCCACTGTTCTGCGGTCCGGAAGCCGCCACGTTCGGTATAGGCGCGGGCCGGAAAGGCCATCCAGGCCGGCAGCCAGTTCTCGACCTTGGTGCGCCCGTTTGTGCCTTCAGAGAAGTCGCGCACGATCTGCTTTTGCGTCTTCACCTTCTCCGAAATATTGGCTTCGGCTACGTTCGTTCCGGCAATGTTCGACAGCATCGCGTTGGCCACCTCCTTGTCGCGGATGAGGTCGAAGAAGGTCCCGTCCGGCTGCCAGACAGCGCCCATATCGACATTGAGGTGCATGCCGACGGCTTCGACAATGGCGCTGCCGGCCTGCATGGTTTCACCCATGACGACGCTGAGCACGCGCAGCACATCGTCATCGCAAAGCGCCAGAAGCCGGGCAAAGACGCTCGGGGTCCAAAAGTCGTCGCCATTGCCGCCGCTGACGGTTTCTTGTTCGCCCGACTGGCCGAGCAAGGCGAGGACCTCGCGCCGCTTTTGTGCAAACGCGGCTTGCGCAGCACAGCCGGCGAGGCTTGCCGCGATGGCCTCGCTGCCTGCTCGCTGCGGCTCCGGCTTCACGGACCAGAGCGGCGAGCCGGCAATTGCATGCGCCACCATCAACCGAAGGGCGACCCCCAAATGATCGGCGAGCGCGCTCCGGACGGCGGCGTGGCGATGCAGGTCGATATAGGTCTGGATGGCGCTGGTGACTTCCGGGCGCGATGGCTTCGGCGCAGCTGTTTCCTCATCGCCGCCAGCCTGCTTGGATCGCGCGCGGCGCGCTTCCTTGGTCGTCAGGTACCCCTCGTGGAAGGCGACATCGCCCTGACGGGAAACGGCAATGAAGACCTTACCGCCCTTCTTCTTCGGCGTCTTCTCGCACTCCCAGGAATGGAAATAACGGTTGGCGTCCAGAACGATGACATCGGACCATCCGGCCTCGAGATAGGCTGCCTTGCGCCCGGCGATCGCCTCGTTCTGCGCTTGCCAGAAGGCCTCGGCGTCGGCGAAATAGCTCTCCTCGCCGAACAGATCGGCGACGATCTGGCCGGCATAGGTGTCGAGCGGAAACAGCGCAGCCTTTGTGGAAATCGTCTGTCCGCCGAGCAGCCAGGCCTTCAGCTGCCCGCGATGCGGAGCATAGATGTCTGGATTGTTGAACAGCGCCAGCCATTCCTTCTGGCGTTCCTTGTTCGCCAGCGTCAGATAGCGCACGCTCTCGGCGTCGATCTCGTCGCGGCGATAGGCGTTGCGGATGGCGGGCAATAGGTTGCCGAGCGCCAGACGGTGTTTGACCATGATTTCGGTGATGCCGAAGGTCGCCGCGATGTCGGCGACCGTGCGGCCTGCCTTGAGCAGCCGGGTGAACGTCTCCCATTGCGAGACTTCATCCGGATCGAGCCGGGCGATGTTCTCGATCAGCGAGGCTTCGAGCGCGGCCGCATCGTCGCCCGGTTCCATGATGGCGCAAGGCAGGGGTTCCACCGACTGCCCCTCATCGGCGATGGTCTTTGCGGCGTAGTAGCGCCGCCGTCCGGCGACGATCTCGAACGTGTCCGGGCTGCCGTTTTCGCGAACAAGCAGCGGCTGGACGATGCCGCGCTGGCGGATGGAAGGCAGGATATCGGCGATATCCGGCGCAAGCTTGCCGTCTCGCATGTTGAAAGGTGAGACGGTGAGCTTGCCAAGGTCAATGTGAGCGAGTTGCATGGTGATCTACTCCTTAAGCTTTTGCTTGCGGGGTTGGCCGGCTCCGTCCGGACATCTGCCGAGACGGCGGACGGAGCCGGTTGCGCCAGGATGGCGCAGTCATCCGTCGCCGTGTTCTTGCTCCGGCGACGGAATTTCGAATTCGGGTGGTTGAGGATTGCCGAGAGCGGCTGCGAAGCGACGCAGGACGGCTTCGGCCTCCACGATGCAGCCTTTGTTGCGAGCCGCTGCGGCGTAGACGCAGAGCGGAAAGCGGCCGACGAAATGAATGTCCCGCTCGATGCCGAGGCCGAACGCACCTTTGACGGTTTCCATCTCGGACAGGCTGAAAGAGCCCAGCTCCGGACTGCCGAAGCCGAGATCGGCGAGGCCGAACAGGGTGTCGCCATCCTGCATCATTTCGGTGACGAGCCATGTGGCGGGGCCGCACGGGTCGAAGAGCTTGACGAGCGGAATGTGATCGGTTTCGGGTTCCGCCGCGCCGTTGGAAGCGAGGCGGGCGCGCAGGTTTTCGGGGATCAGGGTCATGCCGCGATCTCCCGCTCTACCGCGTCTGTCTCGACGCCCTCGCCACAACCAAGGATGAAATCCGCCGCCTTGCTGGCCTGCGATGCGGCGCGGAAGATGGCGCGGTCATCTTGGCGCAGCACGTCGAGCCACGTGGCGAGGTAATCGGCGTGACGGACGGTCGGGATGATGTTGAGGCTGGCGCAGATGAAGGCGCTGGCCATTTCCGCGACCAGTTCCTCGCGCGCATAGAGCGCCGATCCGAAGCGGCCTGACAGGTCGCGGGCGAGCCGCGAAGCGTGGCCCGTCCAGTGTCCGATCTCATGAAAACAGGTCCGGTAATAATTGATCTGCTCATGAAAGGCTGGCTGCGGCGGCACCTGGATGAAATCGCGCGCCGGCACGTAGAAGGCCTGCTCGCCGCCGATGCGGAAATCCGCTCCCGTCGCCTTGATCAGGCGTTCGGCGTGGGGAACGATCTCGCGCTCCGGCAGTGGCTCGGCTTCGCGTGCCAAGTCATCCGGGAGCCCCTCGCATTGCGCGATGTTGAAGACGGTGAACCGCTTGAGGAACGGCACGGTCGCGGGCTCGTCGCCATCCTGCGCTGTGCGTTCGGCCTCTGATTTCGGTATGAAGCGGTCGGCGTAGCAGACGGTGGTGCCGCGTTCGCCCTTGCGGACAAAGCCACCGGCTCCCACCGCCTGCTTGAAGGTGATCCAGTGTTGCGAGGGGAAGCCTTTTTCGATGACGGCGCCCCACAGGATGAGAATGTTCACGCCGGAATAGCACCGGCCGGTGACCGCGTTGCGGGGCAATCCGACGCCTGCCGTGGCGCGGCCCCATGGCTGCACCCATGGGAACTGGCCCTGCTCCAGCTCGGCAATGATGCGGCTGGTTACCTCCTGATAAAGGTTCGGCCGGTTGTCGTCCTTGTTCCGGCTCCCGTGTTTTCCGCTGGCGGGACGTGTGGCGGTCTGGCGCATGGCTTTTCATCCTCTCTGATCCAAGCCGCGCCTCCCCGGAAGCGGGGTGGGCGGCGACTTGCGACCGGAAAGGCCCGCCGAAAGGCAGACCGCACCCGCGGGCGTTGTCGTATCTGTGCGAAGGAGTGGTTACGGGCCGGAACGAATGTGGAGGACCCGAAGCGAAGCGGAGGGTTGCGGCCTGCCGCGGCGGGCCTAGAAGGGAGCGCCGCCCACACCGCGCCACCGGGAGAGGCCACCTGAACGATGTCGCCGCTCGTAGGAGCGGCGTCCGCTGGACAACCCGAAGGGTTGTTATCGCCAGGGATCGAAGCCCGAAGGGCCGAGACCGCCCTGAGCAAGGCGACGGAAAGCGGGCTCGGTTCACGAGAGCCCGGCGCGCGCCATCAGGCGCGCGGGCGCCCGCCAAACGATCCCTCGGGCGCCTTTTGAAAGATCTTCTAATCTGGCGCGCAGGAGTGCAGTCCGATTCAAGACTATCGTGGTGGCGAGCGCATTCTGGTCTTTCTAATGCGGGCCTCTTTCGCGCGCCACCGACGAGAAATGCTCGCACGCCTCGTCATCAGTTTCAGGGTGTACGAGACCGCGAAAAGGCCGGCGGCCGCGCCGACGGCCTTTGCATCCTGCCAGTCTTACCGACTCGGCGGTGCGCAATGCGCCGGCGCCCTGCCACGACCAGCGTCTGCCCACCGGCTTGGTCCAACGCTTCGGCGAGGGCCAGTTGCGCTCTCGCGCGTGAGGCGAATGTAGGCTGCGTGCTGCCAAGAAGGCCGAGGGAATGACCTTTGCAGGGACGGCGGCCAAGCCTGGACATGGGCTGCAGCGCGCGCCGGACAACCGCACCTGTTTCAGTGGTCGCCCTTTGCCAGATCAAGATTTGGCTGAGCGCAAGTCAGGTTTATGTCAGGAAGGACGGCTATGTGCACCTGCCAAGCGCGACCGTTGCCGCAATGATGACCATTTCGCGCTGCTTTGTGACGAGAGCTCCGAAGGCAGCCCGATCGAAAATTGAATTCCATCTGGAATTTATGAGCCATTCGGTTCCAACTGTTGCATTGCCGACTTTCTCCAGCAATTGGGGTGAATGGGGGTACTCTAAAATGGAAAAAGGTCCCTTGGCCGATCTGTTGCTTGAACGGTTCGAGAACATGCCGCCGCAATTGCGGGTCGCCGCGCGTTTCGTGCTGGATCATCCCAAGGATGTCGCGCTGATGTCGATGCGCGAGCAGGCACGCCAGGCCGGCGTATCGCAGAACACCATGATGCGGCTGGCGCGATGGCTTGGCCTTGAAGGCTACCAGCTACCAGGATATGCGCAGCCTTTATTGGCGGGCGCTGCGTGAGACAGGCGTCGGTGAGCCGGCGCGACAGGGTATGGGACAGGACGGCGATCCGGGATATTCGACTGCCGGCGTGGTTGCCGATCTCGCAGCCCAGATTTCAAGCCTTGGTGAATATGGCAACGCCACGCGATTCATCGCCGCCGCCGACCTCCTGGCTAGATCACGCAATCTGTTCGGTTTCGGCGCGCGCGCCGCTTATCCGGTCGCGAGTCACTTCGTTCGCTTCATGTCGTTTGTGGCGGGGGGTGAGCGCAAGGTGACGCTTGTCGGCGATACTGCCGGACAGGGTCTGGATGCGCTCCTGCATGCGGGAAGCGGCGACGTGCTCCTTGCCGTGGGCATGTCGCCTTATGAACACATGACGATCCACGTGGCTCGCCAGTCAGCTCGGCAGGGCTTGGACGTGGTGGCGATCACTGACAGCAGCGTGTCGCCGCTGACCCGGATCGCGCGGGAAACAATCATTATTTCGTCAAATTCGCAGTCGTTCTTCCGAAGCATGGCGCCGGCGTTCGCTGCCGTGGAGATTCTGGCGGCACTGACGGCTGCGCAGTCTGAAGTCAAAGCCGCCGAACGAGTAAAACAGTCGGAAGAGGAGCTCGCCGCTTTCGGCATTCATTGGAAGCCTAACTGATAGCATCTGGAAGGTTGCGCTCGGGCGGGCGTGACGGCAGCCAAGCCGTACCAGGCCCCGGCCCAGCCGCATAAGGCCAATGCCAAGGCGAACGCCGCGCACAATAGCCCGGCTGGAGGCGCAGACAGCTGAGCTCCGGGAGCAGACCCGGCTCGCCAGCGTCCGCTCAGCATCCGATAGCGGCCGTCAGCCGAAGCATCTGTCTCAATAGTCGCACGGTCGGCCTTCTCTTGCCGGTATCAAGCCCTCCTCGTTCACCACGAGGTGCTTGATGCCGAAGTTGCTGACCAACGCTAGGTGCTTCGCAGTCTGGTCCCGGCCGGTGACTGATTGGAATGCCGGCCGGCTTCACGTCGGGATCCACAACAGAAAGGTCCGGAATGACCGGGCCTTTGGGAACAAGTCGGCTGGCGCCTAGGCACGCAACCACTCCTGGTTGCTAACATTGCCGTTGCACACTAACGCTATCATTGTTAGTGTTCACAACCATGTTAGAAAAAGATATTCCCAATCACAATTTTCAGTTTCCCGAGGCGCTGGAACGCTATCTGGGAGAGCTTCTTCATGAGCGCATCGATGTCCGTCCATTCGAGGCCACGCGCAGCTTGCCATCCTTTATCGAACGCACCTACACGCTCTACGAAGCCCGCATTCTAGGTCGGCATTGCGTCATCGTTGCCAGGCTCGACGGCAGAGGCACTCCGGCCGACATTGCCAAGCACATCGACATAGTCCGTAATGCCACCAATGCGACGGTGGCTTTCGCCACCATGACCATCAGCGCGCACAACCGGTCGCGCCTTATCGGTCAAGGTGTTCCCTTCATCGTTCCGGGCAACCAGCTCTATATACCGGATCTGGCGATCGATCTACGCGAACATTTCCGTGCGCCTCGACACCGGCAGGCAGACGGCTTGTCCCCTGCTGCCCAAACCGTCCTTTTCCACCACATCCTGCGTCCCGACAGGAGCGTGATAACGCCGTCCCTGCTGGCCGAACGCCTGCATTACTCGGCAATGTCGATCGGCCGAGCGTTCGACGATCTGGTCGCCGCCGGTCTCGCTGAAACTATCCGGCACGGGAAAGAGAGACACATTCATTTCAAGTCAGAAGGGCGACAGCTCCTGGAAGAAGCAACGCCGCTTCTGCGCAGTCCGGTTCGCTCCCTCAAATTCGTGCGCGGGAACGCCTTCGGGGCATCCCTGAAGCAGGCCGGGGAAGCCGCATTGTCCCAACTGACGGAACTGGCCCGCCCCCGCATAGACACCTTCGGCGTGCCGGCCAGCGGCTGGAAAGCGATCTCGCAAACTGTTGGCCTCATCGAAACCGACCGGGATGAAGCAGACTGCATCATCGAGACATGGTCCTACGATCCAGCCGCCTTGTCCGACACCAGCACGGTGGACCCCCTATCGTTATACGCACAATTCCGGGACCATCGCGATGAGCGTGTCGCCATGGCTGCGGATCGACTATTGGAGCACCTGACTTGGTAACCGGCATCGACAAGTTTCAGAAATACTTCGCTGGCCATGAGGATCACTACGCCATCATCGGCGGCGCGGCCTGTGATCTCTTGTTCGATGAAGCCGGTCTTGATTTCAGGGCCACCAAGGATATCGACATGGTACTCTGCGTTGAGGTGGTTGATGCCGCTTTCGCCACGGCTTTCAAAGAGTTTCTGGATGAAGGCGGTTACCAGGCACGGGAACGGAGCACCGGAGACAAGGAATTCTATCGCTTCCACAAACCTTCGGACCAGAGCTTCCCCTTCATGATCGAGCTGTTTTCCCGCAAGCCGGGCACGCTCGATCTTCCGGAAAATGCGGAACTCACCCCCATCCCGGTCGAGGACGACATCGTCAGCCTCTCGGCCATTCTGCTCGATGATGGATACTATGAGGCGCTTCAGCCCGCGAAACGAAAGATTGAAGGCGTAACGGTCATCGACGAAACGCTTCTCATCCCTTTTAAAGCACGAGCATTCCTCGATCTGAGCGCACGCGCCGAAGCCGGGGAAAGGATCGACAGCAAGAGCATCAAGAAACACCGCAATGACGTGCTCCGCCTGACGCAGCTTGTGCCCGGCAATGCCTCAATAACATTGCCCGATCAAATTCGCGAAGACATGCGCCGCTTCCTTGAGTTGGCCCAGGCCGACCGGACCCTAGACCCAAAAGCGCTCAACGTGCCGTTCACCCGCGACGAAGCGATCGCTCTTCTCAGGTCGGCCTACAGGCTGAGCGACGCATGAGCCGAACCTTCATCTACAGCTTCACCCGCCATTGCTGGACCCGCCCCCCGGCGCGACCAGCGAGCCTCCGAAATCGAGGATGCTGGCCTTCGCGAAGTGCTTCACACGCCGCGCGGGCTGAAGTTCAGTTGATCGCTTTGGGGTGCCCATCGGCAATCGGTTCCCGAACCTTTCGCCAGAACAGTGTCAACTACATGAATCAGCGCCTCTAGGTGCCACCTGATCGCGAAGATGGCCGCCTGGGATGAGACCGATCTTGTTCGACACGCCGTCGCGAACAGGGCTATGGCGACCTCCTGATGGGATGCCCCCGCATCCGCGAAGCGTGAGGGATCTGCAGAGGCGAAACCCACCGGAACCTGGGTCCTGTCCCGCGTGCACGGCATGCCTGTATCCATCGTGTGCATGCGCTGCATCAACACAATCGATTTTACGAATTATGAAGAATAGCGGATAGGACAACATCGGTTGGGAGAACAGGTCAACTGAGAATGCGAGCTGCCGCTCGCCGACCGTGTCACATTGTCCTGATGGACCGACCGGCGCGGTCGCGGCGAGATCATTCGAAACAAATCGCAGTTGGGCGCCAGCCCCGGAGTTCCGCTTGATATCCATGCCAGGGATGTCGCGTGTGCAATTGAGGCTTTAGGTAAAGTTCGATGGAAATACAAACGCTGGAATCGCTCTCTTCACTAAAAGTACATCGGCATATCGTCTCACTCCTGCAAAAGCGCGATCCCATCATCTTGGACATCGGCTGCAACGACGGAACCGATACGCAACGTTTTCTCAGGCTCTGCCCGAAAGCTGACCTCTACTGCTTTGAGCCCGACCCTCGAGCGGCTGCTCGTTTTAAGAAAAACATGAAGCTGCACCTGGACAAGGTGAGACTGTTTGAGATCGCGATCAGTAACCGAAATGGCAGGATTGATTTCCATCCAAGCAATGCGGATGGAAGCGCGAAGGAATGGGACCAATCTGGCTCGATACGCCAACCCAAGAATCATCTTGTCGAACATGATTGGGTTCGGTTCGATCGCCCCATCTCAGTTGAAACTCGAAGGCTTGACGACTGGTGCAGCGAAGCGGACCTGAGCAGGATCGATTTCATCTGGATGGATGTGCAGGGAGCCGAGTCGGATGTCATCGCTGGCGGCAGACAGACCTTGAGCAACACGCGCTTCATCTACACCGAATACAGCGATCATGAGCTCTATGAAGGGCAGCTGTCCCTGCAAGCCATTCTTGATCTTTTGCCTTCGTTCGAAGTGGTGACCTGCTATCCCGACGGAGTGGAGGGCAATGTATTGCTTAGGAATACGCGCCTTTAGCCCGTCCTGTTCATGAGCCTTGTGGTTCGAGCGCCGCTGAGCGTTCGGTCATGCAGGTGTGAGGCGTCTTTTTCACCGCGGCTGGGACTGGACTTTGGAACGCGCTGGAGAGTCAGGGTTTGGCCGGGCTTTGATGCCCCGGCGCTCATGGTCCTGCGGGCCGCAGCGTGAAAGCGATTTGTCGGAACAGGCTGGCCGCCCGCAGGCGAGCTTGTAGGCCGTGGCGGTGCGCAGTCGCCTGAGCTTGTCGAAGGGCGAGTTCGTTGGCATCCTCGTAGCCGCATGCCCGGCACGCAAGCAGTCGCCAGTAGAGATCACCGGCGCGGTCAGGGCGGATATTCCGAGCGTGGCCATCGGCTGGCGCAAGGGCGGTGGCAAGATGGTGAACAACGGCCACACCATTCAAATCAATATGCCGCAAGGCAGCACGTTGACGCCCGCAGATCGCGTTTACGAACGGATGCAGTTCCATTTCCATGCGCCGAGCGAGCACCACGTGGCGGGCAAGAGCTTCCCGATGGAGGCGCACTTCGTCCATAAGGATACGAAAGGCGACGCTCGTGGCGTCCTGGGCGTATTCCTGACGCCAGGCTCGCGCCTAATGCCAGCTTTGCCAGCCTGGCTGCGGCTTTTCCCGCGCGAACGGACGAGGGGGTGGCGGTCGACGAAATCGATCCGAACGGGCTTGTGCCGACATCCCTGGGCTACTGGGCCTATGAGGGATCGCTGACGACGACGCCCTGCACCGAAAACGTCGACTGGAAGGTGGCCATGGAACCGGTCGGGGTCGACGCGGCGAACGCGCGGCCGATCCGTTCACCCGGTCGGCGCTTCGTCCTTGGCCTCGGCTCAGGGTGCCCGCGACGGCATATCCAACCTGTTTGAAGCACGGCTCGCGGAGCACTTTCCATCAAGTCGGGAGAACGCGCCGCAAGGGGAACTCGGCCTTGATCGTCTTCACACCGGGAAGCTTTGAAAGAATATTCCGGTGTATCGCCTCGAACTCCTGGATTTCATTCACTGAGACGAACAGAAGGTAATCGGTGTTGCCAGTAACAGCGTAGCATTCCTCGATTGCTGAATGCTTCCGGAGAGATCGTTCGAAAAGCTCGATCATACGCGAGTTGAGCGCTTCCAGCTCGATCCGGATCGGAATTCTGGTGCTCACGGAAAGCTCCTCCTGCCGCCCTGTGTCATCACGTCCAGTCGAAGCGCCGCACTTGTCAGCTGATATCCAGGCAGGTCATCGAGATGCGATGTAGCGCTACGCGCCGCATTCAAAAAAGATAAGCTGTGGCTTATACGGCGATCTGGAACTGGCTTCCCCGACGCGGTGTGCACCGCCTTGGCTATGGCATAAGCGCCTCCACTGCCGCTTTATCATTTCGATCAATTCGCTTGTTTCGTGGTCTCCAGTTCCACGTTTCTGCTTCCCCACGACGGTTAGACCCGCGACTCGACCGGTTCGCGCAACGACAAGGTCTGCTCAAGCCGCACGATCTCGCCGCGCAACGTCTCGATGGTAGCATCGCGATCACGAATGGCATGCAGGCGCACAGCTCGATCGGCCTCCGAACCCGAGAGCGCCTGTTTCAGCTGGGCCACCATCGCATTCGCCAGCTGCAAATTTTCCTCCACGTCGGACCCGGCTGGATGTTGCGCCCTGCGAACCGTTGAGGCGCCGGAGCCCGAGGAGGTGTTCTCTCCAGTTCGCTGGACGGTGCTGTTTGGCTCACGCGCGGCAGCGGATATGCCGAACGACGGTCCTGCCGTGGCGAGCAAGTCCCACCAGGTTCGAAATACCTGACGGTATCGTTCGGTCACCGCCCGACCCCTGTCCACGATCCCAGCTTGCTGTGCGTACCGGAGTTCGTCCTCATAACCGAGCTCCATGAAAAGCTCGGCGCCGACGAGATCGGTTACTGCTTGCATTTCTTCGATGGTCAGTTCGGTTTGCCAGGCGTGAACCGAGCGTTTATCGACTCCTTGCTTCTCTAGGATTTTCCGATCCCCGAAGTTACTGGATCGGAGATAGTCCGTTTGCTCGATCGTTGCCGCCTCAATTCGGGCTGGATCGTAGCCGAGGCCGGCAATCACGCGCCGGATTTCCTCGTCGGGGCGCGCCACCAGGAGTTCGTAGTGCACCACTTGCGTCTGCCGGCGAGCGCGATGTGCCGCCAGCGCAGGCAGGCCCAGAACGAAATCGGCGAGAGAATATGCGAGATCGAGCTGAGGCAGGCCGAGCACGAGATCGGCAAGGCAGGCCATGCTGGCTGGTGGGGCGGAGCGTTCTGACACGAACGGGACTCCCCACGTCGATTTCAGTGATGCGGCAATTGCGTAGGGATTGCGCAACAGAAGGATGTGTGGTGCTTCTGGGTAGAGGGAATCCAAGTAATCGAGCACCATCCAATAGCGCGGCGTCTTGTCTATGAAGGTGCGCTTGCCCACCGCCGCCAAATACTGGCTGTAGGCCGCATCGGCAAAAGCGCGGCTGACGCTGGTACGATCTACTCGGCCCAGGAATTCGGAGGTCGCAGACTGAATCAGTGATGGCCCTGCTGGGTGACGGTGGTCCACCCTTCCAAATGCCTCAAGTGCCAGCATTAGCCAGGGCTCAGGCGGGGCTGCAATATCTGGATGCTTCTGGAGCAAATGCGCCAGCAGCGTCGTCCCCGACCGGGGAAGGCCGAGGAGAAAGCAGACCGCAGGCGAATTGTTAACATTCCGGCTCATAATTCCACCTTTTATAGCTGGGCAAGCGAACGCATATTCGCCGCAACGTCAGTTTGTTCAGTGATGACAAGAATGCGAGCGGACTACTTCGAGTGTGGCGTGCCGTCGGTGCCAGATTGGGTGCCTCTCCTGCAGAACTGGATACACGGCGCCGATTGAATGGCCCGTGCCGAGTCCCTCAAGACCCGGTCGCACTCCGTACAATGCTCCGGCCCAACTGGATGGCTTCGCATTAAAGCGCCCGCGTCGGCCGATGGGTTCTTCAAAAGAACTCGGCAAGTTCCGCGTGGTCGCAGAGTTCCAACTGATTTTCCCGGCATAGTCTCAACCGCACCTGGGAGCGCATGCAAAGAACTCCACTTGCCTGTTGTTTTTCAAGCGCTTCAGAAGCAGTGGTTTGGGTTGGTGCACCTTACACGGGGAAACGTCCAATCGTGATGCTGGCCAATTCGGCTGCCAGGACCCCATAGGAGCACGATTCAGATATGAACTCTTCCCGCCCTTCCTTGTAAATTTTGCCTCAACGCACCTGATGTCGGTTAAATCCAGCGTTTTCTAATAGCACTCGGCAAGATCGGTAAAATTGATTGTTTGAATGACGATCATCGGCGCTATGGATGCACGAAGGTATCCAAAACCCCTCGTTGCTCTACGATCTTAATGCAAGCTCAGCTCCCGGCCGCGGCACGCTCAGTCAGATCGCAAAACGGCTTTGACAAGGCTTCGTGCCATCGCACAAGCCAGGGACGGTCACAGCCGCAACAGCGAGAACGCTTTTCTACTGGCGTGCCGCCTTTGCGGCCTGCTTTGAGCAGGGTGAAGGTCTCCCATTGGGAGACTTCATTCGGGCCGAGCCCGGCGATGTTCTCGATCAGCGAGGCCTCGAGCGCGGCCGCATCGTGATGGCGCAAGGCGGGGTTTTCGACCGCCAGGCCTTCACCGGCGATGGTCTTTGCCGCGTGGCGGCGGCGCTGTCCGGCGACGATCTCGAAAGCGTCCGGACTGCCATTGTCGTGAACAAGCAGCGACTGGGGCAGGCTGTCGGGATCTGCTTGCCAACTGGCGTCGAATTTTGTCACTTCAACCATTGAGGAAGTGCCTATAGCCGCCGCCCATCAGGTAGCGGCCGCGTCGGACGGCGCGACGCACCTGATCGCGAAGATGGCCGCCTGGGTGAGACCAATCTTGTTCGACACGCCGCCGCCCGAATAGGGCTATGGCGATCTCCTGATGGGGTGCCCCTGCCAGTGACCCATCCAAAGCCTGGAGCACAACACGCAGACGCCCTCCGCGGGGCTCCGGTGGAAGGTGAGCGGCTGCCAGGCGGCCGCCGCCGTGGATGTCATTCAGGCATTGAAGGGCGGCGACATGGAACCTCAGGCGCCGCGGCGGCACGATTGCGTCGACCTTTAGCCGCAATGGGCGCAGAACGGAGGCGCCGGAAACGGCAATCTGCAGGCTACGGCAATCCTGTCTCAGCAGCACATGCTGCATTCCCGCCGGCGTCAGCAGGATGTCCTTGCCGCATGAGAGCGAGGAAGGTCAAGCAGTTCAAAGCCGCGCTCAGCCGGCTCTGCAGCCGCTGCAGGATGTGCGGGCAACCGCGCGGATCCCAAAACACCTTTGCTGACGTGGCGTCCAGCTGCGGCGCGTCCGCGAAAGAGGAGGCTGCATTGCGTGAGCGGGGAGGCCCGCGTCTTCAGTTCGATAATCCTTTCGGCGCATCTTCGGACAATGCGCGCGGGCGGCGCCATTTTGGCGTGGTCGCGCTGGAATTGCGGATTGCGCCGAAGAAATTCCCAGGCCCAGGCTGTGCGCGGCAATCGACCGGCATAGTCGTAAGCTTGGCGATGGCGCCAGTCCGGCCAGCCTGCGCGACAGTCGGTTGCGCCCGCGGGCGGAAGCGGCCGATTCATGGTCAGGGTGTCCATATGGCGCTATGCCGAGAGACCGAGAACCGGTTGCCACAGTACCGGCCCGTTCAGACGACCCCTCCAGCGGATGCGCAAAAGGCTCGCGTGGGAAATCTCGAGAAAGCCGGCCACCGCCTCGGTTTTGCCGACGGGCTTCGGCTGTCCGATGCGCGACAATGGCCACGTTGCGAGGCGAAGGATCCGTTCCATACGCGTATCGGTCACCGTCACTATGCGGGTGAGATTGTTGGCCAGGGCGAACTCGATCATGCCGGCGAAGAGCTCGTAGGTTGCTTGGGCCAGCCCGCCCGCCGCCTTGGGCGTTGATGGAGGGAGATCGAGCGCGAAACGGCTGCTTTCCCATATGTCGGGAGTCGAGGGCACAACGTCAGTACCCAGCAGCCCCGAGAATGTGTCGCGCAACATTGTGGGTCCGGTGGTGGGCAAAAGGCGAACGCAACCGCGAATTCGCCAATCGGACCCCTTGAGAAGCAGATAGACAGGCTTGAAGCCGTCAAAGGCGTCTGTTTCCATTTCGCCTTCGGTCTGAACTTCCCAATCGAGCCTTTCCTTGAAAACCCGATGCCTGAGCCCGTGCATCTCTTTGAGCTCGCTTGCGAACTCACCGTAGAGGTCAGGGGTTATCAGCTGCATCATGATCGCCTCCGTGTGGGATGTGTTCCGCCATGGAAGGGCAAAGCTGGCAGTGATGCAGCCTGTAGACGTTTACAGCTATCCTGGCGGTAGGATCAGGATATCGCGCGACCGGAGGCAGCCACCCGTGCAACGGCCTGTTTGATCGTTCGCACGCCAAGCTTTGCCTTTGCGTTTTCCAGATGGAAGGTCACCTGCGCTTACAGATCGCAAGAATCTGGCTGACATCCCAAGCCGACTTGCCGCGCACGCCCATTTCAGGCACTCGAACTCCCGCGCGGTGAGCGTTACGCCACCCACCATCCAATCGTCGGCGAGCCTGCCGGACAGGAGGGGCTTGCCAATGTGATGACCGGCCTGTTCACCGAGGGCGCGCCGGCGATCTCGACAGCGATGCCTGTCAGGTGAAGGATCGATGATACCGGCGCCGAGGTGAGTTTTGACGCGCAGCGCGACGGCATTTACGGCTCAATGTGCCTGCTTTCGGAACGGAAGGACGCCGCTTTCGTCGGCGGGCTCGCACGGCCCGTCAGGTCGTGTTGTGTCGAACTAAGGTCGGGCGAGCTTCACTGCTTGCGTTTTCCACGGGTGTTCTCAGAGCTCGCACGGGAGATCGATCAGGCACTTACGATTGCACTCGATGTCGTCTTCGACGAGGTCGACATGAGACACGGCGCTATACGTTCGCGGACCGGACGTGGCCTCATCCGGGAATGCAACGCACGGCGTAGCCGTTGCTATTCATCGGACGGAACGGCAGTTCTTCGCGATCGCTGTTGCCCGGGCGCAGCCATGAGAATTGCCGCGGCCCGGGCTGACCACCCGCACAGCGCCAACAGCTGGAATGGCGGGCGAACGAGCGGCGTGAGTTCCGCGAAGCTTGGCGCCCTGCCCGAGATGTAATGGCATTGCCTGCAGCCGGTAGGACTCGCGCCCACGGCACGGCGAGCTTGCGGCGCCGCTTCCGCTTCGCAGCGGCTGAAGAGCGCCGTGCGAAGGACGGCGCTCAAAAATGCCTTGCATGGGCAGCCAAAAAGCAGATTGATACCGCCGCGATTCGGATCGTAGCGGTCTTTGAAACCAGCACGACGAAATCGACTGACGCAGAAGATCGGAATCAGATGGTGGAGGGTTTTGACGTCCTGGCGGTGGGGCAGCATAGGAAGGAAGAAATGCAACTTATCCTCAGCGCCATCGGCAGGGCCTGGCACTCGGCCTTGCTCAGAATAGACAGGGCCCGGTTGCGACGGCAGGGTCGGCAGCTTGGCGGTGTCGACCGCCGCGGCTGATTTTCGCCCACCCGCAAGTCCGCACTCCCGCACACTCCGCGATGCTGGCGGCCAATGGCCCATCCTCTCCGCGAGACACGGCGGTGCCCAAGAGCTGCCATCGTCCCCTTGTCGGTTGAAAACTGCGGCGTCGTGGCTGGGCACGTCAAGGCGTTTCCAGAAGGCTGTCTTCGGCCTCCAACCCAAGTGCGGTACCACGAATACCCGTTTTCGGTCGAGGTTCCATCAGCTCCTCGGCTCTGCCGTTCGGCGCTCCGGGCGGCCCATCCTCGTTAATTATGCCTGGCTGCCGCACGCTTGGCACCGGCGCCGAGCATGCGCTCCTGCGCTTTGACCCGAGAGATCGCCTGGCCCGACAGGGCACCGCCGGAAATTGATGACGGGCAGCCCTCAGGCCCGGCAATCATGGGGCTGGTTGCGTGCGTCCGTTTAAACGCAGCTTGCTGGTGCGATCGATAGACTTCAAATAGGTCAACCGGTTTGTTGAGCTGGCGGACAGTGAGGCCGAGAATGTTGGCGGCGCGCGCGGCACATCAGGTCGGCTAACCGGCAGGACAGCCAACATCTCCTTTTCCTCGGGTCCCCACTCTTTCCGCTGGCGGTGTGTGGTTCCACACGCCCAGCCAGTCTTCGTCGCTCAGATCGTCCGTCACCTCAAGGGTATCTGCCACGTGATACCGGGTACGTGAAGCGCCTTAGAGCGACGATGTTGCGCCCAACCAAGTTCGCTGTGAGCTCAACTGCTTGAGTTTTCCACGGTGTCCTGCGAGCTCACACAGGAGATCGATCCGCCCTTGTGGTTGCACTCTTTGTCGGGTTTTCGACGATGTCGGACATGAGACACAGCGCTACCAGAGCGATTGCATTGTTCTGAAACGATTCTCTCCTTTGGCACGACACATGCAGGGCTATCCGCAAGCACCGGCGCGCCGAGCGCGCGCTGCGGCAGGGAACTGAGGAGAAATAACCCGTGATCACGCTAGCCGAACATGCGGTCGCTGCCGCGAAAACTGAGCTTCCCCTAGCCGACGAAAGACCTTTCGGCATTATTCTTCAGGTTGTCCGGACATGACCGCAATCGATCCCCGCCCAACGCTGAATGCTCCGGACGATGATCCCTATCTTTGGCTTGAAGATGTGGAAGGCGAACGGGCACTTGCCTGGACCACCAGCCAGTCGGCAAGGACCCTGGAGCACTTCGGTGGAACGCGGTTCGAGCACGACCGGGATGCCCTGACAGCGATTTTCGACCGTCCCGACAGGATTCCCATGATCACGCGCCGTGGTCAGTACGTCTACAATTTCTGGCAAGATGCCCGTAACCCGCGCGGACTGTGGCGCCGGACCACCCTTGCCGCCTATACGAAGGCGGATCCCCAGTGGGAGATCCTGTTCGATCTCGATGCCCTCGCCGCTGGCGACGGAGAGGACTGGGTCTGGGGCGGGGCGTCCCTCGAGCCGGAGAGAGGGCAAAGAGCCGTTCTGCACCTCTCTCGCGGCGGCAGCGACGCGGTCGTCCATCGCGAATTCGATCTGGCGTCTCTGAGCTTGGTCGGCGACGGTTTCAATCTCCCGGAGGCCAAGGGCGACATTGATTGGCTCGACCCTGACACGCTTCTGCTTTCCAGTGCGCTTGGTGATGGCATGGCCACCCGCTCCGGCTACGCGCGCACCGTGCGGTTGTGGAAGCGTGGCGCAGATCCGCTCACCGCGCCGATAATCTTCGAGACCGGTTCCGAATCCCTCGGCGTGTCTGGCCATCTGGACCGCACCGCCGAGAGCGAGCGCCTTTGGTTCATCGAGGAGCCGGCCTATTTCGAGGCGATTGGCCGAATCGGCGACAGGAGCGGTCCGAAGATTCAGATCGACCTTCCTTGGGACGCTTGGTGGGACGTCTTCGGCGACTGGCTGGCGGTAAAGCCGTGCAAGCCCTGGACGGTGGGAGGGACGACCCATGCCGCCGACGCGCTGATCGGCATCTCCCTCTCCTCGTTCATCGCCGGCGAGCGCGGTTTTGGCACCCTCTTTGAACCAGGCGACAGGCGCTCCCTGCAGTCATTCTTCTGGAATGACGGGAAGCTCATCATCTCCTACCTCGTCAACCTCGTTCCGCGTTTCGAGGTGTTTACGCCCGGCCGCCAGGAATGGACGCGCCGAGCCCTGGACACCGTACCCGCCGAAGGGACTGTTCGCCTCTGGCCGCTCGACAGGGAAGATCACGAGACCAATGGAAAGGTCCTCGTTTCGGCTCAGGACCCGATCACGCCGCCGCAGCTTCTCCTCTTCGACCTCAATGCCGCGCCGCCTCTCGGCGCTCCAGTGATCCTGAAGCGCGCCCCGGAGAATTTCGACGCATCCGGGCTGGTGGTCACGCGCCACGAGGCAGTCTCGACCGACGGTGAGATGATCCCTTATACGCAGGTCGGCCCGGCGGACGGGAACGGGGATGCCCCGGTTCACCTCACCGCCTATGGCGGGTTCGGCATGTCGCTCCTGCCCTCCTACAACTCCTCGCTCGGCAAGCTGTGGCTCGAACGCGGCGGCACGAGCGTGGTGGCGAACATCCGGGGCGGCGGCGAGTTCGGCACACGTTGGCACAAAGCGGGTCGTAGGGAGGGCAAGCGTCTCGCCCATGACGATTTCGCGGCCGTTGCCGCCGACCTTGTGCAGAGAGGCATTACGCGGCCGTCGCGGATTGCCGCCGAGGGCGGCTCAAATGGCGGCCTCCTGATCGCCAATATGCTTATCCGTTATCCTGAGCGTTTCGGCGCGCTGTTCTGCACGCTTCCGCTTATCGACATGCGCCGCTACACCAAGCTTTTTGGCGCAGGCGGGATTGACGAATATGGCGATCCCGACAAGCCGGAGGATTGGACTTTCCTCAAGGAAATGTCCGCCTATCACGCCGCGGCGCCGGGACAGCGCTATCCGCCGATCCTGCTCGCCACCACGAAGCGTGACGACCGCGTCCACCCGGGCCACGCGCGTAAGATGGCCGCCAAGCTGCAGGTTCTTGGCTATCCCGCTTACTTCTACGAGCCCGACGCGGGCGGGCACAGCTACGGCAAGAACAATCGGGAGCGGGCCGCATTCATTGCCCTGGGCAACAATTTCCTTCGCAGTGCGATCGGCTGGCAAGCCGATCGCGTTCGATAGGTGGGCCGAACCCAGAGGGCAACGGTTCAAATAAAGTGAGCACAGGTCGATGATTGCGAGCACGGCTGCACAGTCTCACGCAAATTGAGCATGAGCGCTCCGTCAATCTCAATCAATTCAAACAGGATTCATCATGGTGCAGTGTGTCGTTTCTGAAGATCAAGGAGAGAATATCATGGCAAGCAAGCAAATGGGCGTTGCCCGGGGAGTAATAGCGGCCATCGTCCTCATCGTGGTGGGACAGCAGGCCGTCGCGGCGGACCTTGCGCAAGCCGCGAGCGTCCCGCAGGCAGGAGCCTCGGTCACAAAAGCGCCGAGCCCTTGGCAGATCCGCCTGCGTACGCTGGGCGTCATCACTGAGGATTCGGGTTACGTCAATGCGGCGCCCGGCTCCGATCTTTCCTATTCGGACACGGTGACGCCTGAACTCGATATCTCCTATTTCTTCACCGACAACATCGCCGCCGAACTCATACTCGGCACCACCTATGCCAACATCGACGGCCAAGGAACGATCGGCGGGCTGGGCAAGATCGGCAAGGTTTGGCTGCTGCCGCCCACGCTCACATTGCAGTATCATTTTACCAATTTCGGCGCCTTCAAGCCCTATGTCGGCGCCGGCGTGAACTACACGGTGTTCTATAACCAGGATGCCGGCAGCGCCGATGCTCTCGATGTTAAGGACACGTTCGGCGCTGCGCTGCAGGTGGGATTCGACTACATGGTGGATCAGCACTGGGGCGTCAACTTCGACGTGAAGAAGCTTTTCCTGGAGCCAGACTTCAACGTCACGGTGGACGGGGCGAACCTGACGGGGAAGGCCGCGCTCAATCCGTGGTTGGTTGGCGCGGGCGTCACCTACCACTTCTGATATCAAGGGCTAAGGCGGCTTGCTGACGCAATCTGAAATGAAGGGCGCCTCGTGCGCCCTTTTGCCGTCGGCCCTGTACGGGCGAATCGACCCATTCGAGGAGGCGGCCTTGTTGCCTGGGGCGGGGAAGTGTCCGAAATCGAAGGAACGTTCTGATCAACTTTATCGATGACTATCCGACGCATAGCAGCCGATTGTAAGGCGACAGTTGAAGAAGCCTTTGAGAGAGGGCGGCTTTCCCGGTTCCACCCAACCAGGAAGAGTACCCCTGGTCAACGCGGCCTCGTCAGGCCCGCGGGCGCGGAGAAATTAGCTGGAAGTCGGGTGTATCAGGCCTGTTTGTCGGGCCGAACCAGATCTGTGTGGCTGACGCCGAGGGCCGATGCCAGTTCATAGATCGTGATGATCGTCGGATTTCTTCGGCCTTTCTCCAAGCCGCTGATGTACTGTTGGCTGAACCCGGAAATCTCGGCAAGCTGCTCCTGCGTCAGACGCTTCCTTTGTCTGATTCTCTGCACATTCCGACCGACCAACTTGCGCATATCCATGCACGACAAGCCATCGGATTGGGCAGCTTGAGTTTATCAACTATAATATGTAATCCACATTGAGCGGCCGAATCCGCTGGCGGAGGGCTTCGCGGAGGCCATTGTCCGGAGATAGAATCCAGCGATGTTACAGCCTAGATCGAACGCGCCGATTGCCGACGAAGTCCCCTGGTCGGACAGCGTCACGGCCTACGACAAAGAGCATTTCACGACCTATATGCGGCTGCTCGATGCTTCCGCCGACAACGCCACTGAAGAGGAAATGGCCCATCTGATCCTCGGCATTGATCCGGCACGCGACCCGGAGCGCGCCCGCAAGGCTCTTCGCAGTCATCTCGACCGTGCGAACTGGATGGTCACGACCGGTTACAAGCACTTGTTCGCCAGCTGACAAAATCGGCAATGCGTTCCGTCGCGCTTTAGGCAACGAACTCCCTGTATCCACCATTCATAAGCGCATGGCCGCGGTGGATGGCGCGGCGGATGCGGTCACGCATATGATCGCGAGGATCGTTCCAGTCGGCCTGGACCCGCGGTTCGCCGATCAGCGCTTCGGCGATTTCGCGATGTGAAGCCCCCGCGAGCGAACCGTCGAGCGCCTGGAGGACGAAGCGGAGGCGGTCGCCACGCGCTTCCGGCGGAAACAGGGTTTTTGGCAGTCGCCCGTCCGCCACAAGACTGTTGATACACTCAAGTGCCCGTAGCCGAGGCTTCAACTGCTGGGCGGGCCAGATTGCGTCAATATGAAGTCGGACGGGCAGCAAAACGCTTTCGCCAGACACGACAAGCTGGAAATGCCGGTCGGCATGCCGCAACAGAACATGTTGGCAGCCGGCGCCGGAAAGCAGGACTGTTGCACGGCATGGCAGCGTGGCCAGGTCGAACGGCGGCGCCCCCGACGATGAGGAAAACTGTTCCGCCACAACTGGCAAGACATATGGGCACTGGCGTGGACCCCAGAATACGGCCGCGTTACGCTTGGGAGAGTCCGCGAAACAGAACGCCCCAACGCGCCAGGGTGACGCGCGAGGCAATGATGTCGAGCGATGTCCGACGTTCCAGCCATTCGGCCCGCTCCAGTGCAATGGCCAAATCATGCCGGAATGCCGGATTGCGCCGCAAGAACTCCCAGGCCCAGCCGCGCCGGGTCAGATGAGCGGTGTAGTCGTACGAGTTCTTATCCCACCAATCCGGCCAGTCGGCGGCGCTGCCTTCCGTCATACTCATGACCCAGGCCCGCCAGGAGCATGGAGATTACGACCGGACATCACGCGGCCCTGCAGGCCACCGGCGCCCACAGCACCGGACCATGAAAACCGCCGTTCCGTCGAATGGCCTCCAGCCTGTCGGCGGAGGCGTCGAGATATCCGGCCACGGCGCGGGTGGCGCCGATCGTGTGCGGTTCGCCGATCCGCGTCAGCGGCCAGCCGGCGCGGCGAAGGATGCGCTCCATGCGCAGATCGGTGACGGTGACAATTCGGCTGAGACGGCGCGACAGGCCGAACTCGATGATGCCGGCGAAGAGCTGGTAAGTGCCGACGGCAATTCCGCCAGCGCCCTTCGGGGCGGATGGCGGAAGATCAAGGGCGAACCGGCTGCTTTCCCAGACGCCCGGTTCGGCGGGCGCCGTCTTCCCCTCCAACAGCACCGGAAACGTGTCGCGAAGCATCGTCGGCCCGTTCGACGGAAGCAGGCGGACGCATCCATCGACACGGCCGTCGGAACCGCGCAAGATCAGATAATGCGGCTTGAGCGCATCAAAGGAATCGATCTCGTACCCGCCATTGGTCCGCACATCCCAGTCGAGCCGCTCCTTGAAAACGCGGTATCGCAGACGGTGCATTTCATGCAGTTCGTCGGCGAAGTCGCCGCAGCAATCGGGTGCGATCAGCTGGATCATGAGGGCCTCCGGGCAGAAATGACCCTGCCATTGGAGGCGAATGCGCCCGCCGAAACAGCCTGTGCAAATGCACAGGGGGAGCAAAGACCAAATTCAGTTTTTCAGAGCATCGAAGATCGTGAGGAGGCCAGCAGCGCGATGGCCTGATTTTTGGTGCGCACGCCAAGCTTCTTCTTGGCATTGTCCAGATGGAAGGCGGCGGTGCGCGGCTTGATGCCCAGGATGCCGCCGATATCCCAGGCGGACTTGCCGCGCGCGGCCCATTGCAGGCACTCATATTCACGCGGTGTCAGCGAAACGCCGTCCACTGTCCGATTGCCGGACAGCTTGCGGCGAACGCAGATGTGAAAGCAGGTCGCCATGAGTTGGAGCGCCTGCTCATATCGCTCGGCAATGCGCAGGAACGCCGGATTGGGCTCATCAGCGGCAAAGGTCACTGCTGCGATGCAGCCCCGTCGATCGACGATCGGGATCGTCAAGCCACAGCGGATGCTGAACTCGGCCGCTTCTTCGAACAGCCTCTGCTGAACCTGCGATGTCGCAAAGCCGCGCATATCCGGTCCCCACCGAAACGGGCATCCGCCACAGCGTGCACGCATGATGACCGGATCGACCTTCTGATACCGGTTTTGCAGGTAGTGCGCGGTCCAGCGAGCCGGATAATTCGAGATCAGCCTGGGCTCGCCCGAACGCTGCGGCGGCAAGGACAGGTAGGCGAAGGTGATCAGCTCGAGTCCAGCGGCCGCACCAGCCATGGCGTCGCGAAAATCCGCCTCATCGACGCTTTCCGACAGCTGTTCCAGGAATGTCTCGAAGAGAAGTTGCATGTCCTTCGTCATGCCTTGAACTCAATGCCTCGATTTCTCTGCTGTGCCTCACCCTGGCGTGTAGACGCGACGGTCAGCCTCCCGGCATGAGCGCGGCCGATCTTGCTGCTTGCGCGGCGAACAGGATCCGCACCGATGGCCAAACGATAGCGCACCGCTACAGCGCGTACGATCTTGTCGCCATCATCGCCCTCATTGCTTTCCTACTTCTGCTTGAAGAACCCACTTTGCGGAGCGTGTCTCAACGCCGCGAACTTGCTCACTTGATGAAACAGACGGTGATGTGCTGATGTTGTCGATGAGCCGCGTTTCGCCAAGCCAGGCTGCTGCAACTAGGCGCGCCGGTCGGTCAAGGCCTGCCAACGATTGCAGGTCTGTTTCCGCGCGTAGTTCCAGGTATTCGACCTCGCGATAGCCTGCAGCCAGAATTGCTACGCGCGCTTCGTAAAGCGTTGGCATGACGGGAGAGCCGTTCGCAAGCCGCTCCGCCGTCTCGAGCAGGACCGAGGCGAGCTTTGGGGCAACGGAGCGCTCCGCTGGCGAGAGCCGGACATTGCGCGACGATAGAGCCAGACCATCGGCTTCGCGGACAGTCGGACAAGGGACGACGGTGACCGGAATATTCAGATCCCGGACCATACGGTTGACGACGTGCAGCTGCTGGAAGTCCTTTTCGCCAAAAAAGGCCAAGTCGGCGCCGGTCTGCAGAAAGAGCTTGGCGACGACGGTCGCCACTCCGTCGAAATGGCCCGGTCGGAACGCGCCGCACAGGCCTTCGCTGACGCCTGATACCGACACGGTCGTGGCGAAGCCAGCTGGATACATCTCCTCTGGATCCGGCACGTAGAGCAGATGCGCGCCCAGCGGCGCGAGCTTCGCCGCATCTTCGTTTTCCGTGCGCGGATAGGCGGCGAGGTCGGCGGCACTGTTGAACTGCTTGGGGTTGATGAAAAGCGTCACGATCACACGGTCGGCCGTTTGGAGCGCGGAACGCACGAGGCTCAAATGTCCTTCATGCAAGGCCCCCATGGTCGGCACCACAGCGACACGGGCACCCGAGCGGCGCCATGCGGCGACGATTTCGCGAAGCGCGGCAACGGTCCTGACAATCGGCACGCTCACGCTGCTTCTCCGCTCTTGGTGGCGTGGGCGCCCTTGAGCGGATCGGCAAACACGTGCTCGGCGGCGGGGAACATCCGCTCCCGCACCTCTTGCGCGTAGGCCGCGATCGCCGCCTCGGCGGCCTGCCCGAGTTCGGCGTAGCGCTTGACGAATTTGGGCTGGAAGTCGCCGAAGAGGCCCAGCATGTCGTCGACTACGAGAATCTGGCCGTCACACGCCGCCGAGGCGCCGATGCCGATGGTGGGGATCGCCACCTCTGCGGTGATCCCGCGGGCGAGCGCCTCGGGGACCTTCTCCAGCACGACCGCGAAGGCGCCTGCCTCGGCCACTGCAAGGGCATCTCGCCTGATGCGCTCGGCATCCTCCCCCCTGCCCTGCACACGATACCCGCCGAACGAATTGACCGCCTGCGGCGTCAGCCCGACATGAGCCATCACCGGGAGGCCGCGATTGGCCAAGAAGCGGATCGTCTCGGCCATCGCCGCGCCGCCTTCGAGTTTGACCGCCGCGCAGCCGGTTTCGGCCATGACGCGCGCGGCATTGCGGAAGGCCTGCTCGGGGCTTTCCTCGTAGGAGCCGAACGGCATGTCGACGACCATCAGCGCCTGCTCCAGGCCACGGCGCACGGCCTTTCCGTGCATGATCATCATCTCGAGCGTCACGCCGAGCGTCGAGGGCAGGCCGTGGAGAACCATGCCGACGCTGTCGCCGACCAGCACCACATCGCAATGGGGATCGACCAACCGGGCAACCGGGGTCGTGTAGGCGGTAAGGCAGACGAGCGGCGTCCCACCCTTTCGCGAACGAATATCCGGCGGTGTGATCGCCTTGGTGTTAGCAACCGCACTCAATAGAGGCCTCCTTCCCTAACGTTACCAACCGCGGGTGTCGCGTTTGGCATATTTTTGTGCAGGTGCGAAGGGCTAAATTGCGAAGTGCATGAGTTGACGTGGCGGCCGATATTCGTGAGAACAAAATTTAATCGGTTCAGCTACTTCTCGGCCCTGCCCAGGCACCTTTAGGGGACCATGGACGATCGCGCAAAAAGGATCAGGAGAAACAGTCCCGGAGGCAAGGCCGACACGGCCAAAGTGGACCTGACCGCCGTCGTCGTGGCTGTGAGCAACAATGAGCCCTGTGTCCTCACCATCGGGCAGACCGACACCTTGCCCTCCGGTCCGCTCGCGCTCGAGCACCGATCGCTGCAGTCCGGTTTAAGAACGTGGGTCGAGGAGCAAACCGGCCACCCACTAGGCTATATCGAGCAGCTCTACACCTTCGCCGATCGGGACCGTGCCGGCGCCGAGCTGGAGCGGCGCGTCATCTCCATCAGCTATCTCGCCCTCACCCGCAAGGAACATGCAACGGCTCCGTCCAAGTCCAGCTGGCAAAGCTGGTACGACTACTTTCCCTGGGAGGACCATCGTGCCGGTGCTCCGCCGATGGTGTCGGACCTGCTGCGGCCACGCCTGATCGAGTGGGCGGAGAGCGCCGACGACGACGCGACGCGCCTTGAGCGTCGACGACGGGCGGCGATCGCCTTCGGCTTCGGCGACCGTCCGTGGAACGAGGATCTCACACTCAAGCGCTACGAGCTGCTTTATGAAGCAGCCCTGGTGGAAGAGGCGATGCGCGGTTCGACTCTGCCCCCGCCGGTTCGCGGAAAGTCCATGGTTTCCGATCATCGCCGCATCCTTGCGACGGGCATTTCGCGGCTGCGCTCCAAGATCAAATACCGGCCGGTCGTCTTCGAACTGATGCCGCCGGCCTTCACGCTTCTTCAACTGCAGCGAACCGTGGAGGCGCTCGCCGGTAGGCTCATCCACAAACCGAACTTCCGTCGCCTCATCGAGCAGCACCAGTTGGTCGAGGAGACTGGCGAAACCAGCACGGAGACAGGCGGCCGGCCGGCGAAGCTCTACCGCTTCCGGCACGCCGTTCTGGAAGAGGGGGAAGTTGCCGGGGCAAAATTGCCGCTCTCGCGGGCTTGACGCTTATACTCACCACGAATATATACGCCTTATATTCAGGTAGAGTATAACCGGAGGGCTCGATGAGCGCCATGCTGCCTTCGGGCGCGTCCCTGTACGACCGCGTTCGGCGCGTGATCCCCCTGATCGAATGGCCGACTTTTTCGGACGACATCGACGCCATTCTCGGGCTGAAGCGACAGCGAAACGCCGTGATACTGGCGCACAATTACCAGACGCCGGAGATATTCCATTGCGTCGCAGACATTGTCGGCGACAGCCTGGCGCTGGCCCGCAAGGCGATGGCTGTCGAAGCGGATGTGATCGTGCTCGCCGGCGTGCATTTCATGGCCGAGACCGCGAAGCTGCTCAATCCGGAAAAGACGGTGCTTATCCCGGACCTGAAGGCGGGCTGCTCGCTGGCCGACTCCATCACCGCCGCCGATGTCCGCCTGCTGCGGCAACGATATCCCGGCGTGCCGGTCGTCACCTATGTCAACACATCGGTCGAGGTGAAGGCCGAGTCCGACATCTGCTGCACCTCGGGCAATGCCAAGGCCGTCGTCGAATCACTCGGCGTTGCTCGGGTGATCATGCTGCCCGACGAATATCTGGCCCAGAACATTGCCGCGCAGACCGACGTGGAGATCATCGCCTGGAAGGGGCATTGCGAGGTGCATGAGCGGTTCACGCCGGCCGACATCAGGCAGCTGCGAGAGGATCACCCCGGTGTGACGGTGCTTGCCCATCCCGAATGTCCGCCCGACGTGGTCGCGGAAGCCGACTTTTCGGGCTCGACGGCCGCCATGTCCGACTACGTCGGAAGCCAGAAACCGCCTCGCGTCGTGCTGATGACGGAATGCTCGATGAGCGACAATGTTTCGGTCGAGCATCCGGACGTCGAGTTCATCCGGCCCTGCAATCTGTGCCCGCATATGAAGCGCATAACGCTCGCCAACATCCGTGCGGCGCTCGAGCGGAACCGGCACGAGGTGACGATCGAGCCCGAGATTGCCGGACGGGCACGGCTCGCCGTCGAACGGATGCTCTCCGTATGAGCGCGGATGTCCGCAGCTTCTTTGGCCGGCCTATCATTATAGGCGGCGGCATTGCCGGGTTGTTGACTGCGCTCCATCTGGCGCCCGAGCCCGTGCTCCTTCTGTCCAGGACGCCGCTCGGAGCAGACGCATCGAGCGCGTGGGCACAAGGCGGGCTGGCTGTCAGCCTTGGCGTTGACGACGATCCGGCCCTGCATCTCGCCGATACCCTGGCCGCCGGCGACGGGCTGTGTGATGCAGAAATCGCAACTCGCATTCTCCATGCGGCTGCTGACGCGATCGAGACCCTGGCGACCCTTGGGGTCCGTTTCGATCGGACCTCTGAAGGAGCGTTGCTTCTCGGACTCGAGGCCGCACACGGCCGCCGGCGTATCGTTCATGCCGGCGGCGACGGCAGTGGACAGGAAATCATGCGGGCGCTGGTCGAGGCCGTGCGTTCTGCTCCGTCGATTACGGTCGTGGAGGGTGTGGAGGCGCGGCGGCTGGCGGTGGAGGACAATACGGTCCGCGGCGTTTGGGCAAGCTGTTCGATGAGTCCCGTGTTCTTCGGTACGGGACGGGTCGTTCTCGCGACCGGCGGAATTGGCGGACTGTTCCTCGACAGCACCAACCCATCGGGCAGTTGCGGACAGGGCCTGGCGCTTGCGGCGCGCGCCGGTGCTGTCCTTGCCGATCTGGAATTCATCCAGTTCCATCCGACCGCGCTTGACGGGCCCGATCGTCCCATGCCGCTGATCAGCGAAGCGGTTCGCGGCGAAGGCGCGACGATCGTCGACGAAACCGGCCGGCGGTTCCTCGAAGGCGTGCCGGGCGCGGAACTCGCGCCGCGCGACGTCGTGGCGCGCGCCATCTCTAAACATCTTTCGAAGGGCCATCGCGCCTTTCTCGATGTACGAGAAAAGCCCGGCTCGGCATTTGCGCGGCAGTTTCCGACGATCGCATCAGCCTGCCGGGTCGCCGGCATCGACCCGGCGTATGACCTCATACCCATACGGCCGGCCCAGCACTATCACATGGGCGGTGTCGCGGTGGACCCGGACGGACGTAGCTCCGTTGCCGGACTGTGGGCTTGCGGCGAAGTCGCCTCGACCGGACTGCACGGCGCCAACAGGCTTGCCAGCAACTCGCTGACTGAAGCCGTCGTATGCGCGCGCTGGGTCGCCGAAAGCGTGGCGGGTTCGCCGATCGGCGTCAGAACACGATCAAAGGCACGGGAAATTCCGGCGCCCAATCCGCTCTCCTTGCGCCCTCTCCTCTCACGCGCCCTTGGCGTGAAGCGGCATGGTGAGTTTTTGCGAGATGCCGTGAGCGCAATGCTTCCACTTGCCGAGCTGCATCATGCAGCGTCCGATCCCGCGGCAGTTGGACTGATGATCGCGGTTGCCGCCTTGCTGCGCGAAGAAAGCCGCGGCGCGCACTACCGCACGGACTTCCCCGATCTTGCGGTATTTGCCCGTCGCTCCAGGCTCACGCTCGATGGAGCCTTGGCGACAGCTCGGGAATTCGCATGTTCGTCAACGCTTGAAGAGCTTGAGCAATGAACCTTTCGCCGCTTCCCGCAATCATGCTTGAGCCCCTGGTGCGGGCAGCACTTCTGGAAGATCTCGGCCGGGCGGGTGATCTGACCACCGATGCCATCGTACCGAAGAACCATCGCGCGAGGACCGCGCTGGTTGCGCGCCAGACCGGAGTCGTCGCCGGGCTCGATCTGGCGGTGCTGGCGTTCCGGCTCGTCAACCAGGACCTCGAAATCACGGTGGAGCGAGCAGACGGCAGCCATGTTGCGCAGGGCGAGATCATCGCATCGGTGGCCGGCCCGGCGCAGGCCATTCTCACCGCCGAACGGACAGCGCTCAATTTCTTGTGCCATCTGAGCGGTATCGCCACGGCGACGGCATCGATTGTCAATGCGATCTGCGGGCACAAGGCGAAGATCGTCTGCACCCGCAAGACGACGCCCGGATTGCGGGCGCTGGAAAAATACGCCGTGCGCGCCGGCGGCGGCTCCAATCACCGCTTCGGTCTCGACGACGCCATCCTGATCAAGGATAACCACATCGCCATCGCCGGGGGAATCCGCGCCGCCATCGAGCGGGCACGAAGTAGCGTCGGGCATCTGGTCAAGATCGAAGTCGAGGTCGATACGCTGGCCCAGCTGGAAGAGGCCCTGGAACTTGCCCCCGACGCTGTCCTGCTCGACAACATGTCGCTTGACGAATTGCGCCGGGCAATTGTGGTAGTGGCCGGCCGGGGAATCACCGAGGCGTCAGGCAGGATCACCGCCGCGACGGCGCCAGCCATCGCCGCGACCGGCATCGATCTGATTTCCGTCGGCTGGCTGACCCATAGCGCGCCCATTCTGGATATCGGCCTCGACTATCGGGGCTCAATCGACTGACAAACGGACGGCAGCGGGCTGATGGCCTTCCGGTCGCCATAAATCAGCCAGCAAAGAAGCCGTAAGGGCCAGAACGCAATGAACAGGATAGATATGCACGCACCGAATTCGACGAAGACAACGCCACAGGCACAATCCGCGGATGGCGAAATGTGGACCGTGGAAAAGGCTCGGGCACTTCACGATGCTCCCTTCAACAACCTCCTCTTCCTGGCGCAAACCGTTCACCGGCAGAATTTCGATGCCAACAAGGTCCAGCTCAGCCGGCTTCTCAGTATCAAGACAGGCGGATGCCCAGAAGATTGCGGCTATTGCAGCCAGTCCGCTCATCACGAAACAGGCCTGAAGGCGTCGAAGCTGATGGAGGTCGAACGTGTCATCGCCGAAGCGACCAAGGCGCGTGACGCCGGCGCCACCCGCTATTGCATGGGCGCGGCCTGGCGAAACCCCAAGCCGCGCGAGATGGATGCGGTCGTGGCAATGATCGAGGGCGTCAAGGCCCTGGGCATGGAGACCTGCATGACGCTTGGCATGCTCGATCTTGAGCAGGCCGCTCGACTGAAACAGACTGGCCTCGACTACTACAACCACAACATCGATACGTCGGAGCGCTACTACAGCGAGATCATCAACACGCGCAGCTTTGCCGATCGGCTCGAGACGCTCGAGCATGTTCGCCAATCCGGTATCAAGGTGTGCTGCGGCGGTATTGTCGGCATGGGCGAAGAACCGGTGGACCGGATCAACATGCTGGTCACGCTGGCCAATCTGCCGGAACATCCCGAAAGCGTTCCAATCAACATGCTGATCCCGATACCCGGCACGCCACTTGCCGACGCCAGGCCGATCGAGCCGATCGAATTCGTGCGCGTGATCGCGCTGGCACGCATCATGATGCCCAAATCGTATGTCCGCCTGTCCGCCGGCCGCACTGCCATGACCGACGAGATGCAGGCGTTGTGCTTTTTTGCCGGCGCCAACTCGATTTTCGTCGGCGACACGTTGCTGACGGCTGACAATCCCGGCGAGGACAAGGATACTCTGCTGTTCCGGCGCCTCGGCATCGAGCCGATGGAACTCGATGCGCAATGAACGGGGGACCGCTTGCCCGCTATAGCGCGACCTTGCAGGGACTGGCGCGCAAGGACCGGCTGCGGACGCTGTCACCGCGCGCAGGGCTCGACTTCTCGTCGAACGACTATCTCGGGCTTGCCGCCTCCAGGAGACTTGGAGACGCGGTCGCGGCGGCGATTGCGCGGGGCACGCCTGTTGGCGCCACCGGATCGCGGCTGTTGCGCGGCAATGCGCCGGAACATGAGCAACTGGAGGCAGACGCGGCGGCGTTCTTCGGGGCCGAACGCGCGCTGTTCTTCGGCAGCGGCTACATCGCCAACTTCGCTCTGCTGACCACGCTGCCGCAGAAGGGCGACCTTGTGATCCTCGACCAGCTTGCCCACGCCAGCATGCATGAGGGGGCGCTAGCCGGACGCGCCGAGTTCAAGCTGGCCGCGCACAACGACGTCAATGCTGTCGAGGACGCGATCAAGCATTGGCGCGCCGAAGGTGGCATGGGGCGTGTCTGGATCGGGGCCGAAAGCCTTTACAGCATGGATGGCGACTGCGCCCCTTTGGAGAACCTCGTCGCGCTTGCCGACCGGCATGAGGCATTTATCGTTGTCGACGAGGCACATGCCACCGGCGTGTGGGGACCGGACGGCCGCGGCCTTGCCGCCCCCTTCAAGTGCCGCGACAACATCGTGGCGCTCCATACGTGCGGCAAGGCGCTCGGCGCGTCCGGGGCGCTGGTTACCGGGCCGGGAACGCTGTGCCACTATCTCGCCAACCGCTGCCGGCCATTCATCTACGCCACCGCGCCATCGCCGCTGATGGCAGTGGCGGCGCGCGAAGCGATTGCCATGCTGTCCGACGAGCCCATGCGCCGTGTTCAGCTGCATGAGCGCGTTGCCTTCGCGGCGCGCCAGCTGGCCGAGCGCTGCGGCGTGAAGCCCAGCGGCTCGCAGATCCAGCCATTTGTCATCGGCGACGTTGGGCGCACCATGGCGGTGGCGGCAGCACTGCAGGCCCGCGGCTTCGACATACGAGCCATTCGCCCGCCGACGGTGCCTGAGGGCACATCGCGCCTGCGCATTTCACTGACGCTCAACGTGGACGAAGCCGACATTTCGGCGATGGTCGAGGCGCTTGCCGAGGTGCTGGCCTCGACATGACCAAACGCATCGTCATCACGGGCACTGATACCGGAATCGGCAAGACAGTTGTCGCGGCCGGTCTCGCCGGCCTGCTGGGCGGCGCCTACTGGAAACCCGTGCAGTCGGGCCTTGACGGCGAAACCGACAGCCAGACGGTTGCGCGCCTCGGCGAACTGACGCCCGAGCGGATCCTGCCTGAAGCCTGGCGCCTGACGCGGCCGCTGTCGCCGCATCGTGCCGCCGAGCTCGAGGGCGTGACGATCGACCCCGACCGCCTCGTCCTGCCCGAAGTCGAATGTCCCTTGATCGTGGAGGGCGCCGGCGGCCTGATGGTGCCGCTCACCCGCAACACCCTGTTCGTCGACGTCTTCGCCCGATGGCAGGCGCCGGTCGTGCTTTGCGCGCGCACCTCGCTCGGCACGATCAACCATACGCTGCTTTCGATCGAGGCGCTGCGCCGCCGTGACATTCCGTTGCTCGGCGTGGCCTTTATCGGCGAGGCAGCGCCTGACACCGAGTGCACGATCGCTGGAATGGGCCAGGTACGCGTGCTCGGCCGCCTGCCCTTGCTCGACCCGCTGACGGCCGGGATCCTGCGCTTGGCCATGACCACATACTTCAACATGGCGGCGTTCGATGAGCTCCGCGCATGAACCGCTCGGCTGTCTGGCACCCCTTCACCCAGCATGCAGCCGAACCGGCCATGCCGTCGATTGCGCGGACCGGGGGCGCCCATCTGGAAACGGCGGACGGAAGGCGCATTCTCGACGCCATTTCGTCCTGGTGGGTGGTCACCCACGGCCATCGCCATCCGGCGATTGTCGAGGCGATCCGAAAGACGGCCGATTCCCTCGACCAGATCATCTTCGCCGGACTCACGCATGAACCGGCCGAGCGCCTGGCCAACGCCCTCATTGGCCTCGCTCCGTCCGGACTCGACTGGGTGTTCTATTCCGATAGCGGCTCGACCAGCGTCGAAGTGGCCTTGAAGATGGCGCTCGGCTATTTCCGCAACATCGGCGCGCCACGTTCGCGCATCGTCGCCATGGAGCACAGCTATCACGGCGACACGATCGGCGCGATGAGCGTCGGCGCCCGCGGTGTGTTCAATGCGGCTTACGAGCCGCTGCTGTTCGAGGTCGACACCATCCCCTTCCCGGCCGCCGGGCGCGAGCAGGAGACGCTCGATCGGTTCGAGGCGGTCTCGCGCGACCGAAGCGCTGCCGCGCTGATCGCCGAGCCGCTCGTACTCGGTGCCGGCGGCATGCTGATGTACCCCGCATGGGTGCTCGCCGAACTGAAGAAGATCGCCGAGGCCTCCGGCACGCTGTTCATCGCCGATGAGGTGATGACCGGCTGGGGGCGCACTGGAACCCTATTCGCCTGCGAGCAGGCATCCATCTCTCCAGACATCCTGTGCACCTCGAAAGGCTTGACCGGCGGCGCCATCCCGTTGGCGGCCACGCTCGCCACCGATGCCATCTTCCAGGCCCATTATTCCGTGGACCGGAAGAAGACTTTCTTCCACTCGAGTTCCTACACCGCCAATCCGATTGCCTGCGCGGCAGCACTCGCCAATGCCGAGATCTGGCGTGACGAACCGGTGACTGAGCGGATCGCGGCCTTGAGCGCTAGGCAGGCCGCCGGGCTTCGGCGCTTTCGCGACAATCCCTTTTTCACCGACAGCCGGGCGACCGGGACCATCGCGGCTCTCGATCTGCGCGCCGGCTCTGCCGGCTATCTGGCAGAGATCGGACCGAAGCTTCGCGCGTTCTTCCTCGAGCGCGGCCTGCTCGTGCGTCCGCTCGGCAATGTTCTCTATCTTCTGCCGCCCTATTGCATCACCGGCAACGAGTTGGATGGACTCTATGATGCCATCGAGGAGGCCGGCGAACGCTTCGGTTCGAGGCCATGAGCAGGTCGTCGCGCATTCTCGGGTTCGGCCATCATGCGCCCGCACGCAAGGTAGAGAACCCGGAAATCGAAAACCGTCTCGGGCTCGAACCCGGCTGGATCGAGCGGCGAACGGGGATTCGGTCGCGCTTCTGGGCAACGGACGAAGACACGTTGTCGGGCCTTGCCGCGTGCGCCGGCGACATGGCGCTGGCGAATGCCGGCATCGATCGCGGCGATATCGGCCTGCTGTTGCTTGCGACCTCGACGCCCGATCACCTGCTGCCGCCCAGCGCGCCGCTGGTCGCACACCGGTTGGGGCTCGGTCGCGCCGGCGCGGTCGATCTGACCGGCGCCTGTGCCGGCTTCATTTATGCGCTGATGTTCGCGGATGGATTCACCCGCCTGCACGGCAAAGCGGCCCTTGTGATTGCCGCCAATATCCTCAGCCGCCGCATCAATCCGGCCGAGCGGGCCAGCGCCGTGCTGTTTGCCGATGCCGCAGGCGCCGTGGTGATTGGTCCGTGCAACGACCCCGATCGAGGCATCCTTGGCGCCGCGGTGGATTCGGACGGCTCGCGTTACGGGCTGATCCAGATTCCGGCAGGCGGCAGCAACAGGCCGTTCCATGGCGGTGTAGATCTCGGGCAGACCCGAATGACGATCACCGACGGCCGCGAAGTGTTTGCCAAGGCCGTGGAGATGATGACTGCCTGTTCAAAGAAAGCGCTCACTGCTGCCCAGATGCAACCGCAAGACATCGATCGGTTCGTGCCGCACCAAGCAAATGCCCGTATTTTCGATGCCGTCGGGCGAAACCTCGGCATTGCCGATCACGCGATCGTCAAGACGATCGCAGAATACGGCAATTCATCCGCCGCGACGATCCCGCTCTCGCTCTCGCTCGCCCACCGGGCGGAGCCGCTTCGGCCGGGCGAAAAGATTCTTCTGGCGGCGGCGGGCGCCGGTCTCAGCGGCGGCGCTCTCGTCGTCGGAATTTAGTCGGACTGCTACCGCCCACGGGACGGCAAGACCGCTATTTGAAATGGATGGGACCAATGCGAAAAATAGTGGCCGGCAAGCTGCACGGCATCCACGTCACCGAAGCGAACCTCGACTACCATGGCTCGATAACCCTGGATCCTGCCCACTGCGAAGCAGCCGGGATCCTGCCCATGGAATTCGTGGAGATTTGGAACAAGAATTCCGGTGCTCGGATTTCGACCTATGTCATTCTCGGCGAGCGCGGCTCACGATGCTGCATCCTGAACGGTGCTGCCGCGCGCACCTGCCAGCCAGGCGACCAGATCATCGTCTGCAACTCCGTCTATCTGGACGAAGCGCATATCACCTCGCTGAAGCCGCGGATCGTCACGTTCGACCAGGACAACCACATACGCGACCGCCTGAGCTACTCGGTCGATCTCGATGCACATGGCCGATACAGCTTTCCATCCTTGACGAGTCCAATACGGCTTTGGCCATCCCTGCCCTGGTCTCTGGGGCGTGAATTCTCGCCGACACATGCGCGAGCTTTCCGCCCGGTTTGATTGGCCGCCGATCATCGGTGCGGAACCGGATGCGCTAGACAAAAAAGCGCCGGACCGTTCAACCTGAGGCATTCACCAGGGGAGTCTCGGCAAGGGGCTGAGACGCCACGAACCCTCGCATCTCTTCGCTAGGCAGGATGAATGGCTCGAGCCTCAAGCCCCTTCTGGCCCCGAGCATACCGGACAATGACTTTCTGACCCTCGTCCAGCCCGACGAGACCAGAGCGCGTCAAAGCCGTGGCATGAACGAACACATCCCTGCCACTGTCTTCAAGGCTGATGAAACCGAACCCCTTGGCGGCATTGTACCACTTCACGGCGCCGGGGCTCTCCAGTTCCGGTACCTCGGGTCTTGTGACACCCTTCGGCGCAACACGATCGCGGGGTCCGGTACTCGACGCGCGCTCCGTGCCGCCACTGACCGTGATCACTTGCGCAACCTGTGGCCCTTTTGGGCCTGCCTCGGTCCTGACCCGCAGGAGCATCCCTTCGGAAACTTCGGCATGCCCTGAGGCCTGCAATTTCGATATGTGCAGGTAGGCGTCGGACCCATCCGCCAATTTGACGAAGCCAAATCCCTTCTGAGCGTTGAACCACAGCACCTCGGCATCAACCTCAGCCGAAGCTGAAGTTGCTGAAGTTGGACGTTGGAAATAGCTGGGCTCTTGAGGCTGATTGTCGGTTTTTGTGTTGTGGAAGCTTTGGTGTCGCGGCTCGCGATGATTTCGGTATTTGCCCATTCTCGTACCGGCTAAAACTGGTGGAAGGCGCAGAGTATCATCGGGAAAATCCCTGATCAATGTGAGTGGCAGGAATAACGCCTTCCGGCCGTCGTCGAAGTCCCCAAAACCTGCACAATCATTCGATCCCGTGCGTAGAAGTGACGCGATTACAGTAGCATAGCCGGCATGATATTGTCCTCTTCGAAGCAGGCCTGCTTTTGTCGGCGCTGCATGGAGCGAAAAATCGATGCCACCGGGATCCAGCCAATATAAAACTCATGTCTCCACCGTGCTGCGCCCGAGGATGGCGGCAGGCCTGGACTTCTCGGCCGTTACCCTATCGGCCGGCTTCAAGCTGACCTTCTAAGCCCCGGGCCGTCGCCCCGAAAATGGCGACGATTAAAAGGCAAGAGTTCAGTCGTCCAACCATTCGATTATGCGGATCGCGACGCCATGGAAGCAGCTGCTGCTGCATTGCGATCCGTACCCGGTGTCCTGATTATCCACCCAGGCCCTTAGCTTAACGCTGCGGGCCCCTGTGTCAGCTCGTGGTCAGGATGAAACGGCGGTTCGGAGCCAGCGCCGGCCGCGCATTCATCGGGTAAAGCGCCGTGAACTTCTCAATGTCGGATGCATCGACCTGCAGCGGCTCACGCGCCACCATCCAGTCGACGATCTCCGAGCATGGCGGCGTGGTCAGAGAGCCCTCGTAGCTCCAATAGCCCAGCGAGGCCGGCAGCAGGCTGTTGGGATCGACATCCCCGACCAAGGCTTTGCCGCCCGTCTGCGTCGGGAAAACCGCGGCGAGGCCTGCAAACGTCTCGTTCTTCGCACCCGGTGTCATGAACACGCCCAGCACGCCAAGCGCTCCGCTTTCGCGATTCTTATGGACGAAATGCACCTCCATGGGGAAGGTCTTGCCTTCCACCAGATGTTCGCTCGGCGCGTGGAAATGAAATTGCAGCAAATCGTAGGTCTTGCCGCCCCGGGCGAGCGTGCTGCCTTCCGGCACGTCGATCTGGATCGTGTGGCCGTTATTAACGACCGTGCCGCCGCCTGCCTTCCAGTCGATGCCGATTTGCGGGATATCCGCCTTGATGGCGCCCGTCAGGTTCAGCGGCGACTGCTGCGCCCCGGCCGAGCACGCGGCGTTCGCGCCATCGAGCGCGCCCCAGTGCTCCGGACCGTTTTTCCCACCATAACTCCAATGGACGCCCTCGTTGGCAATACCTGCCCGCGCGCAGATTGCGCATGCCCCCAATGCTATGAATCCTTTAATTAAATTGCGCCGTTGCATGTCGTTCTTTCATTTCATTTCTGTTGTGGGATCAAAAGCCTCTGCGTCCGCAGGGATGAGAGTTGGACGGCCTTGCCACGCGTGTCCTGCGGGAAGATCCGAGCGGGAACATGACCGGTCACTCGGTCTGGTTGGAATTGGCGGATGCCGTTCATCACGTTCCTTGGCGCGGGTGCTGCGACGTACACGAAGGTGTTGGCGTCTTCCGATGGACGAGCGTTGCCACCTATGAAAGCGTCACAATCATTCGACGGTGACTGATTTTGCGAGATTGCGCGGCTGGTCGACATCTGTGCCCATGAAGACCGCCGTGTGGTAGGCAAGAAGCTGTATCGGCAGTGAGAAGATCATCGGCGCGATGATCTCGTCGGCGGTCGGTAGCACGATCGTGTCCGTCGTGTCGAGTTTCGATGCGGCTGCTCCTTTTTCGTCGGTGATGAGGATAATCCGTCCTCCACGGGCGGCCACTTCCTGCATATTGGAGACAGTCTTGTCGAAAAAGCGATCATGCGGGGCGATGACGATCACTGGCATGTTCTCGTCTATCAATGCGATCGGACCATGCTTCAATTCACCTGCCGCATAGCCCTCGGCGTGGATGTAGGAAATCTCCTTGAGCTTCAGCGCACCTTCCATCGCCAGTGGGAAACTGGTGCCACGGCCGAGATACAAGACGTCATGACACTTTGACAGTTCGCGCGACAGAATCTCGATCTTCGGCTGGATGCTGTTCAGTACCTGGCTCATGAGGCGCGGCATTTCGGCGAGGCTTCCGGCGAGCGCCTGCATCTCATCTTCGCTTATGGTTCCGCGGGCCCTGGCGGCGCCGATGGCGAGTGCGGCGAGAACGGCTAACTGGCAGGTGAAAGCCTTGGTGGAGGCGACGCCGATCTCCGGGCCGGCAAGGATCGGAAAGACTGCATCGGCCTCTCGAGCGATGGTCGATTCGCGGACATTGACGACGGCGCCAATTTTCAGCCCAAGCTCCTTGCAGTACCTCAGCGATGCCAGCGTATCGGCGGTTTCGCCCGACTGCGAAATGAAAAGAGCCGCCGACTGCGGCGACAACGGGATCTCGCGGTAGCGGAATTCGGACGCAACGTCGATTTCGACCGGCAGGCGCGCATAGCGCTCGAACCAGTATTTTCCGATCAGTCCGGCGAGATAGGCGGTGCCGCAGGCAGAGATCGCCAGGCTCGGGATCCTGGCGAAATCGATGCTGGAAACCGCATCGGCGCTATTCTCTATGAAGTTGATATAATGGCCGAGCGCATGGGTGATGACTTCGGGCTGCTCGTAGATTTCCTTCTCCATGAAGTGGCGATGGTTGCCCTTGTTGGCCAGATAGGCCGCAGCCATGGAGGTCTGGCGCGGACGCTCGACGGGACGGCCGTCGAAATCGAAGATATGGGCGCCCGTCTTGCCAATAACGGCCCAGTCGCCGTCGATGAGATAGGTGACTTCATTGGTGAAGGGAGCAAGCGCGATAGCGTCGGAGCCCAGGAACATCTCGCCGTCGCCGTGGCCGATCGCCAGCGGTGGTCCATTGCGCGCCGCCATGATGGTCGACGGATCATCCTCGAACAGGATGGCAAGCGCGTAGGCACCCCTGACGCGTTTCAGCGTGGCGTGCATCGCCTCACGCCGCCTCATGCCCTCCCGGCGGTGTCTTGCCAAGAGATGCGCGACGACCTCGGTGTCGGTGTCGGTCTGGAACTCGGCTCCTGCCGCCGCCAATTCGTCCTTCAGCTCTGCGAAATTCTCGATGATGCCGTTGTGGACGACGGCCACACCGTCGGTGAAGTGCGGGTGCGCATTGCGTTCCGTCGGTGCTCCATGGGTGGCCCAGCGCGTGTGGGCGATGCCGATGGTGCCGCTCAGCGGCTCTTCCTTCAGTCTCGTCTCTAAATTGACGAGCTTGCCCTCAGCGCGCCGGCGGTGCAAGGCGCCCTCGGTGATCGTCGCAACGCCGGCTGAATCATAGCCGCGATATTCCAGACGTTTCAAAGCGTCGATCAACCGCTCCGACACCGGCTGTTGCCCAACGATGCCAACAATCCCGCACATGTTCGTCTCCGAATTCTTACCGGCCGCCTCAGTCGACGCAGCAATCACGGGGACAGACACCCGCCCGGCGCGCTTTCATTCAGGACTTCTAATAGCATCCGGTAAGATTGGTAAAATTGATTATTGGGATAACCAGCATCCGCCATATGGATGGAATCGAGTCCCGATCTAAATCTCCTCGTTGCGCTCGACCCTGATGATCGAACGCAACCTCACGGTCGCGGCAAGAAGCATCAACCTTAGTCAGCCGGCTATCCATTGCGCGGCTACGCGCCTCCCCCGCAACCGCGGTCGCAGTCCTCCCCTGATGTTTCCCCATCCGCTCGCGTCGCCAGATCCTTTGAGCTTACCTGAGTCGCTCCAGCGTGTTGTCGATGCCCTTCAGTGTCGTCCCGCGATCCTCGACCGAAAGATCGGTGAGGGTCGATATTAACCGGCAGCCGCAGCATGTCGGCCATAGATGAATTTGATGGCGGCCCGCCCTTCGGTGCGAACACTTCATGCCACCGGTAGGGCAGAGTGCGAACGAGCAGACGCCATCTGAGGTGAGCATGCGGATACATCCGTCATATGGATTGCTTACCATCCGAACAATCGATTTGCTCAATTCACTTCTCGAAAGCTAACCCTCTTAGTCGTGGAATCATGGGGCTCTGGAAGGCGACGCTGGTTTAACGAATGCAGGGGGCCGTACGAAGGAGGATCGATGCGCAGAGAAATGGTAAGCAGAGTTGGTGGCTTTTTGGGCTGGCCAACCGGCGGTTTCGGCCCGTCAACAGGTCCTTACATGCTCCATCTCCAACTATTGCAGGGGTGCAGCTTGCATGCTCCTGCGACTACCCGCCGGAAAGAGGGTTACGAACACTGCGACGAGTTGCGCGACTTCTGCTGTCGCCCCGGTCTCATAGCGGACGGTGGCCTGTCCTACCTTGATAGGAGATGAAATGCGAACGCTGCTCGTTGATCATCATGCGGATCTTACGCGCGCCGTGCGAGCTGCGCTCGGGGATAGCGGTTTCGCCGTTGATGTCGTTGGGACCCTGGAACAGGCGTCGAGTGCTTTTTGCTGCGCGAGCTATGAAATTCTCCTGCTGGAGTTGGCTCTGCCAGATGGTGATGGCTTGGGCTGGCTGAGGCAGCTAAGGAGCGACGGGCATTCAGTTCCTGCCCTCATCATGAGTAGCCTCAACGATCTTGAGAAGCGAATTGCGATTTTCAACGGTGGGGCGGACGACTTTCTGCTCAAGCCCGTCTCTACCGATGAGCTCATCGCCAGAATGAGAGCCATTCTGCGCCGGTCGACACAGGTGACCGACCCCATCGTTTTATTTGGCAATCTCAGTTTCGATCCGATCGGCCGACAGGTTTCCGTTGCGGGTCATCCGCTGAAGATCGCACGCCGCGAACTCTGTATTCTAGAGCATCTGCTTATCCGTGCAGGCCGCATCGTGCCGCGTGCGCAGTTGGAAGATCACCTCTATTCGTTCAACGACGAGGTATCTGCCAACGCGCTCGAAGTCGGAATCTATCGGTTACGTGGACACCTGTGTAGGTCGGGTGCAACGCCACGGATCAAGACCGTGCGCGGCATTGGTTACATTCTTGAATTGACTGAGGCGGCATCCGCATAGTTGGTCGAATTGAAAGAAAGACTGCCTTGAAAATCGTTCCAACTCGCCATCCTGGCGCCAATCGGCAGCCGATCCTCATCGACGGTCCGAGACCGACGGTTTCCCCCTACTTGGGCCATCTCCTCTGCGCGCTCATTCTGTTATCTCCACATTCTGCCGCGGCCCAAAACAGCGGGGATGATGGGGCGACGCGTGCCGCTTCCAATAGCATCAACGCCACGCTGAACCTTTCCTCTTCGCTCGGCAAGACAGTTCATTTGTCTGCGCCAGCCGCGACCATCTTTGTTGCCGACCCGACGATTGCAGATTATCAGGCGCCCTCGAACAAAACCATCTTCGTCTTTGGGAAGAAATCCGGGCAGACCAGCCTATTCGCCTTGAACGACAACGGGGAGGCTCTTGCCCAGTTGCGTATTGTCGTCACACAACCGATCGGGGACCTGCGCGCCATGTTGAGGGACCAGGTCGGCGACTATCCGATCCATGTCAGCTACACGCCGCGCGGCGCAATCCTTAGCGGTACAGCGCCCGATGCCGAGGTCGTCGACACCGCGAAAAGAGTCACTGAGCAATTTCTCGGTGACGGTGCGCAGGTCGTCAACAACGTCAAGGTCGCTGGGTCCTTGCAGGTCAATCTGAGTGTGCGCGTAGCGGAGGTCTCCCGTAGCGCCATGAAGGAACTCGGTATTAACTTGTCCGCCGCCGGTCAAATCGGCAATTTCAAAGTGGGTTTGTTACGCGGCGGCAGAGGTGCCGGCTCTGGTGCGGCGAACGGGGGCGGTACAGCAGAAGTCGGATTCGACGATGGCAATATCAGCGTCGGCGCGGTTCTCGACGCGCTCGCCAAGGAGCAAATCGCTTCCGTCTTGGCTGAGCCGAATCTCACTGCGATGTCCGGTGAAACCGCCAGCTTCCTCGCCGGCGGCGAATTCCCCATTCCTGTCCCGCAGGAAAATGGGCAAGTCTCGATTGAATTCCGTCGCTTCGGCGTCAGCCTGGAATTCGTACCCACCGTTCTCAACAACAACCAAATCAACATTCGCGTAAAGCCGGAAGTCAGTGAACTCACGTCACAAGGTGCCGTTCAAATCAACGGTATCTCCGTGCCGGCGATTTCCACGCGCCGTGCCGACACAGTCGTCGAACTCGCCAGCGGGCAGAGCTTTGCAATCGGGGGGCTCATCAGGCGTAACGTCAGCAATAACATCAGAGCTTTTCCTTGGCTCGGCGAGGTGCCGATCCTTGGCGCCCTGTTCCGTTCGTCCTCATTTCAAAAGGAGGAGTCGGAATTGGTTATTCTGGTTACGCCTTACATCGTAAGACCAGGATCGACCCCCAACCAGATGAGCGCACCCACGGACCGGATGGGGCAGCCTTTGGACGGGGGGGCCACGCTGACGAATTCGTTGGCAAGTCCGCCACGAGACCGCGTCGGCGCGCCAGGCGCCAAGGGCGGTCTCGGCTTTATCATCGAATAGCGGTGCCGAATGACGTTGCGGATCACAGGTCTCCTGATCGCTCTGACGGCAAGCGTAAGTGGCTGCACAAGCACCGCGAATGTCGAACCATTGACACCGATCCTTATCCGGCAGGAGACCACCGTACTAATGTTCGAGAGCCTTCGCGCTTCCGAACGGCAGCGTTTGCGTGTTTTCCTTGAGAGGGCCAGTCGCGGTCGGCGCGATGCGCTTCATCTCCTTATCAGCGGGTCGCGCCGGCTCAGCGCAGAGACAGTCCATCAGGCCAAGGAGATGGGCATCGACGTTTACAACATCCACTTATTTGACCAAGACGACGGCCGCGCAGCGCGAATAGAGGCGATCGTCTTCCATGCCGACCCTCCTGTCTGTCCCTCGTTTTCCAGCCCTTTGCCTAACGAAAAGTCCTTCGACCAGACGCTTGGCTGTTCGATACGCCATAATCTGGCGGTAATGGTTAACGATCCGCACGATTTGCTCGACAATAGGGCTGTCAAGCCAAGCAATGGTGATCGTGCGGCCATACCAGCTGCCACATACAGGACATTCGCGACGGGCAAAGATGGCTGATGTCAGGTCCCTCGTCTTCGTAGATCCCGGCACCTGCTCCAGCACTAACATTGCGGATCCATCGGATTTGGCGCACGATCGTTGCCTCATCGAGGTCATTGACCTTCGACAATCCAGATGGGCAACAGGCTGCCCTCACCAAACTACGGCGCTCTTGTGTGGGCGCTGCGCTCAAGACTTTGCTTGGTGAGACAGCGGCTACTATCACGCTGAAAGTGTGAACGGAGCCGGGACGGATCCCACTCCAAGCGCCCCATTGGAGCCGGGACGGGTGCCGTCGCGGGAGTGTTGGAATTGGGAGTTGGCGTAGTCTCCGGGGTGTCAAACCTCGAATCATCCGGCGTTAGAGGGCCGGACAGCAGACTACGCCATGACAAGGACTACCATGAATGCCGAAGCCGTTCATCCTGAGGATGAGGCGACGAACTATCTTTTCGACAACTGGTTTGATCCGATCGAAGCTGGTCTGCGCGAGCGGGTGCGCGGCTTCATCGAGACGATGCTCAAGACCGAGCTGGACGCGGTGCTTGCCCGCCCCCGTTATGGCCGGCAGCCGGCGGCGCGCAGTGATGAGACCACTGGTGTCGCCGGCCACCGCCACGGCCGCCGGACGCGCACGCTGACAGGGACCTTCGGCATCACCGAGATCACGGTTCCGCGGGCGCGCCTCGATGCCGGCGAAGACAAGCCGGTGGAATGGAAGAGCAAGGCCCTGCGCGCCTATCAGCGGCGCACGATGGCCGTCGACGCGCTGATCGCTCTGTTTATCTCGCCGGCACGAACACCAGGCGCGTGCGGCGTGCATTCGCTAGGCTATTCGGCGGCGCGATCGAACTGGCCGTCGCGACGCTGAAATTTCTGCCGCAATCGAGAACGCGTTCTCAAAACCCACATCGCATAGGGCCTTGCTGGTTCGCTCTGCTTTGGCGCGTAGAATTCCCTCTGCCGGGTTCCACTGTCGAGCTGTTCTCACCTTCTCAGCGGCCAAGGGTGAAAGCACTTCAAGGCCGCAGGATATAAGCCGGGCCAAGCTGGACCGACTCTGGACTGGACGCGACCTTCCGATGTTCCGAGCGCCGCTCAGACCTGCCGGTGTAGGCAAAGCTTGAGCGGCAGCTGGTTGATAGAATGGACGAAGCACGTGGAGGCAGCGCACATATGCTGGTCAGGCCACGTTCTGGGATAATGGCATTGTGCCGATCTGGTTGGAAACGCCAGCGGCTTGCACAGGCTCGGCTGCAAGACGTGCTTGCAGGTTGTTCAAATAGCCATCTGCATAGGTTTGCGCCATGGAAACCGGCAGATTGATCCCGGCCGAAACGGCCTCTTCCATCGCCTGTTTCACGAGCCCGTTGCGAATTGCCAGCTTGACCCCGGGGCCCGCGACAAGGCTGGCCGCCTGCGCTCCGATACTGATGCCAGCTTCTTGCAACGCCTGCTTCATATTGCCTCCGGTAATGGCTGTACGGAGAAGATTTGCCGCTTGCGCTTCGCAGGCAAGCGTCATCGATACGGCATCGGCCACTTGGCCCAGGACTGGAACGAAGCTGAATACACCCACCGCCGTCGCAGCCCAATCAAGCACTGGCGCGGCCACCTTGAGCACGTCGCCGACCGTGTGGATGAAAGCCCCGCCGTTCTTTTTGGGTGATTTGGTATCAGGCTGGTCCGCCCGGCCCATCATCATGTCCGAGGCGGCGTCCTGCCCCGCAGTGGTTTCGGGCACACTGGTTTTTGGCTGCTGAACGGTGCGGTTCGCAGACGACATGCCGTCGTAGAAGCGGGCAAAGTCTTTTTTGCTGACATCACCAGAGTCGACCGTATGTCCGCCGCCGAAGTCGAAGAACTTATTGTGGGTCTTATAGCCTGTGATCGAATTGTTTAGCAGACTGAACAATAAAGGATCTGAGAGTAGCTGCGCGGCCGCCTGTTGCACTTTCGGATCGAGACTCTTGTCTTGTGCCATGCTCGCGAGCTTGTCACGAGTCAGGACACCGCTCCCAAAGAAGGCATCCTGATTGTGCTTAATCGTTTCGATCGTGTCCAGCTCGGGTCGCGTGAGGCTCATCGACGATGAAGCGACTTGCAGGAAATCCTCTTTGTGGACCTTGTCTATCGCACCACCGTACAACTGCTTCCACTCATCCGGGTGACTGACGAAGTACTGAGCAGCCGCAATGACCTGGGGCGGACATTTGCCGGTTTTCGATTCGCCTTCGACGATCTGCTTGAAGTCAGCCAGACTCAGGTTCTTGGGCAGGTTTTCGGAGTACCGGTAAAGCTCGCGCAATGCATCGCTCAAGGTCATGACCGACGGCTGCGGATTTCCAGCGCTGTCGGATGGAATGTAGTTCTGCGCGTAGCTTTGCGCCTGGCGGTCCTGAAATTCGGCAACTTGTGAGTGATGGCGGGAGAATCCGGACAAATCCTTCGCCGTGATCTTGCCGCCACAGCGGCCATCGCCCTGCGAGCCGATCGCATAAAAAAGCTCCGGGTCCTGCTGCAATCCCTCGATCGCCGCCTTCAGATCCGGTGGCGTAGAGGGATCATTGGCTTTGTCCCCCAACGATTTCCAACTGAGCGGGCATTGGTCCTTGTGACGGTTCAGCACCGCCACAATCTGCAACTCGGGCTCGGTCAGCGAGCCGCCGTTCCACGTGATTCTCGAGCTTTTTACGGGCGCCGGCGCGACGGAACCGGAGGCGACCCCAGAGGGCTGCGGGCCCTGATCCATCGCTTCGATTGCTGCCCTCATATTTGGCGGCAGCAGGCTCAAGGGGTTCCGGCACAATTCGTCCAACGACGCCCCGACATCCGGCGACAGCAGTTCCAATGGGTTCCGGAAAAACTCTTCCATCGACGACTCGAAATTCCGCGGCAGCGGGTCCCGGAGCGCGAAGGAACCGGCCCTGTCCTCGAGCATGTAAATGGCCATCATCGCATCAAAGGACGGCGTGCTTTCCGGCGTCCTCCTGTCAAACGTATGCCCAGAAGGTATCGGGCCCGACCAGACCTGTGCGGACTGCGGGTTCGGGCTGTTGTACTGTGGGAGGTTCGCGCTGTTGTAAACGTTAGTGGCGTTACTGACGTTAGTAATTAACATTTGTGGCTCCTCAGACGTGAAATTGCAATCCCCCGCAAGGGTGACGCCAATGTGTGTTCACGAACGTTGACAATTCCGAGCATTGGCCGGGTCACCAAATTGCCCTTGGCCGCGCTTCAATTGCTCCGCTCCTTAGTAGCTCCAGGGTTCAACTCCAGCACAATGGCCGGCGATCGTTGAAGATCCTGAATCTCATCATGAGCGGTTCAGCTTTCGAGAAGCTGACGAATTCAAAAGAATAATCAGGAGGCGGCCGCCGGTAATGTTTTCTCCGGAAGCTGCGGCGTATCCACAGATGTCATTTCTGACTCAGCTCAGGCTTCCCGCCAACGCCGTCCTGTTGCGGCACGTCAGAAGAGTAAGAGGCTTCCGGTCGTCCATCGCGGACGACCATGGTGGAGGAGCCCCGAAACAATATCAGCACGGATTCTCTCGTCGGCGCCGCCGCGACGTGAGGCCGCGCCTGCGCCTCCGCAACGAGGCCGTTGAACGTCTGCTCCACGAGCGCGATGAAGCGCGGCGGACCGGAAACCAAGACGAGGCCATTTCCCGGCGCGGGTCTCACGACATAGCGATCATCGGAGATGTTGAGCTCATCGAGAGCCGCCTTGAACGCATCGAAGCGAATCGAAGTCAACACAAGCATCCGAGTTTGCGCTTCTTTTGCAGCAGATACATAGAGCACAAGCCCATCATAGTACCATTGGAGATCGTACAGCTTGGTCAAGCGGTCGAGGAACTCGCGCGGTGGCAAATCCGGCATACGCCCGCGAATCCGCCCCTTCACCTCGGCGCTGATGTTGACCCTGATATTCAGGTTGCTGCCGAATTCCTGCAACGCGGCAGAGAGATCCTGATCTAGAACCGTATACGTATAGGGTGTCGAGGGGAGCGACAGAGGGACGCCGAGAGTTGCGTGGATCCCGGAGAGAAAAAACCCGACACAGAGAAGTCCCTTCAAGCTGTGCAGGATGATGGATCGGATGAGCGTTCTTGACATCTCGTCTTGGTAAACCAAAGGCAGAAACTCTCACAAGTCACTAAAGTCGCCAATGTGACTTTTTAAATGACTAAACGACGCCCTCGTCAGCCTGCCGTCAGCTCGCCTCTCTAGGTGTTGACCCAACAGCGGGTGACAACCGGCTGGACTCATCCCACGTCAAAGAGAAAGCAATCGAGTCCTTGCATGATGATGCCTGTCCCGTCGATCTCTGCCAGTCTGACAGACTCTCTTCCCGGAGTCGGGTCACCTTCATTCGGCGAGCAGGCCCAGTTTGAGCACGCGCTAGCGCAGGCGGCCGCCTCGATGAAAAACGATACCGCGTCGGGGCCAGCGACATCGGCGCCAATTCCTCCGCAGTTGGATGTTCAACGCGCGACTGCGCAGTCTAGCCCGCTGGGCGACCGCGTGCTCCAGACGATTTCTTCTATGTACCGGGACAATGCAGTTACTTCTGCCGCGCTTGACCATCAGGTAGGCCTTGCGAAGGACGGTCTACCTGGGCCGGCGCAGAAGCTCCCTGTCGAAGGTGGCGCAGCGGGAGCGCAGATGTCGGGCGTTCCGCAAGCAGGACATGATTTCGAATCGATGATTGCTGATCTGCGGGATCTCTACAACGGCGCCACCCAAGTTGCCCTTATTTCCAAAGGTGTCAGCGGCATCACCTCATCTGTGAACAAGCTATTGAAAGAAGGATGAACGGCGCGCATGATTGGCTTAGCCCATGGCGAAATCATGTATAGTCGCCAGACTGGTCGGCGATTGCTTCATTTTATCGTGCTGCCACTTCTCCTTGCCCTGAGTGGTTGCAAGGTCGATCTCTACACGCAATTGCAGGAGCGCGAGGCGAATGAGATGCTCGCGCTTCTGATCGACAACGGGGTTGATGCGGTCCGGATTGCCGCTAAGGATGGGACCAGCACGATCCAGGTCGACGAAAAGCTGCTTGCTTTCTCAATCAACCTCCTGAATGCCAAGGGGCTGCCGCGCCAGTCTTTCAAGAACCTCGGCGAGATATTCAATGGATCGGGCCTGATTGCCTCGCCGACCGAGGAGCGTGCTCGTTACGTCTATGCGCTGAGCGAAGAGTTGTCGCGTACGATCAGCGATATCGATGGCGTCTTCTCAGTACGTGTTCATGTCGTTCTGCCCAATAACGACCTGTTACGAGCGGGAGGTACGCCATCCTCGGCCTCGGTTTTTATCCGGCACGACGCCAAAGCAAATCTCTCAGTTCTGCTGCCGAAGATAAAGATGCTCGTCGCCGACAGCATCGAAGGCCTGTCCTACGAAAAGGTCGAAGTGGTTTTGGTGCCAGTGGAACGGTCCGCACAGGAGCAACGGTCCGTACCGGCGACTGTTTCGGCCCAAGCTGGGTCCGTCCCATCGCCACTTCTGGCGATGGTGATGGGTGTTGCCGCAGCTGTATTCGCAGTAGCGTGCTATCTCTTAGCCAGTGTTCTCAGGCATCGGCGCAGGCAATCATCGGGCGAACTATCCAAGGTCGAGGGCCCTTCGGGTGTTTCCGCTGTCGCGGCCACTCGCAAAAAGATCATCGGCGATACGGCGTAGGTAAGATTCCCATGCCGATAGCGATACAGACTGCCGAACGCGATCAGTCGTTCCAATTGCGTTCCGTGTGCCTGAGCGATCTTGCCGCTTCGGCCCACCCGACTCGCCTTGCCGCACGTCTTGATCCGGCGTTGTCCGCTGCGACGTTGGCGCAGTTGCAGAAGAGTCCCAGGCTGCAGCCAAGACTGGCAGAATTGCTGCTTGACAATGAAATGGATTCGAACGGAAGCGGCTGGGGGCCAGATCTTCTGCGCGGACATGATCCGCGTCGGGCTGCTCTCCTTGCCGGCAGTATCTGGCATGCCCGTTCGCTGCTGAAGCTTGTTTCAAAGCCTCACCTCACCGCGCTTGTTGGACATATCGGCGCTGATGCCCACGCGTTTGGCATCCGACATCTGGCGCATGCGATCGCAAACAGCTTGATCGCTGAGCCGGAAGAACTCGCACAGCAAATTGAACACGATGGACATGCCTGCCTTGGTGCTTGGCTCAATGACAGTTCAGCGCTTGAGCGCAACCGCGTGCTTCTACGGTTGCCCGTCGGGACCGCCGCCGAGACCCCAGCGCCCGAACACAGCAATGCCTCGGGCCAGTTGTTTTCGCTTGTCGTAGCCCATTTTGAGACGGAGATCCCGGTGATATGACAGCCGATGTTTCCGCACCGCCCGTCGCGCCGCAGATGCGTCCAGTGGGGCCACTGGTACCAGCGAGTGAGCTCGATATCTGGTACAGCGCCGCAGAAGCGCGTGACGCAGTAGAACGGCATCGGCAGCGGGTTCGCAACTGGGTACGTGCCGCTTATCAGCGTGAACGGGCGCGCGGCCATGCCGAGGGCTTGAATGCAGGCGCCGAGGAAATGGCGCGGCTGATTGCACGGGCAGTCTCCGAAGTTGCGCGACGAAAGGCGGTTCTGGAGCAGGAATTGCCACAGCTCGTGATAGAAATCCTAAGCGATCTTCTGGGTGCGTTCGATCCGGGCGAGCTGTTGGTGAGGGCTGTTCGTCACGCGATTGACCGCAAATATAACGGGGCGGAAGTTTGCCTTCATGGGTGTCCCACGCAAGTCGATATGCTCGAGCGCGAGTTTGCTGGCTGCGACGGACGGGAGGGCCGCCCGAGGGTTCGGATTGAGCCGGATCCGACGTTGTCGCCGCAACAGTGCGTGCTGTGGAGCGAGTACGGCAATGTCGATCTTGGGCTTGATGCACAGATGCGCGCGCTGCGCCTCGGCTTCGGGTCGCATTCTGAAGAAGGCAAACTGTGATCACGCCGGTACCACAGCAGAATAATCTCGCTGGCAGCCGGGCTCCCGATCCGGCGATCTCGTCTTTGAGGTCCACAGCAAAGCGAATCGACACGCGTGTCGTGCGCGGACGGATCACGCGGGCTGTCGGTACACTGGTCCATGCCATCTTGCCAGACACTCGGATTGGAGAACTTTGTCTGCTGCAGGATACGCGAACCGGCCTGTCGCTCGAAGCCGAGGTGATCGGTTTGCTGGACAATGGCGTGTTGCTCACGCCGATCGGTGACTTGGTGGGCCTGTCCAGCCGCGCAGAAGTCGTGTCCACTGGACGAATGCGTGAAGTGCCAGTCGGCCCCGATTTGCTTGGCCGTGTGATTGACAGCCGTTGCCGCCCACTCGACGGCAAAGGCGAAGTCAAAACCGCCGAAGCTCGCCCGCTGCACGGCAGGGCGCCCAATCCAATGACAAGGCGCATGGTTGAGCTGCCGTTCCCGCTCGGGGTCCGTGCCCTGGATGGTCTCCTCACATGCGGCGAGGGCCAGCGGATTGGGATTTACGGCGAGCCTGGTTGTGGCAAGTCGACGTTGTTGTCGCAGATCGTAAAAGGCGCCGCCGCCGACGTTATCATAGTCGCGCTCATAGGCGAGCGTGGACGTGAGGTTCGTGAATTCATCGAGCGGCATCTCGGGGAGGAGGGCCTGCGCCGTACGGTCGTTGTCGTTGAAACCTCCGACCGCTCGGCAGTGGAGCGGGCGCAATGTGCTCCTATGGCGACCGCGCTCGCGGAATACTTTCGCGAACAAGGGCTACGCGTCGCCCTCATGTTGGACTCGCTGACGCGCTTCTGCCGCGCCATGCGAGAAATTGGGCTTGCTGCGGGCGAGCCGCCGACCCGGCGGGGCTTTCCTCCTTCCGTTTTTGCGATGCTGCCAGGCCTGCTGGAACGTGCCGGCATGGGTGAGCGCGGCTCAATCACGGCCTTCTATACTGTACTTGTCGAAGGTGATGGCACAGGCGATCCAATCGCCGAGGAATCGCGCGGCATTCTCGACGGCCATGTCGTCCTCTCACGCGCTATCGCGGCGCGATCGCATTTCCCCGCCATCGATGTGCTGCAGAGTCGCAGCCGCGTCATGGATGCGGTCGTTTCCAGGACACATAGCAAGGCAGCATCCTTCTTCAGGGATCTCCTCTCGCGCTACGCCGAGTCCGAGTTTTTGATCAACGTCGGCGAATACAAGCAAGGCGGCGATCCCCTAACTGACCGGGCTGTCGCCTCGATTGGCGACCTGAGGGAATTTTTGCGCCAGGGCGAAGGCGAGGCGTCGGATTTTGAGGAAACGGTAGCATGGATGTCGCGTCTGACCGCGTGAATCGTGTTCACGCTTCGAGGCTACGGCTTCTGAAGGAAATGCAAGAGCGTAGTGCCCTTAGGGAGCTGTCCACAAAGGAAGCCCAGCGCCATAGGGCCACCTTGGCCGTACAGAATGCCTCCCAGGGGCTTGCAATCGCACAGCAACACTGTGCAGGCGCCGAAGCGGCGCTCTACCAGGAGCTGATGTCGCTCGACACCTTGTCCAGCGCAGCACTCGACCATCACAACCTTCACATTGAGCGGCTTGCGGCAGAGGTCACGTCCAGACGCCAGATGCTTGATGATGCACGCATCGCTCAAGAAAAGGCAGAGACAGCGGCGTCTGAGACGAGGGCCCTATGGGTCAGACGTTCGGCGGCAAGGCATAAATGGCAACAAATCGAGGACGACGTCCGGCGCGCCGTCGATATTCATTCGGAAGCCGCAGGCGAAATTGAGGCCGATGATGAGATATTGCTTCGATATGGGAGGGTTTCGCTCGCCCTGATGTCGGATAACCAGGTCCGATAACCGCAGGTTCTCTGAATGACGCGATCGTGCAGCTTAGAGCCGCTTTGGTAACAACTGTGGTCAGACCCGTTATATTCGAACCAGCGCTAACACTGTCCCACGTGGTTGTCTCGTGGCTCAATGATATAGCGACCTCCCGCAGGCCGTTTCAGAGCCGGATCAGCGACAAGCCGCTATCGGTGCGGATGGAAGGGCTTGTCTGGCATCAGCAACATTCTGCCATTCCGATGCTTGACTGCGTTTGGCGCGTGGGGGCTGAAACGATCGTCTTGTCGCTGTCACGACGGCTTGTCGAGGCGCTCGTGTCGACAGTGCAGAGCGGCCTTGCTTTCCCTTCCGAGCCAACTGCTTCGCTCATTCTCGAACTTGCACTCGAGCCGCTTATCGCTCGACTGGAGGATATGACGCAGCTGAACGTGCAGCTTCTGCACGTGCGTGAAGCCATGACACTGGCTCCTTATCTGGAACTTGATATCGGCTTCGGCCCAGTCAATGGCAAGGGCCGTCTGTTCCTGTTCTCGCCTCTTGATGGCTTGGTGCCGTCTGCCTTCCGCGCGCTAGGCGAACTGCTTGGCCAGTTGCCGCGACAGCCGCGCGAGCTATCCCCAGAGCTGCCGATCATAGTCGCAGGAGAGATCGGGACGCTTTGCGTTCCGGCAGCGCTTCTTCGCAAAGCATGTGTCGGTGATGCTCTGTTGCCAGACATATCGCCGTTCGGCCGCGGCCAGATCACTCTATCCGTCGGCCGGTTATGGGCCGGGGCAGATATTGAGCGCGACCACCTCATCCTGCGGGGGCCTTTCCGCCCGCGATCGTGCCTCTTGGAGAATGTGCATATGACGACACAATCCGAATCGCAGCAAGAATCGTCGGAAGCCGATCTCGACGATGTCGAGATCGTGCTTGTCTTTGAATGCGGCCGCTGGCCTATGCCTCTAGCGGAATTGAGGAGTGCCGGCGAAGGGCATGTTTTCGAACTCGGTCGGCCGATCGACGGTCCGGTCGACATACTTGCCAACGGTCGGCGTATCGGGCGTGGCGACATCGTGCGGATCGGAGATGAGCTGGGCGTCAGACTCCGCGGCAGCTTGGCATCCAATGACTGAGATTCAGCCGGCAATTCTGTCGCTTCTTGCGGTTACAGCCGGACTCGGTCTGCTGGTTTTAGCAGTCGTCACAACCACGGCGTTTATAAAAGTCTCAGTTGTTCTATTCCTCGTCCGCAACGCGCTCGGAACCCAGACGATACCGCCGAACATAGTGCTGTACGCTGCGGCGTTCATCCTCACCATTTTCGTTAGCGCGCCTGTTATTGAACAGACCTATGATCGGATGACCGATCCAAAGCACCGCTATGAAACGTTGGATGACTGGATAAGCGCCGCTAAAGAGGGGCGTGAGCCCATGCACGGTTATCTCAAGAAGTTCACAAATGAAGAGCAGCGCCGTTTTTTTCTATCCTCGACCGAAAAACTCTGGCCAGAGGAAATGCGCGCCAGAACCACACCTGACGATTTCGCCATTCTCGTACCATCTTTCCTAATTTCAGAACTCAAGCGCGCATTCGAAATAGGTTTCCTTCTCTACCTTCCCTTTATCGTCATCGATCTTATTGTAACGACAATTTTGATGGCGATGGGCATGTCTATGGTATCACCCACAGTCATATCTGTCCCTTTCAAGCTATTTGTGTTTGTCGCTATTGATGGCTGGTCGAGATTAATGCACGGACTTGTGTTGAGTTACACCCAGCCGGGAGGTTGATTATTACTCAATCCAGTATTGTCACTCTTATGAGCCAGTCGTTGGTGGTTTTCATGATCTGGATTCTGCCACCGCTCATTGCATCGGTGATTGTTGGCCTAGTCATTGGTATCATCCAGGCGGCAACGCAGATCCAGGATGAAAGCTTGCCCCTCACCGTGAAGCTTCTGGTCGTTGTGGCGGTGATTGGCCTGTTTGCCCCTGTGCTGAGCGCCCCGCTCATTGGGCTGGCCGACCAGATCTTTACGGAGTTTCCCGCAATGACACCTAGCTACTAGCCTCCGCCATGTATGCGTCATCGGCCGAGATTCAAATCCTGATCCATGCGGCTATCGAACTCGTCGTTGCAGCCGGCCTTGGCGCAGCCCGCGCGATAGGCATCATGATGGTCCTTCCTGTGTTTACGCGGGCTCAGATCGGCGGGCTGATTCGCAGCTGCCTGGCTGTTGCCTTCGGACTACCATGCTTGGCACACGTCAGTGACGGGTTGCAGGCGCTAGATCCTGAAACACGTCTGATCCAAGTAACTCTACTCGCATTAAAGGAGGTTTTTGTCGGCCTGCTACTTGGCACTTTTCTCGGCATCCCGTTGTGGAGCCTTCAGGCGGCCGGCGAGTTTATCGACAACCAACGCGGCATCACCAGCCCGTCCGCTCCGTCCGACCCCGCGACGAACAGTCAGGCTTCCGCTATGGCGGTTTTTCTCGGGATCACTGCAATTACGATCTTTGTCGCATCAGGAGGCCTGGAGGCTGTGATCAGCGCCCTTTATGGCAGCTTCCAGATCTGGCCCCTGTATCGGTTTCACCCCACATTGACCGCGCAAGGAGCAATGGAGTTATTAAGGCTCCTCGACCACATCATGCGTACGACATTGTTGGTCTCCGGGCCTGTAGTGTCCTTCCTGGTGCTGGTTGACGTGTCAATGATGATACTGCGGCGCTTTGCGCCCCAATTCAAGTCGAGCCAACTGTCCCCGACGATCAAGAATATCGGCTTTCCGATTATCATGATTACCTACACTGCCTATCTCATCGAGGGGATGAACCTGGAGATCACACAAGCGAATGGCGCGCTTGAGTGGTTCGACAAGCTGCTGAAATGAGCAACACGAGTGAAGAGAAGAACCACGCCGCCACCCCGAAGAAGCTAAGCGACGCGCGTAAAAAAGGCCAGATTCCACGCAGCTCCGACTTCGTCCGCGCGGCTGGCACTTGCGCTGGGCTCGCCTATCTTTGGCTAAGAGGGAGCGTGATATTGGACAGATGCCACGAAGCGCTACTCTTAACCGACAAGCTGCAGAACCTGCCTTTCAATATCGCGGTCCGGCAGGCACTGGTCCTGCTAATCGAACTCACCTTGGCAACCGTTGGCCCGCTGCTTGGAACTCTCGTCGCCGCGGTCATTTTGGCCGGGTTAATAGCCAATGGTGGATTTATCTTCTCTCTCGAGCCGATGAAGCCCAACCTCGAGAAAATAGACCCTTTTCAAGGGCTGAAGCGCATGGCGTCTGCGCGCTCTTTAGTCGAGGTTGGGAAGACGCTGTTTAAGGTAATGGTCCTCAGCTCAACCTTTCTCCTCTTCCTTCTCGGTACGTGGAAGACGATGGTCTACCTGCCGGTCTGCGGCATGGGCTGTATCGGCCTCGTCTTTACGGAGGCGAAACTGCTGTGCGCGATCGGCGCCGGTGCACTTCTGGTCGGCGGACTGATCGATCTCCTGGTGCAGCGTGCGTTGTTTCTGCGCGAAATGCGCATGACTAAGACCGAAGTGACGCGCGAGTTGAAGGAACAGCAAGGTACGCCGGAGTTGAAGAGTGAACGACGTCGCCTCCGCGACGAGGCTGCTGGCGAGCCTCCGCTTGGGGTGCACCGCGCCACGTTGGTCTTGAGAGGGAGGGCGATTCTGGTCGGTCTGCGTTATGTTCGTGACGAGGTCGGGGTGCCGGTCTTGGTTTGCCGCGCCGAGGGCGAGGCTGCTTCAGACATGTTGATTCAGGCGCGGGCGCTACGTGTCCACATTGTCGATGATCATGTTCTTGCGCATCAGCTCATCAGCACAACGAAGCTGGGTGACGCCGTTCCTGCGCAACATTTCGAGCCTGTCGCGAAAGCACTCTTCGCCGCAGGCTTAGCCTAGTTGTGGAACCTTCTGCGGTTACTGCCCGCAATACGAGAGGCTTCTGGCCCTTTTCGACATGTGATCGAGTGCGGTCTTCTGTCAGGCCTTCATGTGCGGCATTTCCAGGAGCCGCTGGCCGGTTTGGTGATCTGCAGATCAGGTCCAAGTCTCAACAACGAGCGCATTGGCTTTGGCTCCGGCTGGTTTCCTGATCCAGATGTGTTCGATCCTTGCGCCCATTCGGGTCGTCGCCTTCTCAACCCCCCTTTTCCGGCGCCGGGCTGTTTGCTGCAGGTCGATCATCAGCCTCAGCCGACGCCGGATTCCGAGGCAGATTGCTCTTTGGGTCCTCGACGATCCCCTCAATGCGAGTGAGGTGGTGGATACCTTGTGCGACGACGTGGCCGTATTCGCAGAGAATGGCACGCAATGCATGCACCAGATCGGTGCGCTGATGGACGAGGCGTTGGCGAGCTCGGAACAGCACTGCCATGGCCTGCTTCTACGCAACTGCTCCCTTGGAACTGGCAGCCCTGGCAAGACCCGCAATCGCTGACGCTTAAAGCCAGGTCGGTTTTTCTTTTGTGCGTCCGGGAGAACGCCTTCGTCAGCTAATCGTCAACCAGGCGGTCTATCTAG
>NZ_AHAM01000207.1 GCF_000236565.1 Mesorhizobium alhagi CCNWXJ12-2 | reverse complement strand
CCCCCCCCTGCCGCTCGTTCAATCCGAAGCGGTCATAGGCTTCCCGCGCCTGCGGCTCGATCGCCCGGTCATTGGGGAGGAAGATGCGCTGCGGACAGCTCTCGATGATTGCCGGCGCGATGGAAGAACCGGCGATGTCGGCGAGCGACTGCGTGGCGAAGATCACCGACACGTTCTTCTTGCGCAGCACCTTTAGCCATTCGCGAATGCGGGCGGCAAACAGCGGGTTGTCGAGATAAACCCAGGCCTCGTCGAGTATGAGCAAAGTCGGCCGGCCGTCGAAGCGCTCCTCTAGCCGGTGGAACAGGTAGGTGAGCACCGGCAGAACGACGCCTTGCCTATGCATGAGTTCCTCGGTCTCGAAGCATTGCACGTCCGACAGCGCCAGCCGGTCATCGTCCGCATCGAGCAGCCGGCCGAAGGGGCCGTCGAGAGTGTAGGGCATCAGTGCCGCCTTCAGCGCATTGGACTGAAGCAGCACGGACAGGCCGGTGAGCGTCCGTTCTTCCGCCGGTGCGGTGGCGAGGCTGGTGAGCGCCGACCAGACCGCCTCCTTCACCTCCGGCGTGACGGCAACGTTCTCATGGGCGAGCAGTCCCGCGATCCATTCGGCGGCCCAGCTGCGGACACCCTGGTCGTCCATGTTGCGCAGCGGCTGGAAGGCGAATGAACCGTCAGCGCCAAGCGCATGATGCTCGCCGCCCATGGCGAGCGTTGCGGTCCGCGCAGAATTGCCCTTATCGAAGAGATAGACCTGCGCGCCGGGATAGCGGCGGAACTGCAGAGCGATGAGGGAAAGCAGCACCGATTTGCCAGCGCCGGTCGGCCCGACGATCAGCATATGGCCGACATCGCCGACATGGGTGGAAAGCCGGAACGGTGTCGAGCCGCTGGTCTCTGCAAAAAGAAGCGGTGGAGCTTCTGTCCCGATAACCCTACTCAGGTGATCATTGCGCGCCGGACCAGCCCACACCGATGACAGCGGCATGAGATGTGCAAGGTTCAGCGTATGGACGAGTGGCTGACGGACATTGGCATAGGCGTGACCGGGCAGCGAACCGAGCCAGGCCTCGACCGCATTGACGCTCTCGCGGATCGTGGTGAAGCCGAGCCCGTTAACAATGCGCTCTACCGCGCGAAGTTTCTGCTCGGCGGCTTGGCGGTCCTCGTCCCGAACTGTAACCGTTGTGGTGAGATAGCCGAAGCCGACATGATCGCCGCCCAACGCCTGCAGCGCGGCGTCGGCATCGAGCGCCTTGTTTTCGGCATCGCTGTCGACGAGCGGAACCGGCTCGTTGGTGACCACCTCGCGCAGGATGGCGACGATCGACTTGCGCTTGGCGAACCATTGCCGGCGCAGCTTCGTCAGCGTCTTTGTGGCTTCGGTCTTGTCGAGCGGAATAAACCGCGTCACCCAGCGGTAGGCGAAACCCTGATGGTTAAGCGCATCGAGGATGCCGGGCCGGGTGACATTCGGAAAGCCGAGAATGGTGAGCGTGCGCAGATGCTGCTCGCCCAGCGTGGGCTCCAGTCCACCCGTAAGCGGTGTGTCGACCAGGATGCCATCGACGTACATCGGCGTCTCCGGTGCGGCGACCGGATGACGCCTGGTCGAGATCGTGCCGTGCAGGAATGTGAGCGTCTCGGCATCGTCGAGCGCGCGCACCTCGGGCATAAAGCCGGAGATCAGATCGAGCACACGGTCGGTCTCGTCGCGGAATCGCGTCAGTTCCTGACGCCAGTCGCGTTTCCCATTCTCACGATCGGAGTCGACGAGTGCGCTTTCCGCTCGCGCCTGGCCATCGGGCGGTGGCATGAACAGCAAGGTGAGGTGGTAACGGCTTTCAAAATGCGCGACCTTGCCCTCGAAGGCGGCGCGCCGTTCCTCGTCGACCAGCCATGACGCGGCGTCGGGAAAAGTCGACTTAGGATAATCGAGCGCCTCGACGCGCTCGGCCTCGAAGAAAAATGCCCAGCCGGAGCCGAGCCTTCTCAGCGCATTGTTGGCCCGCGCACAGATGCCGACGAGTTCGGCTTCCGTCGCGCTTTCGAGATCGGGCCCGCGGAACCGGAACGTCCGCTGAAAGCTGCCGTCCTTGTTTAAGATGATGCCAGGCGCAACCAATGCCGCCCAGGGAAGATGGTCGGCGAGACGATCGGCTCTGCTGCGGTATTCCGAAAGGTTCAGCATGCGAGCCAGCCCTTCAGGCGAAGGTGGCGGACGAGCGCGCTCGCGAAATCCGGATCGCGACGGGCGGCGAACACCGCCAGCGTGTGGCCGGCTATCCAAAGCACCAGGCCAGCGATCCACTGCTGCATCCCAAGCCCGATGGCCGCGGCCACCGTGCCGTTGAGAATCGCCACAGCCCGCGGCGCGCCGCCGAGCAGGATCGGCTCGGTAAGGGCCAGGTGAACCGGAACCTCGAAGCCTTCGATATGCTGCTCGCCGGCCGCCATCAGACTAGCGCTCCGCCGCCAAAAGAGAAGAAGGAGAGGAAGAAGGAGCTTGCTGCGAAGGCAATTGAGAGACCGAAGACGATCTGGATAAGCCGGCGGAACCCGCCGGCCGTGTCGCCGAAGGCGAGCGTCAGGCCGGTGACGATAATGATGATCACCGCGACAATCTTGGCGACAGGCCCTTGAACCGACTCCAGGATCCGCTGCAGCGGTTCCTCCCACGGCATGCCGGAGCCGGCCGCATAAGCCGGCGCCGCAAGAAGGAACGCGACGGCGATTGAAGACAGAAAACGAAACTTCTTGCGCATGAAGAGGCCTTTCAAAGCTACTGGAGTTGCGAGGGCGTGAGCTGGCTGACGGCGTAGTCGCCATTGCTGTCGAGACCAGTCACTTCGGCGATTGCATCGATGCGGCGCGACGAGCCGCGCCCGGCGACGAAGACGATCAGGTCGATGGCTTCGGCGATGAGGCGGCGGGGGACGGTGACAACGGCTTCCTGGGCAAGCTGCTCGACGCGGTAGAGAGCCGAGCGCGCCGAATTGGCGTGAACCGTGGCGATGCCGCCTGGATGACCAGTGTTCCAGGCCTTCAGCATGTCGAGAGCTTCGGCGCCCCTGACCTCGCCGACGATGATGCGGTCGGGCCTGAGCCGCAGTGTCGAACGCACGAGATCGGCGAGCGTGACCGACCCGCGTCGCGTCCTGAGCGCGACGCAATCCTTGGCCGCGCATTGCAGTTCTCGTGTGTCCTCGATCAGGATCACGCGCTCGTCGCACTTGGCGACTTGCGCCAGCAGCGCGTTGGCGAGCGTCGTCTTTCCTGACGATGTCCCGCCGGCGACTAGGATGTTGCGACGATCGCGCACGGCCTTCTTCAGCGCTTCGGCCTGGACCGGCATCATGATGCCATCGGCAACATAATCGGCGAGCGTGTAGACACGTGCGGCCGGCTTGCGGATGGCAAAGCACGGCGCCAGCGCCACCGGCGGCAGCAGGCCCTCGAAGCGCTCGCCGGACGGCAGCTCGGCGCTGACAATCGGATTGTCGGCATGGGCCTCGGCACGAACGTGCGAGGCGACGAGGCGGATAATGCGTTCGGCCTCGGATGGGTGCATGCGGACGCCGGTGTCGAGACAGCCCCCGCCGAGCCGGTCGAGCCGCAGCACGCCGTCAGGATTGACCATCACCTCGACAACGGTTGGGTCGGCCAAAGCGTCGGCGATTGCTTGACCCATGGCGGTGCGCAGCATGGCGCGGCGGCGGTGGTCGGCCTCGGGATGAGAGGTCATTCTCCCCGTCCCCCATTTTTGTCGTCGCGCAGAGAGCGCTTGCCGGAAGCGATCTGGCGTCCGACCTGCTCAACGAACTTTTGGAAGCGCTCCTGCGCGATCGCCTGCGTTGCCTTGTCGGGCATGGGCGTGTGGGCATGCAGCGTGATGGAAAAGCGGATGAAAAGCGCCAGGCTCTCCAGGATCATTTCAGCATCGCGCCGGACGTGATCGAGGTCTCGCGACAGACGATCGAGACGCTTGCCATAGCGCCGGTCGAGCTCGTTCTCTCCGCGTTGTTCAATGAAGGCCTGAACCGCCTTGGCCACAACCTCCGACTTGGTGGTCGAGGGGTTGCGGCTGAGCTGGTCGAGCGTTTTGCTCAGCTCTGAATCCAGCAAAAACTGATGGCGGATGCGTGCGGGCTTCATGTGGCTCGTTCCGTTGGCCGGCGCTGCTGCGCCGGTCCGAACAAGCATCGTTCAGACGCCCGAAATGGCTTATGGCCCTTATCTACGCTGAGCTGCGCTCGGCTCTGGGCGGTCAGAAGCCGGGCAGGATGTCCTTGTCCTCGCCCATGCTCTCGTTGATGCCGTACGCCCGCGCGGCATTGGAAATCCGGTCGATGACCTTCTTTTCGGCCGCCATATCGCCGTCGTCATCGGGCGGTCCAAACAGGTCGCTCTGATCCGGCTCCTGTTTTGCGGCCGCAACTTCCTCGGGCAGGCCGGGATGGCGCTGTTGTTGCACGCCGCCTTCGTCTTCGGAGATCGCATCGGACCGCTCATCGCCAGCGAGAAGCCGCCGGTCCACGCCGCGCACCTGCCCGCTCCAGTCATCGGCGCGTGGCGCCGGACGGTCCACGTAGTCACCGTCGTTCAGAACTGGCGCAGACAGCACCCGTTCGGTGAAGTTAGGGTCCTCGTAATAGCGCAGCTTCTTCGCCCGGATTGGCGCTAGACCGGAAACCAGCACCAGTTCGTCCGCGGGCGGCAACTGCATTACCTCGCCTGGTGTCAGCAAGGGGCGCGCTGTCTCCTGACGGCTTACCATCACATGCGAAAGCCATGGCGCCAGCCGGTGACCGGCATAATTGCGCATGGCGCGCAATTCCGTCGCCATGCCGAGCGCATCCGAAATGCGCTTGGCCGTGCGCTCGTCATTGGACGAAAAGGCGATCCTCACATGGCAGTTGTCGAGGATGGCATTGTTCTCGCCATAGGCCTTGGAGATCTGGTTCAAGGATTGCGCGATCAGATAAGCGCGGATGCCGTAGCCCGCCATGAAGGCGAGCGCCGTCTCGAAGAAGTCCAGCCGCCCCAGCGCTGGGAACTCGTCCAGCATCATAAGCAGCTGATGCTTTCGGCTCTTTTTGGGATCGCCCTCCAGCCGTTCGGTGAGCCGCCGGCCGATCTGGTTGAGGATGAGCCGCACCAGCGGCTTGGTGCGCGAGATATCGGATGGCGGTACCACCAGATAGAGCGACGCTGGACGATCCGAATCCATCAGGTCGGCGATACGCCAGTCGCAGGCCGAAGTCGTCGCCGCAACGGTAGGATCACGATAAAGCCCGAGGAAGCTCATTGCCGTAGACAACACGCCCGAACGCTCGTTCTCCGATTTGTTCAGCACCTCCCGTGCGGCGGAGGCGACTACAGGATGCACCTGCGGCTTTTTTTTCGTGCCGAGATGATTGGTGGTCATCATCCGCCGCAGCGTCGCGGCAAACGAGCGCTGCGGGTCCGACAGGAAGGTGGCGACACGGGCGAGCGTCTTCTCCTCCTCCGCATAAAGAACATGCAGGATGGCGCCGACCAGCAATGCGTGGCTGGTCTTCTCCCAATGGTTGCGGCGCTCGAGCGCGCCTTCTGGATCAACCAGGATGTCGGCGATATTCTGGACGTCACGAACTTCGTGCGGGCCTTTGCGCACCTCCAATATCGGATTGTAACGTGCCGATAGCAGATCGGTCGGATTGAACAGGAGGCAGTGCGAGAATTTCGAGCGCCAACCGGCTGTCAGCTGCCAGTTCTCGCCTTTGATGTCATGGATGACCGCAGAGCCGGTCCAGGACAAAAGCGTCGGAACGACCAATCCGACGCCCTTGCCTGAACGTGTTGGCGCGAAGGCCATGACGTGCTCCGGCCCGTCATGGCGCAGATAGCGAGCCTGCAATTCACCCAGGAACACTCCCGCCGGCCGAAACAATCCCGCCCTCTCGATCTCGCGCGTCGTGGCCCATCGTGACGAGCCGTATGTCGTGACAAGCCCGCGCTGCCGCGCACGCCATAGCGAGCCACCAATCGCGGCGGCACAGCCCATCAAGCCGCTGGCCGCGGCCATCATGCCGGCCTTGTCGAAAACCTCCGGTGCGTAAGCCTCGAACTGAAACCACCACACGAACAGCTTCCAGGGCTGGTAGATCGGCCAGCCGTTGGCGACAAACCAAGGCAGCCCCAGTTGCGACTGATATCCCAGCATGTGCGCGCACCATTGTGTCGCCGACCATACGCCCAGAACGACAAGGGTGAAGACAATGGCGATCTGGCCGATAAGGAGCTTTGTGGGGGTCATTGGCTTGCTCCGCACTTCTGAGACGCGGGTCAAGCGTTGCGGCACCCTACGGAAACTGGAATCGGCCTTATATACGATTGAGCGCGATGATCCGCCCGGCAGTTCTACACTGCCTCTTATGCGACTTTTGGAGGGGAGCACAAAAGGCGAACATCACCTCAGACGCAACGCAAGCGTGGCGCATCTAGGCGAGCCGCCGGCGGTCCCATTAGATTCGCAATGCCCCTAGCGACTGAAGTCAGGTCTTTTGCTGTTCGGAGATCGCTCTCAAACGAAGCAGATCCTCATCGTCAGCAGCCCGAGACGGTGTCGGCCTCACGTTTCCGAAATATTTTCTGTCGAGGCCACCGTAGTTCAAACCATCAGCGAGCTTCGTGAGCCGCATCTGGAACATCTTCGCCCCAACGACTAGTTCGATGGGATTGTTTCCGTGATTGAACAGCTCGACGGAAAAACAGCCGCGAAAACCAGGCTGGACCATGGTACTCAAAGCGATGCCTAGCCGCGTATAGCTACTTCTTGTCAGGACATCCGCATAACAGTCGCTTGGCAGCGCGATGTATTCCAAGGTCGTCGCCAATACCACTTGGTCGGGATACAGGATAAATCGTTCTCCGAGCTCACGCCGGGTCGGCTGGAAATAGGTGGATATGGGCCGGAACCGTTCGTCATCGCGTGCGATACCAATGTAAGGTCGGCGTGTTACGATCGACACTAGGAAATCATAGCCGAGCCTGAGGTCAACCGTTACTTCCCCGACCTGCTTTTCGTCGAGCAGGGGTTCGATCCAAAGCCCCGTTGCATCGTCGCGAGCGAGACGTTCAAGGATTTCGGCCTTGATCATTTCGACGCCTCTTCCCAAAGGTGCCGGATTGAAGCGTTCCGGATTGATTTCTCGGTAAGGTCGTTCACGATCCGAATGACATCGAGCTGGTTTCCGCCAACGGTCCATTTCGGCCCGCCGCCTGATTTTATCTTTCCGAGATAGGACCAGCCGGCCGCCATGATGCCATGCAGCTCTGCGGCATCTGTGAGGTTGTGCGGTCGGATATCGTTAAAGGAGGCCTCGATCGCTGGGACAGAGTATCGCTTTTCTAGTGGCGGCATACCGAACTTATTCAGCGCGTTTTGGTACATGGTGAGCTCGTCGAATTCCTCACCCGCGAGAAAGCCGCGGATCACGTCAATTCGCGTCTTGGTCGCGGGATGAGTAGGACTGTGTTCTGCCAGAGGATTGATCGCATCAAGGCTGTCGATAATACCGGATCCAACATAGCAAGCCGCAAAAAGATCGGCAAAATGCTCTCTACGATGGTTTTGGATGAGTTCCTGAACCCTATCGGATGCACCATTGACCGGATGAGTAAGAAAAGTAACGTCGGTTACATTGCGAGCCAAGTCCACGAAATGACCCAGTTCATGGTATAGCGCTGCACAGAAGAGAGGCATGTGCTTGTAAATTCGTGGAACGCCAATGAAGATGAGCTTCTCCTTCGGCAGTGAGCCAGGATAGCGGTCCATCGTCTTTGCGACAAAGTCCCAGGGATCTCCAGGCTTGAGATGAAAATCCTTCTCGTCCGTTAGAGCCGTAGTGACGAGGCAAGGATCGGTAAGCCAATCGGAGATAGCATGTCGCATGCAATACTCGATCTCGTATGGCGCTTCCTTGGTCGTCGACCCTTGGAGGTAGCGATGGCACGTCCAAACTTTGTCAGCGAATGAACGGAGGATTTCTTCGTCATAGGGCGGTGAGACGGTGAGCGCATGCCTGATCACCTCGACCAGAGCATGCGTGTGCTTCTCGATCGCTCGATTGAAGTATGGGGTTTTTGAAAGATGCGCCAGGCTCTCGGCCAGAAGCGCGAGATCAGTCCGCGGATGCAAGTTTCGGCTCCAGATTTTGGAGCACCTTGTGAGCAACTGCTGAGTTGACATCCCCTATGGAATTCACGCCGGCAAGGGCATCGCGCAACCCTTCATAGACGCGCAGGTCATTGGCAAGCTGGACCGCTTGCGGCGTCACGTCCGGGGAGATCGCGTCGGGATCATCAGAGAGTTTTCTCGCTTGGTGCAGTACGGCATCAAAATGGAGCGAAAGGGGTGCCGGAAGATCGCGATTGCCCCGATTAATCAGAAGCAATGCCAACCGGAAAAGCTCAAGACGCCTGCTGTTTTCCGATGGCATGGCTGCAAGCATGCGTTCCCCCGAACTCGCACCGAATCGACTAAGAATAACTCGGCAGAGTCGAGGATGAAATAAGACCTACTAATTTTCCGGAAAGGCTCCCCCGCTATCTTTGCACCACACAATGCGACCCTTTCGCATCCAGAAATGGCAGCGGCACCCGTCTGTCCGACGCACTGATGGTTCGAGGGTCGGCCGTCCAAGCCAATCGAAGGTAACCGCCCACCGAGGTCTGCGATCGGGATTGAGCGACAAAAGGAGCGGCGTTCCGCAGCCGGAAGGACATTGGAATGTCACCCATTTCGGGCGCTCCTTAGGACCAACAACCACTGCGGTAGCAGCCTGGAGATCTTCGGGCGCCGGCATATCAAGGCTCGCCGCGACCAGAAACTCAGGCTTCTCTACGAAGCCAAACCAGGCGAGCAGACGAGCTACTTTGGTCCGCAGCATCATCCAGTCCTCCCGAGGAATGGCTGAACGTCACCAACTCCATGAATGCGGTCTGAACCGCAGATCCGGCAAGGCTCCTTCTTTGCTCCAGGACGAAAGTCTTCGACCAGATTGAACTTCCGCACCCGGTTGGTAATAGCGCCGCTTGCGCCGCGAAACTGATTGACGCGCTGTATCAGCTCCTCCACGGCCATAGTCGCGACGGATGTGGTGAACGAAATAACCGCCGGCGACGGATTACCTTCCCCGCGTACATAGGCCTCGGCCTTGCGGTGTTCGTATTCTTCGGGATCGTTGCGACGCAACGCCTCCTCGGCAGCGATGCTGGCGTTCACGACCCGTCGACACACCAGACAGACGCTGCCTGGCTCGAGCACTGTCACGCGGCCGTCCGCCTCGAGGCCGGAAATACCGTGTCGCTCGCTTACCCGCAGTGCAAGTCCGATATCGATAACCGGGATGAGGTAGTAATATGCAAGCCGATTGAGCAACAGGCGACCATCATGATCGTCTGTGCAGCCGAAGATCAGATCCATCGATTTCAAGGCATCCTGGCATTCCTCGGCGCCAATCCAATTGTCGAACGTAGCCATCTCGGTTCCGAGACCCATGCGTTCGATTTCACGCCTTGCGACATCGACCTTCTTCACAGCCTGCTCCGCATCGTTTCGCGTCGCCCCGTAAAGCCTATTGAGATTGGAATACTCGACATGATCAGGATCGAAGATGGCGATCCGACCAACGCCCATGCGCGCCAGCTGCTGCAGCAGCGGGCTTCCAGTTCCTCCTGCTCCAACAACGCCGACGCGCAGTTGCCGCATCAACCTGTTGAAATTCGCGCCCAAGGCCAATTCCTGGCGTGCAAGTGCAGGATCAGTGGCGACCTGTTCCTCGGCGAAGAAGATTATTCGCCAGTTGCCACCTACCGTTCGAGCCTGGCTGAAGTCGATCACGGTATCTGGCGACAACCACACACGGCCCGCCACGAACTGCCCTTCAGCGATTAGAAGGCTGGGGAGCAGAGCCCGCCCACCATTCCGATTCTGCGCGAGGCGGACAAGTTCGGCTTCGTTTCGATCATCCTGGACAGAAAACCGCGCCGGCCCGCGCGGATGCGAATGGGCAATTCCAAGCTGAAGACCCTCCCGCTCTGCTCTCGCTAACAGTTGCACGAACCGCTCGGTGCTCCACGAAATGTGGACGTGGTCGGCCGATTTGATCTCGTCGCCCGTAACGGGAAGTACCTCCTTGACCATCAGACGCAAGCGAGGCTGGTGTTCAAAAGGATCGCCCGCTATGCGAGACACGCCGAACAGCACGTAGGCCGCGGTTTCCACATCACGGGAACCGCCTAACTCCGTTTGCATCAGGTCAAGCTGCTGTTCAGTCAGAGTGAGATCAGCGGTCTTCATGCCGCAGCCTCCAGCGCTCGCTCGATCCGGCGCAGCATTGTCCAGATGCCGTCGATGCCGGGACGCCATGCGTTGTTGTGCCGGGACCATCGCTGCCAGGTTTTCCCGGCGAAAGCATGCGGCTGATCTGCTGCGTTCGGATAGCGCTGGTTGGCGGCCAGACGGACCCAAGGCGTCAGATAGAACATGTCCGGCGCACAGTCGGGGTAGGCCGGAGGCAAGAGGATGAGGATATCGGCAGTTCCCGCATCGAAGCGGGCCGGCGGAAGGCTCCACCCTTTGACGACGACGGCTCTGATCGTTCCTTCGACGACTTCCTCGAATGCGATATCCTGGGTCTGGAGATACTCGCGGTCTTCTGGCGGGAGCACTATTGCTCCCGCGCCTTCCGTTGTGGTGTCGATGCCGGTGAAGAACCGTTCGGTCCCATCGCCCTGCAGGTCGACCTTCTCCTTGTTGCCGATCAGCCGATCGTCGCCGACGCGCTGGGAGAGCCAGACCCCGTAGGAGTTCGGATCGACGCCGGCCAAACGCTTCAGCTGAAGACCGGTGATGATTGGCAGACCCCATTCAAACTTGCGCCCGTCGAGAACAAAGCGGAACGAACGATCGCTCTTGAACGTGATGAACTGCTCGCGGTCGTCGTTGCGCAGATCGACGCTTTCATCCGGCCTGATCTCCTCGAGCTGTCCATCATTGAGCTCCTGAAAAAGGAGATGCTCGTCCGTGGGGAACACACGCGCCTTCTGCAGGATCTGGGCACCGGTGACGATCGGATCATTGAAGGTGAACGGATTGCCGTCGATCTTGATGTCGAAGGCGCGAGGACGTTCGAGAATATGGTCTGCCATTGGAGAACTCCATGTCGGTCGAGGCGGCCATCGCCTCGTCTTCCTCCATAAATAGTAGCTAATTTTTAGCTATGCAATAGCCATTATCTGAATTTTTTTTGTTGACTTTTTCGCTAAAATATCTATCTCCACGGAGTCCACTTATTAGGAGGTGCCCCGTGAAGAAAACAATGACTCTCAATCTCACTGACGGCGAAATGCAGGCCTTGCAGGAACTCTGCGACAAGAAGGACCTGTCCAAGACGGCGGTGCTTCGCCAGGCGCTCAGACTTTACCAGCTTGTCGACGTGCGCCTTGAACAAGGTGGAAAGCTCTTCTTCGAGGATGAAGCCAAGAAGGAGAAGGCTGAACTCATGGTGCTGTGAATCGTGACCTCATATCCAGTTTTTCTGACTGACAGGCGCTCGGGCAAGACGGTTGGTGCAGAACTCATCGAGGGTATCGGTGAAAGCCAGCTTCGTTCGGTAGAGACCGAGTGGAAACCCGTCATCAATGCGCGACTGAGACAACTCGTGGCGCAGGGATCACCGTTGTCTGACTGGCCGGAAAACTGGCATTGGGATTGGCGAAAAAAGCTCGAGAGAATTCGCGGTCTTCTTGCTTTCAGATCCCTCGCGCTGGTCTGTGAAAACCAGGTGCAGGGGCTGATGCTGCTCGCCATGGCAGGTCACAGTTGCCGGATTCCGGAACAGGCCAAGAAGGATCTGATCTACGTCGACTACCTCGAAACGGCGCCATGGAACCGCAAGACAATTGTCCCGCAGCCGCGTTTCGGCGGTGTGGGTACTGTCATGATTCGTGCGGCCATCGAGGTAAGTCATGAACAGGATTTTCGCGGCCGCATCGGCTTGCATTCGCTTCCGGCTGCCGAAGAATTCTACGACAAGGTTTGCGGTATGACCGATCTCGGCCGCGACGAAAGCTACCAAGGATTGAGGTATTTCGAGATGACAGCGGCGCAAGCCGCCGCGTTCTCACAATAGACAGGAAAATGACCATGAAACTCGCAATCACGAGGGAGTGGTTCGAACGGAGAGCGAAGCTAGAGGGCGACCTGGAAGTCGCTGCCGGTGCGCTCGCCAGGGACCCGACCCCAGAACAAACAGACATGGAGTCCGATGTCGTCGAGGCTGCGGACCCGATGCGCATGGCGTTTGGTTCGCTCGTCGAATCCATGCGTCGGCGACGAGGACTGACCGTCGAAAAACTCGCCGAGCGCATTAATCTGGATGTCAACGATGTCATGCGCATAGAACGTGACGCGCATTTTCGACCGGAGCCGCGAGCGGTATTTCGTCTGGCGGAAACGTTCGACTTGCCACACAAGGCGTTGCAACAACTCTCAGGCAACACAGTTGCTCGACCGGGCTTGCAAGAGCAAGCGCTGCGTTTTGCTGCGCGATCGGGCGAGTCCCCGCAGAAGCTGTCTCGGGAGGAACAGCGTGCGCTGGAGGAGTTCATCGCCTACTTGGAAAAGCAGCAAGGCTGACGAAATGCGCAACATCATGCTCAGCCGCTCGACAGCATCCGATATCGAAGCCCAAGTCAACAAGGTACTCCGCGGACTTGGGAATCCGGAGCCACCCTTGCGGCTTGAGGATGTGCGCGAGATCCTGAAACTGGATCGCCGCTACTACTCGAGCACTGACGATGACTTCCTTCGCGAAACCATCAGCAAACTCACCGTGGCCGGGACGCAGATCCTCATGCGTCCCGGCCTCATTCTTGACGCAGTGAGAAAATTCGATCTGCGCGCGCTCTATCTTCCAGACCGCAAGCGAATTCTGCTCGATCGCGCGCAGCCACACGCAAAGCATCGTTGGAATGAAGCCCACGAGATCGGTCACAGCATCCTGCCTTGGCACGAAGATCTGATGCTAGGTGACCACGAACAAACCTTATCACCGGGGTGCCATGCGCAGATCGAAGCCGAAGCAAATTACGCGGCGGGGCAGCTATTGTTTTTGCAATCCCGCTTTCGCAATGCCGCGAATGATTACACGCCCAGTCTCGAAGCAATCCGGAACCTGAAGGGAAACTTCGGTAACACCTATACGACCACGTTCTGGCGGTTCATCGAAGATTGTCACAACCAGCTGCCGATGATCGGTCTCATTGGGAGTCACCCACGGCTATCAGTAGTCGGCGAAAACGGAACTAAGTTCCGACACATGATCGAATCGCCGGCATACAGGTCGAGGTTTGAGAGCCTCTCGATTGATCGGCTGAACCGTGAGATCCTGACCTATTGCCAGTATCGAAAAGCGGGTCCATTAGGGTCAAATGAGGTATGCATCAAGGATAGACGCGGCGAGCGACACGTCTTCCTGTTCGAGACCTTCAGCAACACCTACGATTGCCTAACCTTGGCGACATATCGGCGGCCGCACGCATCTATTGCGGGCTTCAGCGGCGGGTAACGGGCGGACCGGCGTCGCACGACCTAACCGTCTGCGTATGGTCCGATGATTGATAGGTTCGGAGGAGCGGCGTCGGCAACGCAGTGCCGACCCCCTACATAAGCTGGGCGCCCGTGCTTCAGCCATTGCATGACCATTTATTGCGCACAGTCTGTGTTGCTCATCTCGCGCGACAATCCTCAGGTTCTTTGAGGATACATCCGACACCTACTCGTAAGGCAACTCTCCGAAGAGACCGATCATAAGGTCGCCACTATAGAGCGAGAAGGGTATGTCGACATAATGGTCGGGATGGCGGGGCATAGCGCGGCCATCGCCTGGTCCATTGCGAGTGTGGCCGCGAACCTTCTCCCCATCTTCCTTGACATAGGGAAGGATGACGAGCCGCCCATGATTGGTCGAACGGATCGTGCCCTCGCGCCAGAGCGTGGCGCCCTCTGAATCATTCGTACTGCCTGTCTCCTTGACCTGCCAGCCGATACCGCCTTCCTCTTCGTACCAGAAGACGATTCCGTTGGACACGAGAACGCGCTCGCCACGCGCAAACGCTTCCGCGAGCAGTCGTTGTACGCTGGCGAGCTGGAGAAGCTGATTGGCCCGAGGCAGCAATATCTGGCGGATACGTGCCTTGGTCTTTCCCCAGTGCGCGCTCCCGGAAAGATCATAGCCGTTGGCGATCTTAGCACGTTCTGACGTCGTCGCGGCTTTTTCCCCGGCCGTATAGGGCTTGGTCCACGCCCCCTTGCCGTCTTTGTAGAGCAGCAGATGCTCTCGCCATCGGCCGTCTTCCCAGCCAACCTGTGCAATTGACAAATAAGGCATGGCACTCAACTGATCGGCCAAATCCTGACGATATGGCTCGGCCTCGGCCGCGAGTTGGAGCGAAGCCGCATCTGGGCGGGGATCTCCTGCATGGCGGCGGATGGCTTCGGCGAGCATCAGAGCCTCTTCGTCCTGAAGACGACGCTTGGCCTGGACTGCCTTGTCGATTTTGAGCTCGATGGAACGACGCCTGTCCGGGTCGCTAATCGGCAAACCGTTTCGAAGAGTCGGGTTCAGCGCGTCGGCCGCCGCGATCGCTGCGTCTCGATCAGGATAATGATCCGAGCGGACGCTATCGTTCTCGGCCGGAACAAAGCGGTCGCGCCATTTCGGCGTTAGATCGTCCTTGTCGACGAGTTCTTGCATGAACCACATGCCGTGCAGCGGCTTGTAGACAGGCCAGACGGCAAGAATTGTGTCGCGCGACCGTTTCATCTCGGACCATTTCAGCATCGGCGTTTCCTTAGTACCGGAAGCCGAGCAGGCTGCCGCTCGGATCGTATCGGTCAGTCGCATGCGGACCAGAGATTCGAATCAAAACCGGTTGAGAAATCTTTGAGCGGAACCATGTCGGTGTTGAGCGTACAGATATATTGGAAGCCGTATTTGTTGGCCATGGCCGCGGCCAGCTCGAGCGCATGAGCGCGTTGACGTGGTCGACGCCGTCGAAGATGGTGCGTCGTGGATGAGAAAGTCGATGCCCAGCCCCCTCATATGAGGCACATCGTGTCAATGGTAGTGGTGACGGCTTAGTCACTTTCGAACGTAGTCGGGATCGGCCTCGCGGCGAATTGCGGAACAAGTCCACATCACCTCATATCCGGTCGGCTCGGGCGGAGCCTGCACCCATATCCCGCATGCACGGGCAAGTTTGGCGAGGCCGGGAAGGATGGGACCCATCTTTTTGACGGCGTTAACAGCCCTGGGGGGCGCCAGTCCACATCCATCCCGCTTCGTCGCAAGTGACGTTGGCCGCCCTCGCGTCGAACTCTTTCGTCAGGCCTTGGTCATGGCGCCCTCCGGCAGCAGGCCCTGGGTCAGATACCGCCAAGGCGATTATCAGCTTGCGCGCCAAGGCGACGATCATGGTGCGGCGGATGCGTCCTTTGCCGGCGCCGACGCGCTCATGAAACCAGCGCGCGAGACCGCTATCGGGCTGATGGCGCAACCACAGCCAGGCAAGTTCAATGGCGGTTCGTCGCGCTCGCGGATTGCCCGATCTCTGGATGCCTTGATCGCGGCTGACCGCGCCGCTGCTCCAAGGGCTGGATGCAAGACCGAGATAACCGGCGATCTCACGCCGATTCTGGAAATCGCGGAAGAACACCTCGTTCGTCATTACGCTTGCGATCGTCAGGCCGATGCCACGCAGATGACTCAGTTGGACGATCCCGGGAGCGGTGGTCTCGGCGGCCTGACGCTGCTCGGCCTCGACCTCCATGATCATCTCGATCACTTGCCACAAGCGGCGGCATTCGCGCTTGATCTCATTCTTCAGGCAGGGCGGCAGATCCCGACCGTCAGCCGTGCGCAGCGTCTCGAGCTGCTCACGCCAGTCCCGTCTGGCTGGCTTGAAGTCGCGGATGCCCTGGGTCATCAAAAGCCCCTTGACGCGGCTCGAATGCTGGCCGCGTTCGTTGACGAGCCGAGCCCGCTCCCGGCTGCGACGGCGATCGTTCTCCTGCTCTAGGCTCGGTACTCGCACAACCCGGCAGACCCTCGGCTCGCCACGTTCCAGCGCCATCAGCGTGCGGAGCAGCGCCGCCGCATCGAGGCGGTCCGTCTTGGCGCGGCGTGACCGGCGGTCGACCAAAATGCTGGCCGCGTCCAGAACCTGATTGTCGATGCCGCGGTCGCACAGGAAACGATGCAGCCAGAAACCGTCGTAGCCGGCCTCGTAGCACGACATTACCCGAACCGGACGCGTCAAGGCGGCCTGCGCCTGTTCGCGCCGATGTTCAATGAGAGCCATAAGCCCTTCGGTGTCGCCTCCTTGCAGGCGATGCATGCTGATCTTGTCGGCCGCCGGCGAGTGCAGGGCCACAAGCCAGGTCGACTTGCTCAATTCCAGTGCCATGAAAATTGTGGCAGTCTTCTCGTCGACGGGCGGCAGAGCAACGGATGAGAGATTCATGAGACGTCTCCAGGGTTAGGATGTCGGACCCCGAAACCTTACCTGAGTTCCGCCGCCCGTCGCCTCATGGGATCTTTGGCGGGCAAAGGAAATGAGCGTCAGGTCATGGCAGAAGATCTTCATCTTGCTGATACCCTCGCTTGGACTACCGGCAATCTCCACGTCGAACTTGTATCCTGTGTCGTCGATATCGATGACAAGCCGACCCGGCGACTTGTAGAGGCTCTCCGAGAACTCTGAAAACAGGCTGAGGACCTGCGACCAGATCGCACGACGCAGGGATCGCCGGCGTGGCGGTTGTCGCTCCAGGAAGCGTGCCTGGGAACGAGATTGGGGCCGCAGAACCATTGAATGCAGCATGAATCAGTGCTGCGCTTTTGGCAATTGACTTACGGACAAACCGCCGCGCCCGTCGTGTCCAAACAATGACCGATAATTCAGCTATTCAACCCTTCCGTTGCATCGCAACTCACGAAATGCCAGGCCCGGTTCTTTGCCGCCCGATCGTCCAGGAAATCCCATCCCCGCGCACAACGCCGGTAACCTGTTTGCCAATATGCCGATCGAGCACCGGCCGCCACGGGAGCAGAGTGAACTCGCGCGATTTCTCGATGACGGCATATTTTCCGCTGGCGAGCTCGACGGAGCGGCGGAGCGTGCCCTCTACTCGGTCTCCGGTTCGCGCGGTATAGGACAGACCGAGCTCCTCCGAGAGTTGGCCGGCAACACGGATCAGCTCGCGCTGGCGCAGAACCGCCAGCATGTTGGCGCGGTAGACGATCCGATCCTGCTCTTCACGCGCGAGTCCTTGTGCAATCAGCCACTGCCGCCGACGGACTTGGGCCTCTCGCACGTCGCGGCCGAAGCCCGAGTCTTGCAAGGGCTCTGGTTTGGCGGAAACCAGCTCGCGATCGATCCAGGTGGCGCCGTCGAAACCGACTTGGCTCTCCAGCTTCAACGAAGAGAGCTTGTCGACCGTGACGGGCACAGCCCTGGCACGCTGACGCTCGTATTCCGCCACGCAGCTAAGATGATCTGGCGCAATGATCCAGGTGCCGTCCGGCTCGCGATCCGCACCGCCGGTCGCGCGGCGGATTGCCTCCAGCCGACGGACATGGGTTTCGGCGAAGCCTTCGGTGGCGGACGGGTCGTGCTTCAGATGGATATCGATGTTGTAGCGCCCGTCATTGGCGGCAGCGATTTCAGCGACGGTGCGGTCAACCTGCCTGGGTTCGGCGTTGGTTGGCGTGACGCGCACGATGCAGCCGTCCGGCGTCGGTTCCGTCGCGTCGCCCCTGCCGATATCGACGTAACGGGTTTTGCCATCCACGCCGTCGACGATGAGGTAGTGCCGGTCATTGATCTCGTCGGCGAGTCCGCGCGCGACGACGCGGCCGACGACAGGTTGGGCTGGCTCGCCGGATCGATCGTGGATGACGCAGTCGGCGGCGCTGCGGACGAGCCCCTTGCCGGTCAGATCGCGATGCATGGTTTTGATGATGTCGCCGCGGTCGCCCATGCGGCGCAGCGTGGACTCGAGATCATCGTTCAGGCGCCAACGGCCAGGACCGGTCTCCTCGGCGAGACCCATGCGCTCGAGCTTGCGAAGACGACCCTGGTGCAGCGTCTGCCGAAACGCGTCGCGGCCGGCCAGCGAGACCATTCCATCATTGTCGCGCATGCGCAGCAGCTGCCGGTCTATGCTGGTGAAGCGTTCCTGTTCCATTTCCTGGCGCAGGCGCTGCTCGATCTCGCGGTCGGAGCGGGGACCGAGATCGAGGCTGACCAGCTCGGCCGCCCGCTCGCGGATGCCAGACGAGATGTATTCGCGCGCGATGACGAGATTCTCGCCGCGATCATCCTTGCCGCGCACGATGATGTGGGTGTGCGGATGACCCGTGTTGAAATGATCGACGGCAACCCAGTCCAGCTTGGTGCCAAGGTCTTCTTCCATCTGCGCCATGAGGCGCCGGGTCAGCGGCTTGAGATCGTCATACTGGATGCCATCCTCCGGCGCGACGATGAAGCGGAACTGGTGGCGGTCACCATCGGCGCGATCGAGGAAGTCCCTGCCGTCGACGCGATCCTTCTCGGCGCCGTAGAGCTGGCCGGATTCGCCCTCCCGGGTGACACCGTCACGCTGGATGTAGCGCAGATGCGCCCGCGCCCCGTCCATGCCCTTGCCGGCCAGCCTGACGATGCGGGCCTTGACCATCACCCGGCGCTGCCGGAAGGCGGCATAGCGGTCGCGTGATCTGAGCAGCGCGGCCGTCGCGCCACCGCGTCCCGTGCGGCTACCGGTGAAGCGGCCGCCACGCGGGTGCGTGCCGCCGGCCCTGTTGATTGCCGCCAAAAGCTGGTTGGCGAAGCGCTTGCCGGCCTTCGAGCCGCCGGAGCCGATTTTGCCTAGCTTTGGCCTGAACTCGTCATCA
>NZ_AHAM01000208.1 GCF_000236565.1 Mesorhizobium alhagi CCNWXJ12-2 | reverse complement strand
GCGAGCGTCGTGGCGGACGTGCTGCGGGCGGCGATCGAGAAACGTGGAAACGCGCTGCTCGCGGTCTCCGGGGGCAATACCCCAGGCATGTTCTTTCGTGAACTGTCACGACAGGAACTCGACTGGGACAACGTGACCGTAACGCTCGTCGACGAGCGTTTCGTCCCGGAAGACTCTTCCCGTTCCAACGCCCGGCTGGTCCGGGAAAACCTGTTTCAGGGCAATGCAACGGCAGCGCGGTTCGCCGGACTGTTTTCGGACGCAAGCACGGTCGAAGACGCGGCAGGCAGGGCCAGTGAGAGGTTGAGGAACCTTCCGCTCCCGCTGGATGCGGTGATCCTCGGCATGGGAACCGACGGCCACACCGCCTCGTTTTTCCCGGATGCCGGCAATCTGGAATCGCTGCTCGCCCCTTCCGCCGAGGCGATCGTCGCGCCCGTCCATGCGGCAAGCGGCGGCGAGCCTCGGTTGACGCTGACCCTGGCGCGGATCGTGGAAGCAGGCTTCGTCGCGCTCCATATCGAAGGGGCAGAAAAGCGCCGGGTGCTGGAGACAGCCTTAGAGACGGAGGCGCATCTGCCGATCGGCGCGGTGCTGGATCGCGCGCCACAGCCGGTCCGGGTGTTCTGGGCGCCGTAGTTGAATGCCGATACCGGAGATCTCCCGCTCCGGCATTATCGAAGAGGATGCACCATCATGACAGCCAGAAAAGACATCGAGGCCATCACCGAACGCATCCGGCAGCGCTCTAGGAATTCGCGCGACATCTACCTGGAACGGATCGACAATGCCGCAAGCCGCGGCGCCAACCGGGCGGTGCTTTCCTGCGGCAATCTCGCCCACGGCTTCGCCGCCTGCGCGCCCACTGAAAAGACCGCGCTTGCCGGAGACAAGGTGCCCAATCTCGGCATAATCACCTCCTACAACGACATGCTGTCGGCGCATCAGCCCTACGAGACCTTCCCGCAACTGATCAAGCAGGCGGCGCACGAGGCGGGAGGCATCGCTCAGGTGGCGGGCGGCGTGCCGGCCATGTGCGACGGCGTCACGCAGGGCCAGCCGGGTATGGAACTGTCGCTGTTTTCGCGCGATGTGATCGCCATGGCCACCGCGATCGGCCTCAGCCACAACATGTTCGACGCCGCCGTCTATCTCGGCATCTGCGACAAGATCGTGCCGGGCTTGGCGATCGCGGCGCTGACCTTCGGTCATCTGCCGGCGGTGTTCATCCCCGCCGGGCCGATGACCACCGGCATTCCGAATGACGAGAAGGCGCGCGTGCGCCAGCTCTATGCCGAAGGCAAGGTCGGACGCGCCGAACTGCTGGAGGCGGAGTCGAAATCCTATCACAGCCCGGGCACCTGCACTTTCTACGGCACGGCAAACTCCAACCAGATGCTGATGGAGATCATGGGCCTGCACACGCCGGGCGCCTCGTTCGTCAACCCCAACACGCCGCTGCGCGACGCGCTAACGCGAGAGGCGGCGAAGCGGGCGCTGGCGATCACTGCCATGGGCAACGCCTACACGCCTGTCGGCCGGATGATCGACGAGCGCTCGGTGGTGAACGGCATCGTCGGGCTGCACGCGACCGGCGGTTCGACCAACCACACCATCCACCTGATCGCGATGGCTCACGCCGCCGGCATCCAGATCACCTGGCAGGACATTTCAGACCTCTCCGAGGCGACGCCGCTGCTTGCGCGAGTCTATCCGAACGGGCTGGCCGACGTGAACCATTTCCATGCGGCGGGCGGGCTCGGCTTCCTGATCCGCGAATTGCTCGATGCCGGCTTGCTGCACGAGGACGTGCAGACCGTGTGGGGCGAAGGCCTGCGGCCCTATGCCGTGGAAGCCAGGCTCGGTCCGGACGGCAGCGTGATCCGCGAGGCGGCGCCGAAGGTCAGCGGCGACGAGAAAGTTCTGACGACCTTCGCCAAGCCGTTCCAGCCAACCGGCGGCCTGCGCGTTCTCGCTGGCAATATCGGCCACGCGATCATCAAGACGTCGGCGGTGAAACCAGAGCGGCGGCTGATCGAGGCGCCGGCGATCGTGCTGGACAGCCAGCAGGCGCTGAACGATGCCTTCAAGGCCGGCCAGCTCGACCGCGATTTCGTCGCGGTCATCCGTTTCCAGGGACCGAAGGCCAACGGCATGCCCGAACTCCACAAGCTGACGACGATATTGGGTGTGCTGCAGGACCGCGGCCACAAGGTTGCGCTGGTCACGGACGGGCGCATGTCGGGCGCGTCGGGCAAGGTTCCGGCGGCGATCCATGTGACCCCGGAAGCGTTGGAAGGCGGCGTCATCGGCAGGATCCGGGATGGAGACATGATCCGGCTCGACGCCGACAATGGCTCGCTCGAGGTCCTCGCGCCCGCTTCCGAACTGGCGGTACGGAAAGTTCCCGACATCGACCTGTCCGCCAACGAGCACGGCTTCGGCCGCGAATTGTTCGCCGGCTTCCGCCAGATGGTCGCGCGCGCCGACCACGGCGCGAGCGCATTCGGGGTGGCGTGAAGCCTACGGCACAATCACCTCGGTCCGCTCGCCGGCATTGACCGTCGCGGTGGCTTCCTTCTTGCCGCCATTGTCGCCGCGGTCGGCGACGATCATGTAGTCGCCGGCCGGCAGGGTCGCCTGGTGCTTCTCGTCGAAGGCGTAGCCGAATGCCTTGCGGTTGCCCTGGATGTCCTTCTTGGCCCCGAACACTTCGATGTGCTTTGCGCCGGGGGCGGAAACGGCGAGCACGCCGGCATTCAGGTGGGCAGTAACATCCTTCGACTCACCGGCGCGGATATTGAAGGGCTGCTCGGCCTCCGCTTTGTCCATCCTGACGATCGCGACGTAGTCGCCCGGCGACAGCTCGAATTTTGTGTCGGGGCCGAAGCCGTAGGTCACCTGCTCGCGCGAGCCGTCGATCTTCTGCTTCGCCTTGAACAGCTTCACGTCCAGTCCCGACGCCTCGACCTTCTCGCCTCCCTGCGTGTAGAACGCATTGACGACGACGCTGCCGATGCCCAGCACAACATCTTTTTCGACGGTCTGGCCAGCGGCGAGCGTGACCGTTTCGCTGACCTCGCCCTCGCCGATTTTCACCGTCAGCTTCTGCTCGCCGGCGGGCAGGACGACCTTGGTCAGCCCATAATTGGTGGCCTTGCCGCCGCCCGGATATTCGGTGATCACCGTCGCACCGTCGCTGACCTCGGCGCCCTCACTCGCCAGCGGCCGGACAATCAGAGTGCCGGCGTTGAGCACGAAGACCGGCTCGGCGATCTTGCCGACCTCGATCTTGACCGGCATTTCGGCGGACGCCTCGCCAAGCGTCGCCCTGACGATGTAGTCGCCCGGCTCCAGGCTGCCCTTGTAGTTGTTGTATTCGGTCGCGACGCGCTCTCCCTTGGAGCCATCGGCTGTCACCGCGTAGATTTCATAGGCATTTCCAGCCTCGTCGGGCGCCGGCTGGCCCTCGGCCAGCAGCGTTTTCGGGACGAAGTTGAATTCGGGTGCGGCAGGCTCGGGCGCAGGGGCGGGTTCCGGCTCGGGCTGCGGAGCGGGCGCGACCACGACCGTCAAGGCATCCTTCAGCGCTCCGGCGTCCGACGCCTGGATGTATTTGCCGCCGGTGTTCTCCGCGAGACACGCCACCTGCCGGCCCTCTTCTGCGGTCAGGCCGAAACCGACGACATGGGCGGTGAAATCGACGCCGGCCTGTTCGAGTTCGGTTCCGACCGCGCAGGGATCGGCATTGCAGGTTTCGAGGCCATCGGTGATCAGGATTACCGTCGCCTTGTCCTTGGCGTAGCGCAGGGCTTCCGCCGCCTGCCTGACCGAGGCGGACAGCGGCGTCTTTCCGAGGAATTTCATCGCGTCCGCGGCGAGCGTGATGGACGAAGCGGCGCCCGGCGCCGGCGGCACCACCAGCTCGATATCGTCGCAATTGCCTTTCTCGCGGTGCCCATAGGCCAGCAGGCCAAGCTCCATGTCGGCGGGAATCGTCTGAAGCACCGTCCTCAGCGTCTGGCGTGCGATTTCGAGCTTGGGCTGACCGTCGATCTGGCCCCACATCGAGCCCGACGCATCAAGCACGATGATCGCGCGGTCCGCCGAAGCGGCGATGGCGGTCAGCCAGAGGCTCAAAAATGCCGCCAGCACGCCACGTGACAATGCGCTCATGATATCCCCCTCGATCGGCTGTTCGCTCGCGATCGCAAGCTAACGAAGCCGCTACAGGCTGACACCCCGGCGCCCTGCCGATCAGTAGGTGGTGCGGCGCTCTTCGGAAGGCGGCCGGCCGAACTGCAACCGGTAGCTCTGGGCGAAATAGGAATGCGAGGTGAAGCCGGTCGCGATCGCCACGTCGAGGATGGGCATGTTGGTCTGGCGCAGCAATTCGCGCGCACGCTCGAGCCTGAGCCGCATGTAATAGCGGCCGGGGGTCACATTGAGATGGCGTAGAAACAGGCGCTCCACCTGCCGCACCGACAGGCCGGCGGATTTCGCCAGTTGCACCGCCGAGAACGGCTCGTCGAGGTTGTCGGCCATCAGTTCCACGATCTTGCGCAGCTTCTCCGACTTGCCGGTCAGGTCGCGCTCGGGACCGACGCGCTGGCGGTCGCCCGCCGAGCGGATGCGCTCGTGCTGGAACTGGTTGGCGACGCCGTTGGCAATGTTGGATCCGAAGTCGGTGCGCACGATTTCGAGCATCAGGTCAATGGAGGTCGTGCCGCCCGCGCAGGTATAGCGCTTGCGGTCGATCTCGAAAACGTTGCCGGTGCAGTCGATATCCGGGAATTTCTCCATGAAGCCGGCGCGGTTTTCCCAATGGATGGTGCAGCGGTGACCTTCGAGCTGGCCGGCTTCGGCAAGCAGGTATGAGCCAACCGACAGCGCGCCGAGCGCGCCGCCGCGCCTGCCCCAACTGCGGAGCGCGCCGAGCACTTTGCTCTTGCCGGGAAATTCCGTCGTCAGGCCAACGGAAACGAACAATATGTCGACGGACGGCAGGTCGGCCACGCTGTAATCGATCTTCAGCGGCAGGGCGTTCGACGCCATGACGGCATCGCCGTCTGCCGACACGGTGGTCCAGCCATAATAGTCGTAGCCAAGCAGCCGGTTCGCTGATCGGAACGTGTCTATCGCTGCGGCCAGCGAAAACATCGAAAATTTGTCGACCAGCAGGAATGCGAACTGCCGGCCCCCCTGGATCTGGTCGGGCATGGCCGGCCGTTCTACAGCAAGAGGAGGCGGGGGCAAAGCTCGGACCTTGGCTTTAGAATGTCGGGCGCTTTAGGCCCGCGGCACGATATGCGGAAACCAGCGTGTTGGCCATAAGGAGCGCGATCGTCATCGGGCCGACGCCGCCCGGCACCGGTGTGATCGCGCCTGCAGCTTTTTCCGCCTCCGCGAATGCCACGTCTCCGACCAGCCGTGACTTGCCTTCGCCCTTTTCCGGCGCTGCGATCCGGTTGATGCCTACGTCGATGACGGTGGCGCCGGGCTTCACCCAATCGCCTTTGATCATCTCGGGGCGACCCACGGCGGCCACAAGAATATCGGCGGTACGGGCGAGCGCCGGCAGATCCTTCGTGCGGCTGTGGGCGATGGTCACGGTGCAGTTGGCGGCGAGCAGGAGATTGGCCATCGGCTTGCCGACGATGTTCGAGCGGCCGACAACAACAGCACTCAGGCCGGACAGGTCCTTGCCCCGCACGCGCTCGATCAGAAGCATGGAGCCTGCCGGTGTACAAGGCACGAAGGCGGTGTCGAGTTCGCCGGTGCCCAGCTTGCCGACATTGATGTAGTGAAATCCGTCGACGTCCTTTTCGGGCGCAATGGTCTGGATGATGCGGCCGGCATCGATGTGGGCCGGCAGAGGCAACTGCACGAGTATGCCGTGGATCGCCGGGTCTGCGTTCAAATCGTGGACGATCGCGACCAGCTGCTCCTCGGAGGTTTCGGCCGGCAGCGTGTGCTGGACGGAGTGAAAGCCGCATTCCTTGGCCTTGCGGCCCTTGGACGAGACGTAGACCTGGCTCGCCGGATCTTCCCCAACGATGACGACGGCAAGGCCGGGCGTGATCGCCCTGGCATCCACCAACTCACCGGTTAGCCGTTTGACGGTCTGCACGACTTCATCGGCTACGGCTCTTCCGTCAATGATTTCGGCCATGGTTCATCCCTGACTGCAGCTTGGCAGTCTGCGGCATAGTGGCGAAAGATTGCCGGCGCAATCCGCCAAAGCGGCGTCGCGTGGCGTAAACTCGAAACCGCTGCGGAATTCCTCGCTCAGAAGTAGCGGCGGCGCTGCCGGGATTCGGTGAGGTCGCGCACGGCCTCGCGAAATTCGCGCAGGCTGGACCGGATCTCTTCGATCGGGGCCTGCTGCGTCTCCGGGGCGGGAGGAGGAGCTTCCGGCTGCCGGAATGGCGCCGCGGGATGCGGGGCATAGGCCTGCGGCGCCGCGCGCAGCGGATAGAGCGTCTGCGGCGCCATGTGCCCCGGATAGAAGCCTACGGGCGGCTGCCCCTGCTGCGGATAGGGATAATAGGACTGCGGCGGCATTTGCGGCTGCTGCCAATGCGGCGCCTGCTGGACCGGAGCGTGCGGATAAGCCATCGGCGGTGCATAGTGCGTCGCGGGCAGGTTGGGATCTGCGTAGTATGGTTGTGGGTAGACCAGCTGCGGCTGCGCCGGCGGATAAGGCTGCGGGTGGGCCTGTGGCTGCATCGGATAGGTGGCACGGGCGGACATCGGATGTGGCGCGCCAAAGGGCGAGTAGGCGTAGACTGGACCTTGCATCGGAGTTTCCCTCGGGAGTGCGTCATCACGGCGCGGCGGATTTTGCGGCTCTGGCTGCGCCTCGGGCGTAATGCCGGCCGGAGCGGCTTGTCGGCTGCGCGGCTCCAACCGGATGGCGTGATAAGCCTCTTCTTCTGTCGCCGGACGGGACGAGTTGACCTCGGCAAGTCCATCTTCGGGAGCCGCCGGAATAGCCTGGCTGTATGAATCGCCCCTGCGCGGCTTTTGCCGCGTCGCGCGGGAGTTGGCGGTTTCGCGCAGGCTTTCATAGGCGCCGCGCATGCCGCCGAATCCGACGCCGGCGAAGAATCCGAGCATCAGCCCGGTCAATGCCATCGTCGAACGCGAGGGCGGATTGGCGTTGAGCGGCGGCCACGCCTTGGAAATCACGCTCATATTGGCGGTGTTGATATCCTTCTGCTCGCCGGTTTCGCGTGCGCGCAGCAGGAACGCCTCGTATACGGCGCGCTTGGCGGACGCTTCGCGTTCGAGTTCGCGCAGCGTCACCATCTCGCTGCTAAGATCACCCTGGCGCACCTTCAGCTGAGCCAGCCGCGAGGCGAGTTCCTGTTCGAGCTGCACTGCCCGCTTTAGCTCCGTCTGCGTCGACGAGACGATGCGGCGCAGTTCGCTGTTGATCATGTCGCGTGCGCCGGCGAGTTGCGCTTCGATCGCCATGCGTTCGGGATGTCGCGGGCCGAGCCGCACAGCCATCCGGTCGGCGTCACTTTTCAGCGACGAATATTGTGCACGCAACTCCTGGATGGTCGGCGAAGTCAGCTCCTCCGGGAGCGTTCCGCCGAGCACCGCGTCGACATTGACAGAGCGCGTAGACGCAGCCCTAGCGTTCAATTCCAGCGTCCGTGCGCGGGCCACCGAAAGCTGCTCGTTCAGCTTTACGATCTCGTCATCCGTGATCAGCCGGCCCTGCGCGTCGATGATGTCGTTTTCCGCCTTGAACGTCTCGACCTTGCGCTCGGCCGCCTCGACGCCTGCGCGGAGCTGGTCGAGCCTCGACGTCAACTCCTCCTCTGCCCGCCCGGCCGTATTGGACTGGATTTGCCCGTAGGTCTGCAGAAACACATCGGTCATGGTGTTGGCGATGAGGGCTGATTTTTCGCCATCCTTGGTGACCGCGCTGATCATGATAACGAAGGTCTTGCCGCCGCGCTCGACCGAGAGGGACTCGGAAAGGTTCTGCACGGCAAGAGTGTGCCGCCTGTCGCCTCCATCGTCGCCATCGCTGCGCGACAGGAGCGAGCGCAGATTCGATATGAAGGCGCCGATGCCGCCATCGCTGCCCTCGCCGTTGAATTCGGGATCGCTGGCGAGATTGAGACGATCCACGACTTTGGTCAGCACCGTGCCGGAGGTCAGGATCCGGACCTGGTTCTCGATAATCGCCAAAGTAGCTTCGTTTGAAAGCCCGCCCTGGGTGATATCGCGCTCGACGAGATTGAGGTCTCGCGGATCAACCAGCAACTCGACCGTGGCCTCGTATTTCTTGGGGGTGGATAGGGCGATCATGACGCCCAGCACCGCGCCGAGAACTGTCGTACCGACGATAATCCATTTCGATCTGGCTATGCCGGCGACCACCTTGCCGGGGTCGATGAGCGGCTTCCAATGCTCGTCGGGCACATCGCGGTTGGGAGCCGGTTCCGACTGGTCGACGCTCGGAATATATCGATCCTCGCGGCGCTCGGCGCGAACATCCACGGCCGGCTGAGGTGCGCCGTCCCCGCCTTCTGCCCGCAAGCGCCGGCTGATCCAGCCAGGGACAAGGCCGCTGACCCAGTCCATCCCGGCTGAGGCCGTCGCAGGCGCCGCTTTGGGTGCGGGCTTTTCATCGATCGCCGCTACGCGTTCATGACGAGGCGGAGGCGGATCGTTCTTAACCTCCCGGCGCTGACGGGCCGAATGATGGCGAGCGGCGGCATCGTAAGTACGTTGCGGCTCGGCCGCGGCAAGAAGCGACGCCGAACGCTGCGGAACGCCTTCACCGGGCCGGGCGTCGCCAAACGAAAGCAACGAGCGCTCACGCCGTGGATCGTCGCGTTGATCGGTGTCGAACATGGATTGCGGCCGTTTCCCGGCGCATGCCGGATTGGTGAGTGCAAACGTTAAGCCACGCTAAACAGCCATGGGAAACAAAAGGTTAATTTAGCGACCTAAAGGCGTTCATCATCTAGCGGAAAACGGCGGCGCTCTCCTCGGAACCGCCCATTAAACTTTCCGCGCTAGCATTCGCAGAAACATGACCGAGGCAAGCGACATCCGGCAAAGGCGGCCTTTCGCCAGAATTGGCGCGTTCCTGTCGGAGCGGCGCGGCCTTCTGCGCGACTATTTCGCGGCGATCAGCGGCGCCGGTGGCCGGCTGGTGTTTTCGCTGCTCTATTTCGTCGCGCTGGCGAACACGCTGTCGTTGGGCGATTTCGGGCTTTTCGCCACGGCTTCAGCCGCCGGCGTCATGCTGTCGCGGATCCTGGCCTTCGGCTTCATCTCTGCGCTCTACCGCACGGCGACCATACGCCCAAACCTTATCGGTACGTACACGGCCGGCTTTCTAGCGATGGCGGCGCTGTCGCTTCCAGTTTTGGCGGCGGCGGCATGGCTGACCTACCTGCTGTTCTTTTCGGGGCAGATGGCGCTTTCGATATTCGCCGCGGTGATAGTCACCGAAGCGCTGTTGTGGCGGCCGTTCGAGGTTGTGGTCATCGTCAACAACGGCCAGAACCGGTTCGGTCGCGCGGCTTCCCTGACCATTTTCGGAACGGTCATGCGCGCGGCGGGCGCGGTCGCGTTTGCGTTGTGGCCAACGGACAGCCTGGCCGCGTGGTCGGGCTTCTATATCGTCATCAACGGCATCGCCCTGATTGCAGCGATCGCGCTGTTTTACCCCCGCCAGCGCCTGCGTTTCCGACCGCTGCTCTATTGGCGCCGGCTTGCGGATTCGCTGTATGTGGCGGGAGCGGAAATCCTGTTCTACCTGCAGATGGAGTTCGACAAGCTCCTGGTACTGGCGATCGGCGGGCCGCAGCTAGCCGGCCTCTATGCGATCGTCATGCGGCTCGTCGATCTGACCGCCATTCCGATCCGTACATTTTCGATGATGCTGGTGCAGCGGATAATGCGCGCGCCGGACATGCTGAAAAACTGGCGCATACGCGGCAGCATCGAAACCGGCATCTTTGCCGTTTCGACGGGCGCGTTGCTAAGCCTTGCTGTCGTTCTTCACTATTTCCCGGCGGCATTGGGCCGAACCGTGGAAGAGGCCGCGCCGCTGGTCGGGTTGGCGGTTTTCGTGCCCGGGCTGCGCAATCTGATCGAGTATCAGGCCGAGCTACTGTTTGCGCGCGGGCAGACATTTGTCCGCGCGCTCAATCTCGCTTTGCTTGCGGGCGCAAAGGCCGTGCTGCTGATCTTTGTCATGATGCGCAGCCCGGATACCGCGGCTTTCATCTGGTCGCTGAACGCAATGTTCGTCGCGCTCTATCTGGTGTCGGCGCTCTTGACCTATTCGGCGCTGCGCATGCCGGCCAAGCCTGTCTGATGGCTACTCCGCCTGCGTCAGGCGGCGGATGCGGTCGACATCTGTGCCGATGAAGGACTGCATCCCGATCGCCACCTGATGCGGCGACATGCCGGCGACGAAGCGCCGGAACTCGTCGTCGGACATAGCCGACCCGGTCCAATGGACGCGGCAGAATTCCTCCGCGGCGTGGAAGTGGCTCGCGCCGCCGAGCACCTCGTCGACGAAGCGGCCGTAGATCAGGCATTCGGAAAACTTACGGGACGATCCGACCACTTCGACCCAGTTGCGGCCGTGCAGCCGCTCAATTTGCGCGCACATCGCCTGAACGTCCTGCCTGCTCCATGCGATCAATGTGGAGATGTAGTCATGAGGCGAAACAGCCGGATACTCGATGCCCAAGACCGCTCCAGCATTTCTGGACCAAGTCTCGTGATCGCCCGTACCCGGCAGCGCATTGTCGCGCCGGAAAAGGCGCAGCCTGCCATCGCTGCGGAACGCCGCGCAGTCGAAGGGTTTCAGGAAGACGACATCGGAATCGCAATAGACGAGGATGTCTTCGGCCGCATGGGCAGCGATGGCGATGCGCCGAAGCTGCTGAACATGCCAGCCGCGCAGTGGCATGGTTTTCCAGCTCAGCCAAATGCGGCGGCGGAACAGGCTCGCAGGATCATTGACCGCGTGAAGCCATGACGGCAGCAGGTCGCGCTCGTCGACCACCGTCCGCGATTTCGTTTCAAGCTGTCGAAATAGCGCGACATCGTTCCGCTCAACCAGAAGGTAGTGATGGGACATGCCGGTCACATGCCGATCGACGGTCTCGCAAAGCAGGCGGCAGCGCTCGAAATCGGGGGCATAGCTGGCCGTGACCATGGCGGAGGCGGCCGTTTGACTGATCGGGTCTGACGCGCGCCCCCCTTGAGGTAAGAAACGGCTGTTCACCGGCTTTGTCCGCCGCCGACGAGCTTCTGGCGCAGGACGCGCGCGAGAAAGAGCGGATTGCCGACTATATAGCGCCGCCAGAGGCGGCCGGGTTCGACGATGAGACGAAAGAGCCATTCGAGCCGCATGCGCCGCATCCAACCGGGCGCGCGCGGCACCGCACCGCTCAGGAAATCGAGCAACGCGCCGACGGCGATCGGCAACGTGCAGTGTTTTTCCGTCAGGTTGCGGGCGATCCAGAGTTCCTGCCTCGGCACTCCCATCGCGACCAGCAGGATATCCGGCCGCAACGCCCTGATGGTTTCGACGACGCCAGGTTCTTCCTGCGGAGAAAAATACCCGTCATGGATCACGATATAATTGTGCTGCGGAGCAATCGCCGCCAGCTTTGTGGCCGCCCCCTCCGCGTTGCGGCGGGTCGCGCCAAGCAGGCCGACCGTCAGCGGTTTCGAGACCGCCTGAAGGAAGCCGGGGATGAAATCCGTACCGTTGAGGTTTGCCGGAAAAGGCGATCCATAGAGGATCTTCGCCGCCATATCGACGCCGACGCCGTCCGGCAGGATGAGGAAGTTTTCGAGAGCGTCGGCAAACGCCGCGTCGATGGAAGCGACGTTTGCGTTGTGGGCGTTGAGGAAGCTGACTTTGGTGAACCGCCGTTCGACCAGCATGCGGTTCAAGAGACTTATCGCATCATTCCACCCTATGCTGGCGACGGAGATGCCGAGGATCGTTTTCCAAGCAGAAATGCCGATCGCGTTGGCGGCGTGCATGTTCATGCCAACGCCTCGTGCCGCTGGTAGCCGAGCGCTTCCAGGCCGCGCCTGACCCGCGCGTCGAGTTCCGCGCGCTGGCGGCGGTAGAAGGCAGAGCCGTCCGCATCGGCAACTTCACCCGAAGCGGCGCGCTCGAGCGCCGCCGCAAAGGCTGCCGGATCGTCGGCAACAACGCAGTTTGCGGGAGCATGCCCGATGCCGCGCAACGATGAACTTGTGGCGACGGTCGGCAGACCGAGTTCGAACGCTTCGATGGTCTTCAACTGCACGCCGGTTCCTGCCCTGCTGATCAGCGGCACGACCGCGGCACTGCGGACGAAATCCTGTGCGTCGGGAACACGGCCGACGAATGTTACGCCCGGATGGAACGAGGTGACACCCGCAGGCACGGAGCCGGCGATGCTGATCCGGAAATCTCGGCGCAGATGCGGCACGACTTCGCCCAGAAACCAGTCCAGACCGATACGGTTGGGCTGCCAGGTCCAGGTGCCGATAAGGGCGGCATCGCAATCCGTACGGCGCGCTGCCGGCGGCGGCGGCGCGTCGGGCCGGGTGATCAATGGCAGTGCGACCGATTTGGCATCGGAAGCCACGCCGAGCGCCGAGCGATCTTCTTCCGCGAGAGTGAAGACGAAGCGCGCGCCTCGGCATAGCCGCGCCTCCAGGCGTTTCAGAAGCCGCGCCTCGCGTCGGAACAACAGTCGCTCGAACGCACCTCTCACCGCAATCGCATTTTCGGCGGCCGAGACGTGCTCGACGTTGTGGGCAACGAAGATCGAGGGCCTGTCATCGAACAAGCCATCGAAGGCGCCGGTAAACTGCACCGAGTTCAGCAAATAGCCGTCGAACGGCCCGGCCGCGGCGATGGCACGGCGAACCTGTTCCGGGCCGACCAGGCGCAGTTTCACCGACGAGAATGTGAGGCCGGTCAACACCGCCTTGGCGAGCCATTTAAGCTTCTGCGTGATCGACGCATGGTCGTTGCGAACATCGACTGCGCCGAGAACAATCGTGTTTTCGGCATCCAGTGCGGTCCGGCCGGGCCAGGTGAAGCCAAGGATGGTGACGCGAACGCCGGCACGGCGCAAAGCCGCGATGATCGCGGCGTTGGCGATCTCGTAACCTGAACCGAGCCCGCCGTCGGGCACGATCGAAGTGGCAAACAGCAGATGCATCTCACCTATCCTGAGATGTCGAATAGCCAAACCCAGTGAAGCCTTGCTTAAAAGCTGGCCCGGCGGCCGCAAAACCACGGCAATCAAACGGCCATCCGCCAAAGGTGTTTAACGAATCCTTATCGTCGCCGGTGCTATCCAAACCGGGCATTGACGGACGTTCGCATGAAGCCCTTGCAGAAAGATGGACCGGTCTCGATCCTCGGCCGGTCTCCGGGACTTATTCCGGAGACCATCGAAGCGGTTGTGACAGTGCCGACATTCCGCCGGCCGGAACAGTTGCTGGCCACACTCGAATCGCTGCGGCTGCAGGAAACGGCGCGCCGGTTCGCGGTGATCGTGATGGAAAATGAGGCGGAGGTTCGAGAGGGCGCCCATGCCGCGCTGCCGCTTTTCGAGGCGGGCATCCTTGGGGGGATGGTTATCGTCGCGCATGAGCGCGGCAATTGCAGCGCCTACAACGCCGGCTGGCAGACGGCGGTGATGCATTTTCCGGGATTCAGATATTTGCTGGTCATCGACGACGACGAGATCGCCGACGGAAGCTGGCTGGAAAACATGTGCGCGGCTGCGGAAAAGTACGAGGCGGATATCGTCGGCGGGCCGCAGGTTCCGGTGTTCGCCAGCCCGGCCCATGCGAAATGGGCGGAACACCCCGTCTTCGCACCGCCCTACAAGAAGAGCGGAAGGGTCGGCGCGCTCTATTCGTCAGGCAATCTGCTGATTGGCCGGCATGTGCTGGCTGCTATGGGACCGCCATTCCTCGACCTCAAATTCAACTTCATGGGCGGCGGCGATTCCGACTTCCTGAGCCGCGCAGCGCAGCGCGGCTTCAAACTCGCCTGGTGCGCCGAGGCGGCCGTGCGCGAAGCGGTGCCGCCGCGCCGGGTCGAGGCCGATTGGATCCGCGCCCGCAGCCTGCGCAACGGCGTGATCTCCACGCTGGTCGAGAAAAAGAAACGCGCCGGCACGCGGCTCGCTAACATCCGGGTGCTTGCGAAGAGCCTGGCGCTGCTCGCCGCTTCGCCGTTCCGGGCGCTGGCAAGGTTGGCCAGCACGGGCTCACCGGCGATCGGCGTCTATCCGATCCATGTCGCGCTCGGCCGGGTTCTGGCCGAGTTCGGATATGCCAATGAACAATACCGTCAGCCCGAGAAGAACTGACGCCGCGCCGATCACGGCTGCATTCTCGCGGAGCGGCATAGCCACGGCCATCGCGGCGATCCTGCTGACAATAGCGATGGTGTCGTTCAAGCCGTTCCAACCTGCGGCAACGACCGTCGGCGATGGCGGCGACATCGTCAATCAGCTCGGCTTCGGTTCGCTGGGCGCGCTTTCGATCTTCTCGCTGGTGGCTTTCGCCAATCCGCGGGTTGTCAGTGCCTTATTCAGCCCGACCTTCCTGCTGATGATAGGCTTCCTGCTGCTTTCGGCATTCAACGCAACCGACCCGAATGCCGCCATGCGCGCCGCCTCCTTCACGCTGATCGGCATCCTGACGATGGCGACCGTGCTGGCGATCCCGCGAGATGCCGACGCGTTCTCGACCGTTATCGCGGTGGCGGGGCTGTTCGTCATCGGGCTGAGCTTCGCCGGGCTGGTGATCTTTCCGAGCGACGCCATGCACACGGCCGATTCCATCGAGGCCGAGCATGCCGGACTCTGGCGCGGCGTCTTCAGCCACAAGAACATCGCCGGCCCGGTGATGGCCTGTCTAAGCTTCTGTGGTCTTTATCTCTTCCGTCGCGGCTGGAAGGTGACCGGCGTGCTGCTGTTCGCTTGCGCGATGGTATTCATGGTCAACACCGGCTCCAAGACGACCGCAGGCCTTGTGCCTGCGTCGATCCTTGTTGTTGTTGTGCCCAGCCTGTTCGGGATGCGGTTGATAACGCCGCTTTTGTTTGCGCTCGCCATGATCTGCACGGCGCTCGCCACGCTGGGCATTGTCTTCATCGATCCGCTGAAGCAGCTTGCCGCGGAGCATTTTCCCGACCTCACCTATACGGGGCGTACGACGCTTTGGGAGTTCGTCGCCGAGATGATCGCCAGACGGCCCTGGACGGGCTACGGCTATAACAGCTTCTGGGGTACGGACGTCGTCGCCAATACGGCCCAGCCCTTCGATCGCGCTTGGGACGTTCGCGGTATCGTCCATGGCCACAATGGCTATCTCGACATCGCCGTGATCATGGGACTGCCCGCAATGTTCGTCGCCATATGGGCATTCCTGATCGCACCGCTGCGCGACTACATGCGCATACCGCTGCGCAAGGAGAACATCTTCCTCGGCGATTTCTTCATGATGATCCTGCTGTTCACGGCGCTGAACTCGTTCCTGGAAAGCTTTTTCTTCCGGCGCGCCGATCCCGTGTGGCTGTTCTTCGTGTTTGGCGTCATCGGGCTCAGGCTGACCGCACGTTTCCCGCTCAAGGCGTCCAATCCGGACTGATCGGCCTCTTTCGCATGACTGCCGGACCGTCTAAACGGAAGCGGACGGAGGCTCGGAAATGACAGTGAAACTGGTGCTCGCCGGTTGCGGCAATATGGGATACGCCATGCTTTCGGGCTGGCTTGAATCGGGCAAGCTCAGGCCAGACGAGACCTTCATCGTCGAGCCCAACGCGGAATTGCGGGCGCGAGCCAAGGCGCTCGGCAGCGCGGTGGGCAGCGACGCCGGCGAAATTTCCCCAGGTGCGGTCCCTACCCTGATCGTGCTTGCGGTCAAACCGCAGGTGATACGCGACGTGACGGCCGGCTACCGACGCTTCGGCGATGGTCGCACCACATTCCTCAGCATCGCTGCGGGAACGGCTATGGCGACGTTCGAAGAAATACTCGGCGAACGCGCGCCGATTGTCCGCTGCATGCCCAACACGCCCGCCGCGATCGGCAAGGGCATGATGGTCACATTCGCCAATGATCGCGTTTCGGACGACACCCGTAAATTCATCGCCGACCTCCTTTCGGCCAGCGGCGAGGTCGCTTCTATCGATGACGAGAGCCTGATGGATGCCGTGACCGCGGTTTCAGGATCCGGGCCAGCCTATATATTCCATTTCATCGAGTGCCTGACAGCGGCGGCCGAAAGCGCCGGCCTGCCGACGGAGACGGCGAAGCTGCTGGCCATGCAGACCGTCTATGGGGCGGCTTCGCTGGCGGCCGAAAGCCACGAGGAACCGGGCGTTCTGCGCCAGCAGGTGACCAGCCCGAACGGCACCACCGCTGCGGCGCTCGCCGTGCTGATGGGCGAGGACCGGCTCAAGCTGCTGGTGACGGAAGCGGTGGAAGCCGCGAGGCTCAGGAGCATAGAACTGGGCAAATAGCGAAAGCCGGCTCCGCCTCGGGCTACCCCGCTTCGATCTCGGCCTGAAGCGCTTCCAACTGATGCGAGGCGGCGGCGACCGCGGCATTCTCGATAGCGCGAAAACGGGTCACGACCGAAAGGCCGAGCGGCGTGAGTGCCGCGCCGCCTCCGCTTTTCCCGCCGGTGCGGGCAGAGACAAGCGGTTTGCCGAACAGCCGGTTCAGATCGTCCACCAGATCCCAGGCGCGCTTGTAGGACATGTCCATTGCGCGGGCGGCCGCCGAAATCGAACCCGAAGCCGATATCTCCTCAAGCAACGCGATCTTGCCGGGTCCAATCCGGCCTTCTGGATCGAGATTTATCCGCAGGCTGAGCGAAGGCATCCGTGTAGCGCTCCCGTTCAGAAACCTTGATCTGCCAAGCTATTCGACAGGTTTTCGTGATCGAAAGCCACAGATTTTATCACCGCAAAAACCTCCTGCCCGACGTGTAGCCGAAGAGCATCAAGAGATCGGCGGGTGATCCGCGACAGCACCTGTTGTCCGTGGCAGTCGACGTGAATCTCGACCAGCGGGTCGCCCGAACGGGCAATCCGCGCGATCTTCCCGCGCAGTATGTTCTGGGCACTGAGCCCGATTGGCTCGGCGGTTGCGATCATGACGTCGCGCGCCCGGAGCCGGAGCCTGACCATCGCGCCGGTCTCGGCACGGATGCGCGGAACCCGGATTTCGCCGGCAACCGACTTCAGCACGGTCATGCCGTAGTCGATGTGGTGGGCGATTACCGTCATGTCGAGCACGACGCCGCCCTCGCCGCGTTCTTCGGCCGGGAGAAGGTCGAGCCGCTGGACAATCTCGCCTGTCGGGCCGGACGCGACGACTTTGCCATCCGACATGACGACGATGTCGGTGGCGAGCCTGGCGACCTCGGCGATCGAATGGCTGACATAGACGATCGGGATCTTCAGTTCATCGCGGAGCCGCTCGATATAAGGCATGATCTCGCTTTTGCGCACCTCGTCGAGCGAGGCCAGCGGCTCATCCATCAACAATAATCGGGGGCTGGCGAGCAAGGCGCGGCCTATGGCGACGCGCTGCTTTTCACCGCCGGAAAGCAAATTCGGCCTGCGCTCGAGCAGGTGGCCGATGCCGAGCAATTCCACGATGCGGCCGGTGTCCGCGTAACGTTCGCGCGCCGGCGCGAACCATTTGCCGTAGGCAAGATTACCGCGCACGCTCATATGCGGAAACAGCCGTGCGCCCTGGAACACGGCGCCGATGCGACGGCGATGCGTCGGCACGAAAACGCCGGACGCCCGGTCTGTGAGCACACGCCCGTCGACCTCCACGCTGCCGCGGTCGGGCCGGATCAGTCCGGCGATCATGCTGATGATCGAGGTCTTGCCAGATCCGGACGGTCCGAATAGCGCCGTCAGGTGGCCGGGGCTTGCAAAGCGCGCCTCCAACTGGAAGCCGCCGAGCCGGTGGCTGACATCGACGAGAATGGTCATGCGCGGCCCTCGATCCGGCGGCTGGCGCGCTGCGCCAGCGCTTCCGAAGCCATGAGCGCGGCCATCGAGATAGCCACGGAAATCAGGGTGAGCCGCAACGCGCCCGCATCGCCTCCGGGAATCTGGGTGAACGTGTAGATCGCGGACGGCAGCGTCTGCGTTTCGCCGGGAATGTTCGACACGAAGGTGATTGTCGCGCCGAACTCGCCCATCGCCTTGCCGAAGGAAAGGATCATGCCAGCGATTATGCCGGGCAAGATCAGCGGCAGGGTGATGGTGGCGAAGACCCAGGCCGGGCCGGCGCCGAGCGTGCCGGCGGCTGCCTCGAGCCGGCGATCGACGGCCTCGATGGACAGCCTGATCGCGCGCACCATCAGCGGGAAACCCATGATCGCGCAGGCGAGCGCGGCCCCGGTCCAGCGGAACGAGAACACGATGCCGAAATGCTCGGCGAGGAACGCGCCCACGGGGCCCCGCCTGCCAAAACTCAGCAGCAGCAGATAGCCGGTGACGACAGGCGGCAGGATGAGCGGCAGATGGACGATGCCGTTGAGGAGCGACTTTCCCCAGAAGTTCCCACGCGCCAGGATCAGGGCGGTGAGCAGGCCGAGCGGCAGGCTCCCCAGCATCGCCCAGACAGCGACCTTGATCGACAGCCGGACCGCATTCCATTCGTCGGGCGTCAGTTCCATGCGCGACTGCTAGTTGGAGGCGACTGGAGCGAGCACGGCGAAGCCCTGCTGCTCGAACAATTGCTTGGCCTTGGCCGATTGCAGATATTTCACGAATTCCGCAGCGTCCGGATTGCTGGAGTCAGCGATCACTCCGACAGGATAGACGATCGGTGGATGTACATCCTCTGGAAAGACGCCGATCACCTTCACAGTCGGTTCGGCGACGGCGTCGCTCCGGTAAACGATGCCGAGCGGCGCCTCGCCTGTCGCGACAAGCTTGAGCGCGGCGCGCACATTCTCCGCCTGCGCCACCTTGCCTTCGACCTCGGCCCAGACACCGAGCCTTTCGAGCGCTGCCTTGCCGTATTTGCCGGCAGGCACCGCCTTCACGTCTGCCATCGCCAACCGGCCGTCGCCGAGAAGCCCCGTTAGCGGGAAGTCGGGCGCGATGTTCGCCTCGATCGCCGAATCCGCGCTTGCTATCAGGACGATGCGGTTGCTCAGGAGATTTGTCCGGGAGCCTGGAGCGATCATCTGTTTTTCGGATAAATAGTCCATCCAATCGAGATCGGCCGATATGAAAATGTCGGCTGGGGCGCCTTGTTCGATCTGCCTGGCCAACGCCGAGCTTGCCGCGTAGGAGATAGTCGCCCTCCGGCCCGTCTCGGCCTGCCAAGTCTCATTGACCGCATCGAGTGCATTTTTGAGGCTGGCGGCGGCAAACACGACCACTTTCTCGGCCGCGTGAACGGAGGGCGCTGATGAAAGCGCCATCACCATCGCCCCAATCAGCGCAGCGAACTTCCACCGATTTCTGCCCATCTCGGCCACTCTCCAGAGTAGGTAGCAATCAAACTATGCGAAGGCCAGCGATATATCCAGATGAATATAACACTGGCGGACGCTGTTGGTACAACGCCGACACGCTGCGCGGTGATACCAATCCGGCCCAGTCCAAGCTATGTCTCGGCATCGTCGAAGGCAGTGGCGGGAGGAACAACCAAAAGCATGACGGAAACGGTTGTCATTGTCGGCGCCGGCATCGTCGGTGTGTCGACGGCCATCTGGCTGCAGCGGGAAGGCCATAAAGTGATCCTGATCGACCGTGGCGAACCCGGCGAAGGGACGAGCTACGGCAATGGCGGCGTTCTTGCATCCTGTGCGGTCGTTCCGGTGACGGTTCCGGGCCTGCTCCGCAAGGCGCCGCGGATGCTCTTCGATCCACGCCAGCCGCTGTTCCTGAAATGGCGGCATCTTCCCAGGCTCGCGCCTTGGCTCAAAGCTTATCTCAGCCATTGCACGCCGGATGAAACGCGGCGGATCAGCGATGCGCTCTTTGCGCTCACAGGAGACAGTCTGGCCGACCATCAGGCGCTTGCCGCCGGGACCGGGGCAGAGGCGTTTGTCGTGCCTTGCGACTATCTCTACGTCTATCGCGATCGGTCGCAGTTCGAGGCCGACGCATTTGGCTGGTCGATCCGCAGGGAACATGGTTTCCGGTGGGATGAACTCGATGGAGCGGCACTCCGCGCGCATGACCCGATCTTCCGGCCGGACCTGAATTTTGCGGTTCGGCTGGGCGGGCATGGGCGCATCAGCGACCCCGGACGTCATGTCAAAGCGCTGGCGAGTCACGTGGAAGCCCGCGGCGGACGCATCATTCGCGCCGAGGTGACCGACGTCGTACATCAGGATGGCCGCGTCACCGGCGTTCGCGCCGGCGGCGAAACGATCCCCTGCTCCGCTGCGATCGTCACGGCGGGGGTGTGGTCGGGCTCGTTGACCAAGAAGCTGGGGCTTGAGGTGCCGCTCGAAAGCGAACGCGGATATCACATCGACCTGCACGAACCGAACCGGATGCCCAGATCGCCGGTGATGTTTGCATCGGCAAAATTCGTCGCGACACCGATGGACGGCCGCCTCAGGCTTGCCGGCATAGTCGAGTTCGGCGGGCTGGATGCGCCGCCTTCCCGCCCACCTATAAACCTGCTTCTCCGGAATATACGCGCAGCGATGCCGGACCTGACCTGGCGCGGCGCCAAGGAATGGATGGGACATCGGCCCGCGACGCCGGACTCCATCCCTGTGATCGGCGCCGTACCGGGCATTGAAGGCGCGTGGCTTGGATTCGGCCATCACCACATTGGGCTTACGACCGGGCCGAAGACCGGCAGGCTGCTCGCGCAACTGGTTTCGGGCCACCGGCCGAACTTAGACCTTGCGCCCTATGCTCCTTCACGTTTCACTAGGCGATAACAATCGAATGAATGGGAGATTCATATGAAGCATTTTTCACGCCTGATGGCGGCGACCGCGCTTGTGGCGGTTTCCGCGAATGCCGCGTTCGCGGAAAAATGGGATATGCCGATGGCCTATCCCGCGACCAATTTCCATTCCGAGAACGCGGCGGCCTTCGCGAAATGCGTCGGCGAAGGCACAGGCGGCGCGCTGGAGATCGTCACCCATGCCGGCGGTTCGCTGTTCGGCGGCAACGATATCAAGCGAGCGGTGCAGACAGGTCAGGCGCCCATCGGCGAGCGGCTTCTTTCGGCGCATGCCAATGAAAATCCGCTCTACGGGATCGATTCGATTCCCTTCCTCGCCACGTCCTTCGACGCCTCTGAAAAGCTCTGGGCCGCGGCAAGCGACAAGCTCAAGGCGGCGCTCGATGCGGAAAACCTCGTCTACGTCTACGCCGTGCCGTGGCCGGCGCAGGGCCTCTACATGAAGAAGGACGTCAATTCGGTCGCCGATCTGAAGGGCGTGAAGTTCCGTTCCTACAATGCGGCTACCGCGCGGATCGCCGAACTCGCCGGCATGGCGCCGGTGCAGATCGAGGCGGCCGAACTCAGCCAGGCGCTGGCGACCGGCGTCGTGGAAAGTTTCATTTCGTCCGGCGCGACCGGCGTTGATTCGAAGGTTTGGGAACAGCTCACGCATTTCTACGACGTGCAGGCCTGGCTGCCGCGCAACGTCGTCTTCGTCAACAAGGACGCCTGGACCGCGCTCGATGACGCATCCAGGACGGCGATCACCACCTGCGGCGAAACTGCGGCTGCGGACGGCCTCGCCAAGGTGAAGGAGCTTTCCGGAGGCTACCTCAAAACGCTGGAAGAGAACGGCATGAAGGTTTCGCCGCCCAGCGAGCAACTGGCGAAGGAACTCGAAGGTTTCGGCCAGACCATGACCGACGAGTGGCTGAAAAGCGCCGGCGACGACGGCAAGGCGATCATCGAAGCTTACCGCGCCAACTGACGACTCCAGTCAGACCAAGGCCCGGCGACGTCGCCGGGCCGGGTTCTTTCTTGAAACCAGGAGCGCACAGTGGACGGCGAAGCCAACATATTCCGCCGAAGCCTCGACTTCGTCTATGATTTCGCAGCCTGGCTGTCGGCCCTGTGCCTGGTTGCGATACTGGTCGTCATCACGGCTCAGGTTTGTGCCCGCTGGTTGGGCATTCCCTTCCACGGCTCCAACGAATATGCCGGCTACTTCATGGCGGCGGCATCGTTCCTGGCGTTCGCGCATACGCTAAACCGCGGCGCACATATCCGCGTCGGCCTGCTTCTAACGGCCTTGGGCGAGCGGCGCTTCTGGGGCGAACTCTGGTCGCTCGCCATTGCGGCGGCGGCTTCGACCTATCTCGCCTGGTATGCGATCAAGATGGTCTACTGGTCGTGGAAGTTGAACGATGTCAGCCAGGGCCAGGACGTTACCCCTTTGTGGATCGCGCAAACCCCGATGGCGATCGGCGCTGTCATTCTCGCAATCTGCCTGATCGACAATCTGGTCACTCTACTTGTCACCGGACGCGACAATATCCGCGACGGCCTCGCCGAACAAAGCCACGCGGAATAGCGCCGATGGAACCGTTCTACGCCATCGGCATCTTCCTTTTCATCCTCTTCCTTCTGCTCGGATCCGGCGTGTGGATCGGGCTTGCGCTGCTCGGCGTCGCTTATGTTGGCATGGAGATGTTCACCAGCCGGCCAGCCGGCGACGCGATGATGACGGTAATCTGGCGCTCGTCGTCATCCTGGTCGCTGACGGCGCTGCCGATGTTCATCTGGATGGGAGAGATTCTCTACCGGACGCGACTGTCGGAAGACATGTTCAAGGGGCTCGCTCCCTGGATGGGCCGGCTGCCGGGCGGCCTGCTTCATACCAATGTCGCGGGCTGCACGATCTTTGCCGCGGTCTCCGGCTCCTCCGCCGCCACGCTGACGACGGTCGGCAAAATGACCATCCCCGAACTGCGCAAACGGAATTATCCCGAGCGCTTGACGATCGGAACGCTTGCCGGTGCGGCGACGCTTGGCCTGATGATCCCGCCTTCCCTGACGCTGATCGTCTATGGCGTGGCAATCAATGAATCGATCACCAAGCTGTTCATCGCGGGCGTTCTTCCCGGGCTCGTGCTGGCCTCCCTCTTCATGTGCTATGTCGTCATCGCTTCCATGGTGTCGAAGGATTACAGGCCGGCGGCCGAGCCGACGCTGCCCTTCTGGGACAAGGTGAAGCGTTCGCGGTTCCTGATCCCCGTCCTGCTTCTGATAACCGCCGTGATAGGCTCCATGTATCTGGGCGTTGCAACCGCGACCGAAGCCGCCGCGATCGGCGTTATCGGGTCGCTGGCGCTTGCCGCTGCGCAAGGGGCGCTGACGGCCGGGAATTTCTTCGAGAGCCTGATGGGCGCGACAAGAACCTCGGCGATGATCGCGCTGATCCTTGCGGGTGCGGCTTTCCTGTCTTTGTCGATGGGCTTCACCGGGCTGCCCCGTGCGCTTGCCGAATGGATCGCCTCGATCGACCTCAGCCGGTTCGAACTGCTGATGGTTCTCTTGGTATTCTACATCATTCTTGGCTGTTTCCTCGACGGGATTTCCGTCGTGGTGCTGACAATCGCCATCGTCGAACCGATGATCCGTCAGGTCGGGATAGATATTATCTGGTTCGGCATATTCATTGTTGTTGTTGTCGAGATGGCGCAGATCACGCCGCCGATCGGCTTTAATCTGTTCGTGCTACAGGGCATGACCGGGCATTCCATGGGTTACATCGCACGTGCGGCGCTTCCGATGTTCCTGATCATGATGCTCATGGTGCTGATCCTTATCGCCTTTCCGGAACTGGCGACCTGGTTGCCCGAGAACATGCGGCAGGCGCGCTAGTTGTTCAATGCGCTCCTCACCCAGGCTGCTAAACACGGTCGCCTGCTGCTGGTGCTCGGACTGGTCGCCGGCATCGCCCTGCCCGGCCTTGCGCTCGCGCTGAAACCGTGGATTGGCGAGATGGTCGCCGCGCTGCTGTTCTTGGCAGCACTCCGCGTCGGCCCGCGCCAGGCGCTCGGCGCGGCGCGCGATATCGGATTTTCAGTTGGCGTCGTGCTGGTATTCCAGGTGCTGTTTCCGGTCGCGCTTATCCTCTTCATGCTCGGCATCGGCTGGACCGGAATCCTGCCGACGGCGCTGGTGCTCATGGCGGCCGCATCGCCGATCTCGGGCAGCCCGAACCTGACCGTCATGACCGGCCATGATCCGGCCCCCGCGCTGCGCCTGCTGATCGTGGGCACAGCACTACTGCCGCTGACCGTGCTGCCCGCGTTCTGGCTCACCCCGGCGCTCGACAACACGTCGGAGGTCTTCACAGCGGCCGGCCGCTTGCTCCTGATCATCTTTGCGGCGGGCGGTCTTGCGTTCATTCTGCGCTGGCGCTTTCTCTATGACTTGAGCGCCAATGGACTACAGGCGATAGACGGCGCATCGGCCATCGCCATGGCGGTGGTGGTTGTCGGACTTATGTCGGCGGTCGGGCCGGCAATTTTTTCCGAACCGTCGAGGTTCGCGGTCAATCTCGCCATAGCCTTCGGCGCGAATTTCGGCCTTCAGGTCGTGGTGGCGACGCTGCTGCGCCGCAGCGGCAGACGCCGGCTCGCAACCCCTCTCGGCATCGTGGCCGGCAACCGCAATATCGCGCTGTTCCTGACGGCGCTGCCTGCCGCCGTTACCGATCCGCTGCTTCTCTTCATCGGCTGCTACCAAATCCCGATGTATCTCACGCCGCTTCTTCTCGGATGCTTCTATCGCGATGCGCAAGCAAGTCGCGACAGCGACGCCGCAGCCTAGGGAACCCTTGTTAGACTTTAGGCGTATGGCCGCCAGCGGTTGATCGTGGTGCACTGCCTTGCTGATGTCGGTTCCCGGCGTGCTGCGTCCGGCGAGATCATGGGGAGTGGATGGCGCAAGACATCATCTTGTCCGCGAACGGGCTTACCAAGGAATTCAAGGGTTTCCTGGCCGTGAACGATGTGGATCTCAAGGTCGAAAGAGGATCCATCCATGCGCTCATCGGGCCGAACGGCGCCGGCAAAACGACATGCTTCAACCTCCTGACCAAGTTCCTCCAGCCGAGCCGCGGCACGATCGTCTACAATGATCGCGATATAACGAGGAAGCAGCCGGCCGACATCGCCCGGCTTGGTATGGTTCGCTCCTTCCAGATTTCGGCAGTCTTCCCGCACCTGACCGCCATCGAGAATGTCCGCATAGCGCTGCAGCGCAATCGTGGCGACAGCTTCGACTTCTGGCGCTCGGAGCGCGTGTTGACGGAGTTCAACGGCAGGGCCGCCGGGCTTCTCGATGATGTCGGCCTGTCGGAGTTCGCCGCGGTCCGCGCTGGCGAACTCTCCTATGGCCGTAAACGCGCTCTGGAGATCGCCACCACGTTGGCGCTCGAGCCGGAAATGCTGCTTCTCGACGAGCCCATGGCGGGAATGGCGCAGGAGGATGTCGAACGCATTTCGCAGCTCATCCGCCGAATTTCGGCCAACCGGACGATCCTGATGGTCGAGCACAATCTGTCTGTCGTCGCCGCCCTGTCCGATTACATCACGGTGCTGGCGCGCGGCAAGGTGCTGGCCGAGGGCGACTACGCCAGCGTGTCGAAGGATCCGCGCGTCGTCGAGGCCTATATCGGAGCCGAACATGCCTGAGACGGAAACGGTGGAGCACGCATCTTCCGCCGCCTCGCCCGGCGCGCTGCTTTCGGTCAGGAACCTCCAAGGCTGGTACGGCGAGAGCCATGTCCTGCACGGTATCGATTTCGACGTGCGCGAAGGTGAGGTCGTGACGCTGCTCGGCCGTAACGGCGCCGGCAAGACCACGACGCTTTTGGCGATCATGGGCATCCTGGCCAAGCGCAAGGGCTCGATCACTTTCGACGGCCGCGAAACCATCGCGCTGCCGGCGCGAGCGATAGCCAGGGCAGGCATCGCCTTCTGCCCGGAGGAGCGCGGCATCTTCGCCAGCCTTTCGGTCGAGGAAAACCTGATGCTGCCGCCGCGGGTGCGCGAGGGCGGGCTGACCGTCGAGCAGGTCTTCGAATTGTTCCCCAATCTCCGGGAGAGGCTGTCCAGCCAGGGCACGAAGCTTTCCGGCGGGGAGCAGCAGATGCTGGCCATCGGGCGCATATTGCGTACGGGCGCGAAGCTCCTGCTGCTCGACGAGCCCACCGAAGGCCTGGCACCCGTCATCGTCCAGCAGATCGGGCATACCATTGCGCGGCTGAAGCGCGAAGGGTTCACCATCGTTCTGGTTGAGCAGAACTTCCGGTTCGCGGCTTCGGTCGCAGACCGTCACTACGTGGTGGAACAGGGGCGCGTGATCGATACAATCCCCAATTCAGAACTCGACGCCAACGTCGAAAAGCTTCACGGCTATCTCGGCGTCTGAGATCAACGACCAAAATGGCGCGGTGCGTCAAAACAGGAGGAGCAGACACGATGAAGACGACAGGAAAGATATTGGGAGCGCTTGCCGGCCTGCTGATGGCCGGCTCGGCCTACGCGACAGACGTGAAGATCGGTGTGATGAACGATCGCTCGGGCATCTATTCCGATATCGGCGGCGAGGGCTCCGTCATCGCGGCGCGCATGGCCGTCGAGGACTTCGGGGCCGCCGACAAGGGCATCAACGTCGAGATCGTCTCGGCCGACCACCAGAACAAGCCGGACGTCGGGTCCAACATCGCCCGCCAGTGGTACGACACCGAGGGTGTCGACGTCATCGCCGACGTTCCGACATCGTCGGTCGCGCTCGCCGTCAACGACATCACCCGCGAGAAGAACAAGATCTTCCTGAACTCGGGCGCCGCAACGTCGGACCTGACCGGAGCGAAGTGCTCGCCCAACACCGTGCACTGGACCTACGACACCTGGCAGCTCGCCCACGGAACCGGCGGCGCGATGGTGGCGGCCGGCGGCAAGACCTGGTTCTTCCTGACCGCCGACTATGCCTTCGGCCACGCTCTGGAGCGCGACACCGCCGCGGTCGTGAAGGAAGCAGGCGGCGAGGTCATCGGCAGCGTCAAGACGCCGTTCCCCGGCACGGACTTCTCGTCCTTCCTGCTCCAGGCGCAGTCGTCCGGCGCGCAGGTGATCGGCCTCGCCAATGCCGGAGGCGACACGGTCAACTCGATGAAGCAGGCCGCCGAGTTCGGCATCACCCAGGGCGGCCAGGCGATCGCCGGCCTGCTGGTCTTCGTCAACGACGTGCATGCGCTCGGGCTCGATATCGCGCAGGGCCTGGTGCTGACCGAGACCTTCTACTGGGATCTCAACGACCAGACCCGCGAATGGTCGGCCCGCTTCGAGAAGACGGCCGGCAAGAAGCCGTCGATGATCCAGGCGGGCGTCTATGCGGCGGTGCTGCACTACCTCAAGGCGGTCGAGGCGGTCGGTGACAAGGATCCCACGAAGGTCATGGCCAAGATGAAGGAAATGCCGACCGACGACCCGCTGTTCGGAAAGGGCGTGGTCCGCGCCGACGGTCGCAAGACGCACGACGCTTATCTCTTCCGCGTCAAGAAGCCGGATCAGTCCGAGGGCGAGTGGGATCTCTACGAGACGGTCGCCACAATCCCGGCCGACAAGGCGTTCCGGCCGCTCGCCGACGGCGGCTGCGAACTGGTCAAATAAGCTGATGCCAACAGGACATGCCGGCCCGCCGGCATGTCCGCCCATTCCCCGAATGCCGCCCCTGGATGGGCGTCAAGGTCGCAGGACGGACGCATGTTCGAGCTCTTAGGAATTCCCCCGCAGGCGCTGTTCGGGCAGTTGCTTCTCGGACTGATCAACGGTTCGTTCTACGCCCTGCTCAGCCTTGGGCTCGCAATCATCTTCGGCCTGCTCAACATCATCAATTTCACGCACGGCGCGCAGTATATGATGGGCGCGTTCGTGGCGTGGATGCTGCTGAACTATCTCGGCATCAATTATTGGGCGGCGCTGTTCGTTGCGCCGGTGATCGTGGGAATCACCGGCGTCATCATCGAACGCCTGCTCATCTCGAGGCTCTACCACCTCGACCATCTCTACGGCCTGCTCCTCACATTCGGCCTGGCGCTGATCATCCAGGGGCTGTTCCGCAACTATTACGGAATATCAGGGCTGCCCTACCAGATTCCCGGCGTGCTCTCGGGCGGCCAGAATCTCGGCTTCATGTTCCTGCCCAATTATCGCGGCTGGGTCATCGTGGCGTCCCTGATCGTATGCCTCGCTACCTGGTTCATCATCGAGAAGACAAGACTCGGCGCCTATCTGCGCGCCGCGACGGAGAACCCGACCCTGGTCGGCGCGTTCGGCATCAATGTGCCACGCATGGTTACGTTGACCTACGGGTTCGGGGTCGCGCTCGCTGCTTTCGCGGGTGTGCTCGCCGCCCCGATCTATGCGGTCAATCCCAATATGGGTGCGGACCTGATCATCGTCGTCTTCGCGGTCGTGGTCATCGGCGGTATGGGGTCGATACTCGGCTCGATCGTGACCGGCTTCGGCCTCGGCCTGATCGAAGGCCTGACCAGGGTATTTTATCCGGAAGGCTCAGCCGTGGTGATTTTCGTGGTCATGGCGATCGTGCTTCTGGTGAAGCCGGCCGGCCTTTTCGGAAGGGCGGCATGATGGCGACGGATACCGAGACAGGGGCAGGAGTGGGTCCGCTGGTGCAGTCGCATTCGACCAGCACGCCCCGGCATCATGTGGCGATCTTTGCCGGCTTGCTGGTGTTCGGGCTGGCGGCGCCCTTCCTGCTTTATCCAATATTTCTCATGAAGGTTCTTTGCTTTGTGCTGTTTGCCTGCGCCTTCAACCTGCTGCTCGGCTTCGGCGGCCTGCTTTCTTTTGGACATGCCGCTTTCTTCGGTTCGGCAAGTTATGCAAGCGCCCATGCGGCAAAGATCTGGGGCTTCAATCCGGAGTTGGCGATATTATTCGGTACCGGATGCGCGGCGGTGCTTGGGCTGTTGATCGGCTCGCTGGCAATCCGCCGCCAGGGCATCTATTTCGCGATGGTCACGCTCGCCTTTGCCCAGATGGTTTTCTTTTTCTCGCTGCAGGCGCCGTTCACCGGCGGCGAGGACGGCATCCAGTCGGTACCACGCGGGCATCTGTTCGGCCTGTTCGACATGGCCCCGGACCTCAACCTCTATTTCTTTGTGCTGGCGATCGTTTTTGCCGGCCTGCTGGCGATCTACCGGATCATCCATTCGCCTTTCGGACAGGTTCTGAAGGCGATTCGGGATAACGAACAGCGTTCGGTCTCGCTCGGCTACCGGGTCAACCGCTACAAGCTCCTGGTATTCGTGCTGTCGGCGATGCTTGCCGGACTGGCCGGGGCCACGAAAGCCATCGTGTTCCAGCTTGCGTCGCTGACAGACGTTTACTGGACCATGTCCGGGGAAGTCGTGCTGATGACGCTGCTTGGCGGCATGGGCACCGTGTTCGGCCCGATCGTGGGCGCCGCGATCATCGTCACCATGCAGAATTATCTCGCCACGTTCGGCGCCTGGGTCACCGTCATCCAAGGGACGATTTTCGTGATCAGCGTGATGCTGTTCCGCGAAGGTGTGATCGGAATTCTGTCCAAGGCGCTGAAGAAGCCGCTGTAGGCGTGTCCTGCGGCGGACTAAAGAAACCGCGGCCTACATTCTACCGCGGGCGGAGTTTTCACACAGCCTCGGTCGACTCTAGCTGTAGCGCGATAGTCCGGTTTGGAGTGACGCCGCGACGGTCTGGATCTGGCACGGTTTACGCAAGTCCGCTCACCATAGCATGGCGGTGAGCACTGCAGGCGCATCATGCATTCGCAACGGAGGTGTCGGCCCTCGGCTTCGAGTCTGCATTGACGCCACAGAACTTTCGCCACGCGACGATATCAGTTCACGAATTGTGGCATCAGCAGGCGGGGTAGCCACAGCGAAATGGACGGAAAGAAGACGATAAGGGTGAGAATCGCGAGCATGGGCAGGAGAAGAATGACCACGTCGCGCATGGCCTGCCGGATAGAAATTTCCCCGATGGCGCAGGCGATGAGGAGGCAGAGGCCGTAGGGCGGAGTGACAAGGCCGAAGGCGAGGCTGACGATGCCGATGATAGCGAAATGGATCGGGTGCATTCCGACGGACTGCGCGACCGGAAAGAGCACAGTGCCAAGAATGACGATCGCGGGGATGGCGTCGATAAAACAGCCGATGACCAGGAACGAGATAGCGACCGCCAACCCCATCTCGACGATGCCGAGATCCATCGCCTGGACAAGGGTAACCAGCGCGGCGGGCACTTTGAAATAGGCGAGAATGAAACCAAAGGCGCTCGCCGTTCCGATGCAGAACAGCGCAATGGCGGCGAAGCGGCCGGTATCGTAGAAGATGTGCCCTACCTTCTTAAGGTCCAGCGTGCGGTAGACCAGCAGACCGAGCGCCAGCGCATAGATTGCGGCAATGACCGACGCCTCGGTCGGCGTGAAGAAGCCGCCGACGATGCCGCCGACAATGATGACCGGCGTTAGCAGCGCAAGGAAGGCGCTGGCCATGGCTGTGGCGAGTTCGCGAAGCGTGGCGCGCTCGTGCATGCCCATGCCGTGCCGCCGCGCGTAGACATAAACTGTCGTCATCTGCGCAAGCCCGATCAGGACTCCGGGGACGACGCCGGCGAGGAAGAGCCCTCCGATTGACACAGACATGAGGCCACCCCATACGATCATCAGGATCGATGGCGGAATGATCACTCCCATGACGGACGAGCAGGCGGTCACTGCGACCGAAAAGGAGGCGGTGAAGCCCTCCTTCTTCATCTGGGGAATGATCAGGGATCCAATGCCGGCGGCGTCGGCCGTAGAGCTCCCAGAAATTCCGGCGAAGAGCATGGAAACCACGACATTCACGTGCCCGAGCCCGCCGGGCAGGTGGCCGACGAGAGCGCGCGACAGGCGGATCAGCCTGTCGGTGATCCCCGCGGCGTTCATCAGGTTGGCAGCGAGCAGGAAGAAAGGCACCGCCAGCAGCACGAAGGCGTTGTAGGATTTGAACATCGCCTGCAGCAGCAGGATCGGCGTCAGCCGCGGCTCCAGGAAAAAGATCGGTAGACACGCCAGCGCCAGTGCAAAGGCAACGGGGACGCGCAACACGATGAATAGAAGGAACAGTCCGAACAGGATCGAGGAGACGACGAGCGGGGTCACTGTGCACGCGCCATCAGGATGCTCATGTCACGGACAAGCTTTTCAAGAATGAACACTGTGAAGAGCACCCCTGCGAAGGGCCATGCGCCATAGATCCAGTTCATCGGCAACGCCGCGATCTCGGATGTCTGGAACCAGCCGAACGCGATCAGCTTCCATCCATACCAGACGAGGACCAGAGCGACGATCAACATCAGCAGCTCGACGAGGATGCGCTTCGCTGCCTCGTTTTTGGGGTTGTCGCTCCTCGGCATCAGGTCGAGGTCGAAATGCGTACCGTCGCGGACGGCGACAATGGCGCCCACCATGATCATCCAGATAAAGCAGAAGCGCGCGATCTCCTCCGTCCAGATGTAGCGTGGGATAAGCCCGGTAAAACGCGACAGAACCTGCATTGAAACGGGCACCAGCAACCCGCACACCAGCACGCCGAGCACGATCTTGAGAGCGCCATGGATCACGTCGAGAACCCTTGTCATGGGTGCCGCAACCGTGCTTTCCGGTGTGTCGGAATTCCAACGGGAAAAGGCAGGGCCGACCGCGGCCGGTCCTGCGGAGTTTGAACCCGCGGCGTTACTGAATCGCCTGAATCGCCTTCAGCACGTCGCCGGCGCCGAGTTCCTCGGCATAGGCCTCCAGCACGGGCGTGGCCGCATCGAGCATCTTGTCGCGCTCGGTGAATTCGTGCGTCTGCAGCCATCCCTTCTCCTCCATCGCCTTTACCTTCGCCGAGTCCTCGCCGCTCTCGATCTCCCGGCCGTGTTTTCCAGCCTCGGCGCCGGCTTCGTCGATGCAGCTCTGCAGTTTCTCCGGCAGCTTCTGATAGGTTTTGTTGGAGATGAGGAGCGGGCGGATGGTGATGGCGTGCTTGGTCAAAGACAAATGCGGCCCGACTTCGTAGAACTTCATCTGCTCCACGCCCGCCGCCTCGTTCTCGCCAGCGGCAATCACACCGGTCTGGATTGCGTTGTAGACCTCGTCATAGGCGATTACCGTCGGCGCTGCGCCGAGCGCATCGAAGACCCGCGTCCAGATCGGCGCTCCCTGCATACGGATCGGAAGGTCAGCCAGTTCCGCCATGTTGGTGACCGGCTTGTTGGCGAAGACGTTCCGTGTGCCCCCTCCGGCATAGCCGAGAAGGCGGATGTCGGCCTTCTCCAAAATGTCGTCGGCCACCGGCTTCAGGGCATCGGCTTCCAGCACCTTGCGCCAGTGATCCTCGTCTCGAAACAGGAATGGCATGTCCATGAGCGGAGCCATCTGGGAGAAGGTCGACATGTGCGCAGGTGAGGCCACGGCGTAGTCGACCGAGATCCCCTGGTTCATGAAGCCGACGTAATCCTTTTCCAGGCCGAGCTCGGAATTGAGATGCATCTCAAACTCGACCGGCTCGTCGGTATAACACGCTTGAACGAGCTCCTCGAACTTGCGCATGGTCTTGGTGAAAGCGTGATCTTCGTTGAATTGACTGGCGCCGACCAGCTTGATCTGGGCGGCCGCGGGCGAGCCGACGGCAAATAGAAGTGCCCAGCCAAGGCTGCAGGCAAATACCGTTAAAAATGACTTCCGAACATTTGGCATCGTTTCCTCCCGAAACGCCTCCGAAACGCCTTGTCGGCGCGACCTTGGATCTCCGCTTTGTGCACAGCCCTGCGCGCGGATGTTATCAGCGGAACTATAACTGGGCCTGCCCCTGGGTCAATCGCTCACCCTGGAACGTCTGCAATGGAGATCCGCCACGAATGTCTGGAGATGGCGCAACCTTCCTTCGACAACCAGATGAATGGCCCCCTCGGTAGACTCTGGATGGTCCAATCTCTAAGGTCCACTGATCGCCGCGATCTGGGAAACACCGGCATTGGCGACATGGCACCAAATCTCCAGGGTCACCGTCGCCGCGACCCCAAGTACCCCACGCGTGTCGTCGGTGTTCGTCACCGGAAACGCTGGCGGGCGTTGCTGTGACCGGTGAGCAGAACATAAGCTATCTGGCAGCGAAGCTGGTTGAGGAAAGCCCCACAGTCATGAAGCCAATGACCGAAGAGCACCTCGCGGTTTTACGCAGGCACATGGTCGAGATGATTGCCATCCATACCGACCTGGCGAGCGAAGAACTCGGCAAGGCAACGCTCGATGAGCGGGTAATGACGGCGATGCGGCGGGTGCCACGGCATCTCTTCGTGCCAGCCTCGGTTGCGCCTTATGCGTACCGGGACATGCCGCTGCCGATCGGCTTCGATAAAACCATCTCACAGCCCTTCATCGTCGCGCTCATGACCGATCTCCTTGCTCCCCAACCGCACGAGGTAGTGCTCGAGATCGGCACAGGCCTTGGCTACCAAACTGCAATTCTGGCGGAACTCGCCGGGCAAGTTTGGAGCGTCGAAATCATCGAGGAATTCGCAAGCCATGCCGAGGCTCTGCTGCGGGACCTCGGCTTCTCCAATATCGGCATTCGTGTCGGAGACGGGTCTCGCGGCTGGCCTGAGCATGCACCATTCGACAAGATTCTTGTCACAGTAGCGGCTGACCGCACGCCGCCGGCTTTGCTTAGGCAACTCAAGCCCGGGGGACGCGTGGTTCTGCCCGTGGGACCTGAAGACGCGCAGTTGCTGACCGTCATCGACAAGGATGCGGCAGGGCAACTCAAGACCCGAAAACTCATTCCGGTTCGGTTCAGTCGGCTCGAAACGGTCTGATTGGGTCGCCGTCATGGCATAGATGCAGTCGCCGGGGCCCATGACGCAAGGCGCACCTTCCGGGACTTATCGGCATCCCGAAGTTGAAGCGGCCTCATTTTGCCGAACACCCGCTCCGATAGGTTCGCTGCCGTCCAACATCCTGGTTCGAATGCCACGCCCTTCTCGTGGACGCCTGGCGGTAAGAAGAAAAGGGATGGAGATAGAGAATCGACGCGATTTTCCTCTCCTACCTAGTCAGCACGACATGGGTGGCGTTTTGCGTGGGTGCGTGCTCGGTGCACCGATAACCGAGAGCGGCCGTATCGATATCGGCGAAGAGGTGTTCGCCGGAGCCTAGGAGTATCGGCGATATCGCAAGGTGCATCTCGTCGATTAGCCCGGCACGCAGATATTGCCGGACAGTCGCCACGCCCCCGCCGAGCAGCACGTCCTTGCCGTTGGCTGCCTGGACGGCGCGCTCCAGAGCCGCGTCAAATCCGTCGGTTACGAAGTGAAAGATCGTGCCGCCCGCCATGGTGACGGGCGCGCGTTCATAGTGCGTCAGCACGAAGACGGGGCAGTGGTAGGGTGGATTGTCTCCCCACCACCCTTTCCAATTCTCGTCAGGCCAGGGTCCGCGAATCGGCCCGAACATGTTTCGGCCCATGATCCACGCGCCGACATTCGCGAAAGCGCGCGACGCGAACCCGTCATCGACACCTGTCGTGCCATCTTTTCCCTGCATCCGCTGAAAAGTGTGGGTTGGGATAAACCAATCGTGCAGCGCCTCGCCGCCTTCGCCCAGCGGATTCTCGGGGCTCTGGTTGGGGCCTGCGCCGAAGCCATCGAGTGACAGGCTGAAACAGCCAGTGCGAAGTTTGGACATGGTAGACCCTTTCTCATTGAACGATTGTGAAATGCAACCAGTTGTGTTGTCACACAGGTGATCCTATTTTGCAACCGGTTTCTCGAGGAATGCGCACGTTGGAGCTTGAGCGACGATCGGGCTGCTCAATCAATGGAGGTGCTGGCGATCGGTGGAGCATCGTCGTCCGTTACTCCATGTTCGGCAATCGCCGGCATTTCGCGATCTTCTCACGCATTCCGAGGAGCGCGTGGAATAAAAGCGTCAAGCGCGTGAATGCAAATCATCGCCTTTCCCTGGTTTTGCCCAGAGCCACCGCGGGAATGGATCACATCAGGTCGTAGAGCGAACGACCGCTATGGAGAAGTGCCGCAAAGGTCGGAAGGTAGCACAACCGCCACTGCCGAGGAGACGCGCTCTCAGTCAGTAGGCAATAGCCTGCTGCCGGTTTCGCGGAGTTGCGAGATGCAGTTACAGGAATTTGGCGGTCTCGATGGATCGGCTTCGTTCAAAGACGAACCCTGCCCGGCAATGAACTGCCTCTTCGGCGGCAGGACCCGGAACACAATCCGTAGGATCAATAGTAGCCCAACTGCGCTGTGGGAACCCTTGCATGCTTCAAGCAGAGGGCAGACCCGACTCTACGAGCCTCGGGGGACTTCACCAGATATTCACCAGAAATCGCGTGAAAGCTGTCTGGAAATCCACGAAAATGCCCGATAGGCACTTACGCCCACCATCTACTATATTACTGATTTTCCTATGAAATGGTGCTGCGAGAGAGGATTGAACTCTCGACCTCTCCCTTACCAAGGGAGTGCTCTACCACTGAGCTACCGCAGCTGCCGAATGCGGCGGACTTCTGCCATATCAATCAGGCGAGCGCAAGTTGGCTGCGGAGAGTTTTCGAGCCCCCAAGTTTTTCGACATTGGGCGGCCACAATGATAGTTATTTCAATGAAGCTGAACAGTTGCGACGAAACCAGTGGGATGAACAGGAAAGACACTGCCAGCGGCCAAACGGGCAGCAGCGCCGAGCGCAAGAAAAGGCTCGCCGAGGAACTGCGCGCCAATCTCCAGAAGCGAAAGGCGCAGGCGCGTTCGCGCCGCACAGGCGAGGCCGACAGCCGGCCGGAGGGGATTGAGGTCGCGGCAGGGCAACCAAAGAAGGAACCGTGACGCCGCGCTTAAAGGGAACGCCGGGGCAAATCGTGTTTCTTGAACCGATTTACGTGATGGTCTAGACCGGCCGTTCGAGCAACGATCAACAGCCGGGAAAACTCCCGGAGAAACGAATTTCATGGATCGCATCAGAATTGTCGGTGGCAATCGGATCAATGGCCGTATCCCGATCTCGGGCGCGAAGAACGCCGCCCTGCCGCTGATGATCGCGTCGCTCCTGACCGACGACACCCTGACGCTCGAAAATGTGCCGCATCTCGCCGATGTGGAGCAGCTGATCCGCATTCTCGGCAATCATGGCGTCGACTATTCCGTCAACGGCCGCCGCGAGCGCCAGAACGAAGCCTATTCGCGCACGATCAATTTCACCGCCCGCAGCATCGTCGACACCACCGCTCCTTATGAGCTCGTGTCGAAGATGCGCGCCAGCTTCTGGGTGATCGGACCGCTGCTTGCCCGGATGGGCGAGGCAAAAGTGTCGCTGCCCGGCGGCTGTGCCATCGGTACGCGTCCCGTCGATCTATTTCTCGAAGGGCTGCAGGCGCTCGGAGCCCGCATCGACGTCGAGAACGGCTATGTCATCGCCAAGACGAACGGGCGTCTCACCGGCAATCGGTACGTGTTCCCCAAAGTGTCCGTCGGGGCCACCCATGTGCTGCTGATGGCGGCCTCGCTCGCCAAGGGCGAGACGGTGCTGGAAAATGCCGCGCGCGAGCCCGAAATCGTCAATCTCGCCGAGTGCCTCAACGCCATGGGCGCAAAGATCACCGGCGCGGGCACCTCGACAATCGTGATCGACGGCGTCGATGCGCTGTCCGGCGCGCGCCACCAGGTCATTCCCGACCGCATCGAGACCGGCACCTATGCGATGGCTGTGGCCATGGCCGGCGGCGACGTCATCCTGGAAGGCGCCCGCGCCGACCTCCTTCAGGGTGCGCTCAACGTGATCGCCCAGACAGGCGCCGAAATCATTCCGGTCAATTCCGGCATCCGCGTCAGGCGCAACGGCTCGGGCATCGCGCCGGTCGACGTGACGACCGAGCCTTTCCCAGGCTTTCCGACCGATCTCCAGGCTCAGTTCATGGGGCTGATGACCATGGCCGAGGGAAAATCGCGGATCACCGAGACGATCTTCGAGAATCGTTTCATGCATGTGCAAGAACTCGCCCGGCTCGGCGCTCGCATCACGCTTGCCGGCCAGACGGCGATCGTCGACGGTGTGCGGAAGCTCAAGGGAGCTCCGGTAATGGCGACCGATCTGCGCGCTTCGGTTTCGCTGGTGATCGCCGGGCTGGCGGCGGAAGGCGAGACGGTGGTCAACCGGGTCTACCATCTCGACCGCGGGTTCGAACGGCTGGAGGAAAAGCTCTCCGGCTGCGGCGCGACCATCGAGCGCATATCATCGTAAGACGCCTTCGGCCCCTTCGGTTGCGCGCTTCGCCGAGACCGCCTAACAAGGCGGCAGGCGCGATCACCTTCCACAGGCGTTGAGACATGGACCAGTTGAAACTTGTCGCCCTCGACGAAGAGGATCTGAAAATCGTGTCGGCGCATGTCCAGGACGCCGTCATGAAGACCGGCGATCTCGAATTCCTGCCGTCGCTCAAACGCTTCATCGTGCCGATGAACCGCTTCGCGTGGGAAGGCAAGTCGCGCTTTTTCTTCCGGCCGCGCCCGCAGCGGCGCAACAGCGTGCTGCATTTCGACCGCGTGCTCAACGCCAAGACCAGCGGCATCGCCCGCGACAGGCCGGCCGAGATCCTGTCGCTACTCGCCATCAGCTTCGTGCCGATGGATGCGCCGGCCGGCATCGTAGAACTGATCTTCTCGGGCGGCGGCGCGATCATGCTCGACGTCGAATGCGTGGAGGCCCGCCTCGCCGATCTCGGCGGCGCCTGGCAGGCGTCTTCGCGTCCGTATCACAAAGTCTGAGCGCATATGGCCATCACACTCAACCAATCCGATGCCGGTTTTGAGGAGCGTTTCGCAACGTTCCTGACGACCAAGCGCGAGGCATCTCCCGATGTCGACAGCGCCGTCGCCGCCATCATTGCCGATGTCCGCGCAAGGGGCGACGAGGCGCTGGTCGGCCACACGCAGAAGTTCGACGGCGCCGATTTGCGCAGCCTCGGCATCGCGGTCTCGAAAGCCGATATCGCCAAGGCCTATGGCGAAGCGGACGCCGAGACCATCGAGGCGCTGAAATTCGCTCGCGAGCGGATCCGGTCGCATCACCAGCGCCAACGCCCGGCCGACGACCGCTACACGGACACGGCCGGCGTCGAACTCGGCTCGCTCTGGACGGCGGTGGAAGCGGTCGGTCTCTACGTGCCGGGCGGCACCGCATCCTATCCGAGTTCGGTGCTGATGAACGCGATCCCTGCTGTTGTCGCCGGCGTCGAGCGTATCGTCATGGTGGTGCCGGCGCCCGGCGGCGCGATCAACCCGCTGGTGCTGGTCGCGGCCGATCTTGCAGGCGTTTCCGAGATCTACCGGGTGGGCGGCGCACAGGCCGTAGCCGCCCTCGCCTATGGTACCGAGTCGATACGGCCAGTCGCCAAGATCGTCGGGCCGGGTAATGCCTATGTCGCCGCGGCCAAGCGTCAGGTGTTCGGAACGGTCGGCATCGACATGATCGCAGGACCGTCGGAAGTGCTTGTCGTGGCGGATGCAGACAATGATCCGGACTGGATCGCGGCCGACCTGCTGGCCCAGGCCGAGCACGATGCCGCGGCGCAGTCGATCCTGATCACCGACGACCCTGCTCTCGCAAGCGCGGTCGAAGGCGCTGTCATGCGCCAACTCAAATCGCTGCCGCGCGCCGAGACCGCCGCCGCAAGCTGGCGCGATTTCGGCGCGATCATCCTGGTCGAGACGCTCGACAGCGCGATACCGCTCATCAACCGCATCGCGGCCGAACATCTCGAACTGACTATCAAGGATGCGGACGCTTTCCTGCCGCATATCCGCAACGCTGGAGCGGTGTTTCTCGGGCGCCATACGCCGGAAGTCATCGGCGACTATGTCGGCGGCTCGAACCATGTCCTGCCGACCGCCCGCTCGGCGCGGTTCTCGTCCGGGCTTTCGGTGCTGGATTTCATGAAGCGCACCTCGATCCTCAAGCTCGGGCCGGAGCAGTTGCGCGCGCTGGCGCCAGCGGCTATCGCTCTGGCCAGGGCCGAGGGGCTGGAGGCGCACGGACGCTCCGTCGCCATCCGGCTGAATATTTAGAGCATGGGATGGCGCGGAACGAAGGGCAACGCTCAAGGCTGATCGACGTCGAACTCGACGAATCCATCGGCCGCTCGACGCCCGACATCGAGCATGAGCGGGCGGTGGCGATCTTCGATCTCATCGAGGAGAACAGCTTTCAACCTGTCGACGACGATGGCTGCGGCCCCTATCGGCTGAGATTGTCGTTGGCCGACGCCCGCCTCGTCTTCGCCATTTCGCGGGAGGACGGCTCCCCGGTGGTCACGCATATTCTGTCGCTGACGCCGTTCCGCCGCATAGTCAAAGACTATTTCATGATCTGCGAGAGCTACTACGAGGCCATCCGCACCTCGACGCCGAGCCAGATCGAGGCGATCGACATGGGCAGGCGCGGCCTGCACAATGAAGGGTCGCAGACGCTGATGGACCGACTGGCCGGCAAGATCGACATCGATTTCGACACCGCTCGCCGCGTCTTCACGCTGGTCTGCGTGCTGCACTGGCGGGGCTGACCCTGGCTTCGACGCTTCCGCATCCTCGTTCGATCCTGTTCATGTGCCGCATGAATGCGGTGCGCTCGCCCATGGCCGAGGCATTGGCGCGAAAGGCCCTGCCGCCGACGATCTTCGTCGCGTCGGCCGGCGTGCGGATGGGCGAGCGCGATCCGTTTGTCGAAGCAGTGCTCGCTGAAGACGGATTGTCGCTGGAAGACCGGCTTCCAAAGACGCTGAACGATCTGGAGGACGGCTATTTCGACCTGATAGTGACGCTTGCGCCGGAAGCCCATCACGCCGCGCTCGAACTGACGCGCTCAATGGCTGTCGAGGTGGAATATTGGCCGACGGCCGATCCGACCACGGCCGCCGGGACACGCGAGCAGATCATGGCGGCCTATCGCGACGTGCGCGACCGGCTGAAGGCCAGGATCGTCCAGCGCTTCACTGACGGGGCGTCCCCAAGCGCCGACGATTAAGCGTGTTCACAAAGAGCCGATAATCATATAGGTTCCGCGCAAATTCCGGCCCGGCGCCGGAAATTCCATCCAAACCAAAGGTATAGAATGCCGAAGGAAGAAGTCCTCGAGTTTCCGGGTACTGTCACGGAATTGCTCCCGAATGCTATGTTTCGGGTGAAACTTGAAAACGAGCACGAAATCATTGCCCACACCGCCGGCCGCATGCGCAAGAACCGCATCCGCGTGCTCACGGGCGACAAGGTCCTGGTGGAAATGACGCCATACGACCTGAGCAAGGGCCGCATCACCTACCGCTTCAAATAGGACGGCCGCAGGCCGCGACCCGACACGATGAGCGTTTTCCAGAAGCTTGTGCTCGCCTCGGGCTCGCCGCGCCGGATCGAGCTTCTGCAGCAGGCCGGCATCGAGCCGGACCGGGCGCTCCCGGCGGAAATCGACGAGACGCCGCTGCGCGCCGAGCATCCGCGCTCGCTGGCCAAGCGGCTGTCCAAGGCAAAAGCAGAGAAGGCGTTCGAATCGCTGAAAGCTGAGCCGGATTTCACCGGCGCCTACATACTGGCGGCCGACACCGTCGTCGCGGTCGGGCGGCGCATCCTGCCAAAGGCCGAACTGGTGGACGAGGCTTCGAACTGCCTGCAACTGCTTTCGGGCCGCTCGCACCGGGTTTATTCGGGCGTCTGCCTGATTTCGCCGGAAGGCAAGCTGCGGCAGCGGCTGGTGGAAACCCGCGTCCGCTTCAAGCGGCTCGGCCGCGAAGAACTGGAAAGCTACCTCGCCTCGGGCGAGTGGCGCGGCAAGGCCGGCGGCTATGCCGTGCAGGGGCTTGCCGGCACATTTGTCGTGAAGCTCGTAGGATCCTACACCAACGTCGTCGGCCTGCCGCTCTACGAAACCGTCGGCCTTCTGACCGCCGAAGGCTTCAAAGTGCATTTCAACTGGCTTTCGAGCACGCGTGCATGAGCGGCGAAGGAACAGGCAATGTCGCGCCGCTGCGACCAAAACGCCCCTGCCCCGAATGCGGCAGGCCCTCGTCGCGCGACACCTATCCATTCTGCTCGACACGCTGCAAGCATGTCGACCTCAATCGCTGGCTTTCCGGCAGCTATGCCATTCCGGTCCGCGACGACGAGGAAGAAGGCGATGAGAGCGAGCCGAAGTAGCGCCCGCTAAGCCGGCAACGAACGAAGTTCGGTTTCTTCCTCAAAAGGCTGCACCGGCGCTGGACAGCGCAAAATCCCGTGCTATAACCCACGCGCTTTCGCAGGTTTCACCCAAGCCTCGCGAGTTTCGGACGCCTGCATAGCCGGCCATCGAAACAGGCCCAGATAGCTCAGTTGGTAGAGCAGCGGACTGAAAATCCGCGTGTCGGTGGTTCGAATCCGCCTCTGGGCACCATTTTCCCTTCTCTCAACTTTCCCTTCCGCCGAGCCTTCTACGCTGAAATCCGCGTAACAGCCTGTTATTCCAAAGCTTTTGGAAGCGACGATCGAATTTCAGCGTGTTTCGGGACAGGTCGTCGCATTTGGTCCAACGGCGCGAACTGTTGGTATTTTTGTTGGTATCTGCCACCCTGTTGGTATCGAAATTTGCGAACAGGAGCATTGGCGATGCCGCTCTCGGACGTGAAATGCCGGAATGCCCGGCCGGGATCAAAACTTCAGAAGCTATCTGACGGAGGCGGTCTTCAGCTATGGGTACAACCGGCCGGCTCACGGTTATGGCGCCTGGCCTACCGTTTCGAAGGGAAACAAAAGCTCCTGGCTTTGGGCACCTATCCGCTTGTTTCTCTAGCAGATGCCCGGGAGGCGAGAGACGAAGCCAAGCGGCTGCTGATGGCGGGGATAGATCCGGCGCGTGAGAAGCAGGACAGCAAGGACGACAGTCGCGACACTTTCCGCGCTATAGCCGAGGAATTCGTCGCTAAGCTGGAAAAGGAGGGCCGCGCAGACAGGACGATTACCAAGACGAAGTGGCTGCTCTCCTTCGCCTATCCGAGGCTGGGTGACCAGTCGATCAGGAAAATCGATGCGGCAGCCGTTCTCAAAGTACTGCGGGAAGTCGAGATTCGCGGCCGGTATGAATCGGCTCGTCGGCTTCGCTCAACAATGGGAAGCATATTCCGCTATGCCATTGCCACGGCCCGGGCCGAAATTGATCCAACCTCAGCACTCAAGGACGCTCTTATCAGGCCGACCGTCACGCCACGGGCGGCAATAACCGCCCCAAAGCAGCTAGGGGCGCTTTTGCGTGCAGTTGATTCGTTCGATGGGCAACCGACTACCCGGGCCGCGTTGAAGCTGATGGCACTCATGTTTCCTCGTCCGGGAGAGCTGCGCGCAGCGGCTTGGGTCGAGTTCGATTTCGACGACGCGGTCTGGACCATACCTGAGGCACGCGCAAAGATGCGGCGACCGCATAGCGTTCCGTTGTCGGCTCAGGCCCTCGCGATCCTTGATCAGCTGCGGGAGATTTCTGGACACGGATCGCTCCTGTTTCCCAGTATTCGAACCACGAAGCGCCCAATTTCAGATAACACGCTCAACGCCGCCTTGCGGCGTCTCGGCTACAGCAAAGAAGAGGCTACCGCACACGGCTTCCGGGCCACTGCGTCGAGCTTACTCAACGAAAGCGGCAAGTGGCATCCCGATGCGATCGAACGCCAACTTGCTCACGTGGAAGGCAACAATGTTAGGCGGGCCTACGCCCGAGGGGAACATTGGGATGAGCGCGTGAAAATGATGCAGTGGTGGGCCGACCATTTGGACGAGCTGAGACTGACACAACATGAACATCGCCATGCCACTCGTGGTGCTCAAGGTGTTGGGACGCAATAAGCGGCACGTTCGATGGTCGCACCAATCGGGCTCGTGTCGATAGCCGGATCGCAGGTTGATTGTTCCTTCGGGTCGACAGCGGGGCGCATCGCACCTCGGGCTGAAGAAGAGCGGTATTTCAAGCGAACACGTCGTTCTTCAGGTCAGGAACATTGTGGCCGGGTGCCTGGCGACCGCTGCTTCCGGCGGTCCGAAAGCGCAACGTCGGGCGAGGTACGCTGGTGGGCCCGGAGGGAAACCAACATGTGCCAATTTGTTAGGCGATAACAATAAGATAATTGGCTATGTTGAACCAATGTTGGAACCGTACAATTGTTTTTTGCACCCGGTTGCAAAACCAGGCTGCAAGACGTCCTGATGGATGATCGCCTCAACTACAAGCACTAACATGGTGCGTGCCGCATCAGCAGCTTGACAGGTAAGCGGCTGCAGGCAGATCAGCATCACGACGGCCACCTCGCGTGAAACAACCAGCAAGTGGAGGCGAGATGGAAGGACAGGTCGCCGCAACGGTTCACTCCAGACAAGGCACCCAATCCACGGAGCCGCGATCGGCAACCAATATTGTCGTCCACCGGGCCTCAGGTGCAGCTCTGCCCTTTGCAGACCATCGCGCCTCCGGAACACTGCACGGTTTTGCCATCTACGGCCAAAATAATCTTTAAGCGATCGACGGAGGCTTCGACTTTTAAGCACGTGTTCTTTGCAGCCGCCGCATACCAAGCATCGAGCAATGTGCTACCAAGAAAGGGTCCGCCGCGCAGAACCAGTGAGTTTGCCTGCTCCTCGGATGGAGAATTGGCGAAGACAATGCGCTCAGGATGAGTGGAAAGGCCGGTTTGTTGGTCCAGGTTCCTAACGTCGTGCCCCTGATTTAGCGTTGCGACCCGGTCATAAAGGTTGAAATCCACGCGACCAGTCGCTTCGGACGAACGGGCCGATGGCGGCCTAGTACTGAGTTCAACGCGATTTTCGCTCGCGCCTTTCGTAATCGAGGTTATGATCAGATTTCGAAGCCAAACATGCACAGTATCATTCTGATCTGTTGGCTTGATCAAATCCGTATGCCGGACCGAGAAGTGCCGTCGATCGTGGCACGCCGTCTTTGCGAACAAGTCCGGCACCACCGTGCTATCGATTACAGAACCAACCAACGCATCCCAAACTCTGCCACCCCACCAATCGCTTCCAGCTAGTTGTGGTTTTTCTTCATAGCCGCAGGAGATGACCGGCGTAAATCTTCGCGGCTCTCCCGTATCACGATTCCGTTTGAGCCCTTCCCAATTGGTTTCCAAGCTGGTGAGATAGCTGCCAGAATTTGTCGTCAGGTCTTCCAACAAGGCCCCGTTCCAGCCGAAGGTTAGCGCAATCCGGTCGATCCCATGCTTCTTCACTAAATCCGCTAAGGGCGCGCCATTGGAAGGGACACCCAAAAGACCGACAGCCATGATCCTATCGATCAGCAGCTCTTTCCGCTCCTGAACCCATAATGTGAGACTACGTTTGAGGATCAAGCCCCCCATACTATGGGCTACCAGCCACACATGCCGGTGGCGCCTGAATATTTGAGAGGCGGCCAAGTCGCGAGACACCCCCACCGCAACTTCATCAAGTTTCGCTTGCGATAAAAAATCGGCTTGATAATCGACCGAGTACACTGCGAAATCGGACAACTTGCCATGTCCAGGCAGTTCAGTGTCGTCATCGGCAATGATTTCCGGCCAATTTGCGAACGAACCCTCAGCGGCACCCAGCAAACCATGCACAAAAATTAGTGCCCGGTCGGCATTCTGAGCAGTCGCCGGGGCGCTCAACAATTTCGGTTCGACGGCGAACGAGGTCTGAATATAAGTCAGAAGCGCCAATAATGAAAATGACAAGCGACAGATATTCAACATACTTCGTTCGCAGCAAATGGTGTCTTAATGTAAACCCCGACGTTCTCACCTTTTTCGGTATCGAAGAACACTTTAAGACATCCGAATTGGCCCTCAATCCGGAACGGATCAAGGTACAGTGTCCCACTCTTGGAAAGAATACTAGTGAGCTCTTCGCGATGCTCGAATAGCATTCCCTTGCTCAAGACATCAACTGGCGCGTCAAATCTTGAGAGGGCAGAGGCGGCCAGCAACAAAAAGCTCTCGACCAGACCGGGGTTTCGGTACCCTTCTGGATGAACTCTCGCCAGGTTCTGAACAGCGATTTGCATCGGCAAAAGGCCTGCTGTTGCGTCGCCGAAGGCTGGAACGATCTGGAACTTTTCGTCCGCCTGTCGGATCGACTTATCGGCGTTGTCAACGGCGTCATTTTGGGGCGCCCCGTTTCCGACATTCACGCCGTGGCTACCGGCGCTACCCCATTCCATCAGACAATTGTTGGCCTCTGTTCTCTGGCAGACGCCGCCCTTCAAGGAGGATTGTGCCCCAGCGTGGACCTGCTTGCATGTGCAAACGTCGTGTTCAACTTCTTCGCTCAAAGCTCCCACTGGCATGAGAGCCAATCCAGCCGCCAATAGTGCCGCCCTGCCGGAACTTCCCGATTTGCTCGGCAACTGTCTTGCCCCTCAAAAACCGTCGACCTTGTCGAGATTAGCGAACCAGCGGTACAAATCAACGGGCACTTGAAAGTACGCATGATGCTTATTTGGTATCGTGTAAAGGGGCAGCGAGTGACGGGAGGATTTGGTCGCGAACTTTTTGAAGAACCACATACTGCCACAAGCCGGCGTAGGGTCAGGATTGGTGATGTCCGCGACCGGCGAGTTTTTAATCAGTCGGACGTGGTGCTATTCGATCCTCTATCGAATGGACCGATCTTTCGCCGAAGCCCTATTGGGCGTGCCACGCCTGTGCGTCGGCTACCTACCAATCCAGACTTGAAACCGGCTGCAAAAATTGTCGGTTTGACCTGCTTTCACAGATGCTTGGCAGCGAGTTCTCAATAGCTGCAATTCACACCGGGTCAATCGGCGTGCTAACTGATCGTCAAGAATCAGAGCTAGCGTAAGTGGGGGGACATGGGCTTCACAGACAACCCAATTATTTCGTCGCCGTTCGATCCCCCGTTATTTCACTATGAGCTCGACGAGGAAGGGCAGCCGACGGGCGTGAAATTGCCAGGTCGTCGCGAGAGTATTCAAGTCGTTCCCGTTCCCGCCGCGCGGCGCCGAGGCCCAAAGCAGGCTGAACTCGCCCTGTTCGATCAGGACGGCGCCAAAGTCACGTCGAATGCGCTAATCAATGAAATCCGCAAGCATGTGAACCAGTGGCGAGCCCTGCCTCCAAGCCAATGGGGCGTTACGCCCGAAACGCAACGCTTGCTGCTGCACTGGGGAGAGCCCTCGCGGGCGAGGCGCTTATTCTTCTGCCAGCGCGAAGCTGTCGAGACGCTGATCTATCTCACCGAGGTCGCACCCGCCCGCTTTAAGAAGCAGATTCAGGATGCGAACGCAGAGGCCAATCCCGGCCTCTATCGCTTGGCGTCCAAGATGGCGACGGGCTCCGGCAAAACGACGGTCATGGGCATGATCATTGCGTGGCACGCGGTGAACAAAGCGCGCCGTCCGAACGCCAAAACTTTTTCCGACGCCTTCTTGATCGTTGCGCCCGGAATTACGATCCGGGACCGCCTCCGCGTTCTGATCCCGTCAGACCCGGAGAACATCTACGAGGCGCTGAGCCTTGTCCCAACGGATTTGCTCGATGGTGTTCGAAAGGCGCGCATAGTCATCACTAACTATCACGCCTTCATGCTGCGCGAGACCGAACAAGTTTCGAAGTTGAACCGCCAGATACTCGGTGGGCGCGGGCCGGAAAAAACATTCACGGAAACCGAAGGTGAGATGATTGCCCGCGTCGCGCCTGAACTTATGGGGCGCAAGAACATCATCGTCTTGAACGATGAGGCCCACCATTGCTACCGCCACAAAGTTGGTAGCGAGAACGAGAATGGCGAACCTCTGACGGCGGAGGAGAAGGAAGAGGCCAAACGCAATGAAGAAGCGGCACGGGTCTGGATCAACGGCATCGAGGCGTTTTCCCGCAAAATCGGCGTACAGGCAATTTATGACTTATCAGCCACGCCGTTCTTCTTGAAAGGTTCCGGATACCCAGAGGGAACACTTTTCCCATGGGTGACATCTGACTTTGGGCTTCTCGACGCTATTGAAAGCGGCATCGTGAAGGTTCCGCGCCTTCCAGTGCTGGACGATTCAATTCAAGGCGAACTTCCAAAATTCCGGGACGTTTACCGATACGTTTCCAAAGGCCTGCCAAAACGGGGGCGCGGCAAGCAGTCCAAAGCGCTGATGGACCCGCAAGCGCTCCCCCACCTACTCTTGCAAGCAACGGAAGCCCTCTACAACCACTACAAGGCGACCTACGCCGCTTGGGAAGCCGAACCCGATCTTGGCCGCCCGCCCGTCTTTATTGTTGTCTGTAACAATACCGCGACGTCGAAACTCATGGCCGACTGGATCAGTGGCTATGAGGTGACGGAAGGCGAAGGCGAGAACGCCCAAACCCGCTTTGTGCCGGGCAGGCTCAATCTCTTCTCCAACGTCGACGAACGTGGCCAGTGGCTTGGGCGTCGTCGAACGCTTTTGATCGACAGTGAACAACTCGATTCTGGCGAAGCCCTATCCGATGAGTTCCGCACGCTTGCGGCGGACGAAATACAAGCTTTCAAGAAAGAGCTTCGCCTACGCAACGATCCACGAGACATCGATAAGTTGACCGACGCTGACATTCTCCGCGAAGTCATGAACACAGTCGGACGTATCGGCAAGCTTGGCGCCGACATACGCTGCGTCGTTTCCGTATCGATGCTGACGGAAGGCTGGGACGCGAACACAGTCACACACATTATGGGCGTGCGAGCATTCGGCACGCAGCTCTTGTGCGAGCAAGTCGTAGGGCGAGGCCTTCGACGCGTTTCCTATGAGACAGACCCGACAACGGGCTTTTTCCCGGTCGAATATGCGGATGTGCTTGGTGTGCCTTTCACCTTCGCCCAACAGGGCAAAAACGTGGCACCTTTACCCCCGCCGAAGGTGACCCGCGTGCGAGCTATGGAGGACCGGGGAAAGCTGGAAATCCGTTTCCCGAATGTCGAGGGCTACCGCATCGTCTTCCCACGTAAGTCGCTTCGACCGGTCTTCACAGCCGACAGCAAAATGACACTTACGCCTGATGACATCCCGATGGTCACGGAAGTCGAGCCACTGATTGGGGAAGGGTTCACACTCGATCTGCGCACGCAAGCCAATCAATTGCGTCTCAAGACGGTGATCTTCGACGTCGCTGGGCTCCTCCTGCGCACCTATTTCAAAGACCCGGACGGCGCGTTGCAGGTCTGGCGCTATCCCGAACTCACGCGAATCACCGAACGCTGGTTTATGGAATGTCTGACATGTGCGGGCGAAACTGTCCCGCAGTTCCTCAAGTGGCGTTCGCTTGCGATAAAGGCGGCGGAGAAAATCTATCGTGCTTTGGCGCCCTCTCTTGCCGGGCCACCGGATGGATCAAGCGGCGCGCTTCTGCCGATCCTCAATCCTTATAATCCTGAAGGCACGACGCGACACGTCGATTTCAATACGTCGAAGACGACGGTGTTGGCCACGCGCGCCGACAAATGTCACTTGAATTTCGTAGTATACGATCAGGCCTGGGAGGCGGGCCTTGCCGCGAGGCTTGAAGGCATGAGCGAAGTCATTGCCTACGCCAAGAACCATAACCTTAGCTTCGAGGTGCCGTATGAGTTCGGAGGTGAGACGCTACGCTATCGCCCGGACTATATCGTACGTATCAACGACGGCGCAGCCGAACCACTCAATCTTGTCATTGAGTTGAAGGGCCAGCGCGACGAGAAGGACGCGGCGAAAGCTGAAACCATGCGGAACATCTGGGTGCCTGCAGTCAACAATTTTGGGCGATTCGGACGCTGGGGCTTCCTTGAGTTGAACGATGTGCCATACGACGCGGCAGCGCGCATTCGCGACTATATGCGCCCCTTGCTGGCGGCGGAGTAAGCGATGGCGAATAGTCTCACGAAGGGAAGCTGGCCTGCATTTCTTAAATGGATCAGCGAGCATACAGATAGCAGCTGGGTATTTCGCGGCCATGGTGATGCTTCCTATCAGCTCGTGCCAACTATTGGGCGTCCCCCAGCAGGTCGAACCTACAAAGAAACTGACGAAAGACGTCTATTCTCCGAATTTAAACGCCGTTCCAAGATGCTCCTTCAAGGTGCTGCGCCAAACAATAATTGGGAATGGCTCACGCTGGCGCAACACTTTGGTGTTCCCACTCGGTTGCTAGATTGGACAAATAACCCTCTCATTGCAGTTTATTTCGCAATTTGCTCTGGTGATTATAGACAGAACGCAGAGGTGATCGCCGTTAGAACATCCGCTGCAGAGTTTGTCGACGTAGATAATCTAGAGCCGTTTAAATTGAAGGAAGTAATGTTTTTCGAAGCTCCTCTAATTGCAAACCGTGTTGCTGCTCAGAGCGGCCTTTTCACGGTTCACCCCGAGCCGGGGTCACCATGGAACGTCCCGGTTGGAGAGGTAAGGCGATTTCAAATTAGCCCGACGAAACGCGACGATTTCAGGCAGAGACTTCATGGTATAGGGGTCAACGCGGCATTAGTTTGGGGTGATTTGCAGGGGCTTGGCGAACACCTGCGGTGGCACTTCAGCAACGGAATCCCGTTTGCGAGCGCGCGAACAGGACAGCGCTTTGATATTCCAACGCCCGGAGTTCCGGCACATCCGCAGGATCAGGGTATATAGCCATGACCAAGTCAGAAAAAGATGACGTTGGCACCAAGCTTCGTGAGGCGTTCAGCCGACTTGATGTCTCAAGCTCGATTTGGTGGGGACGGCTGAAACAGCTCGCCAACCATGTCCGAATTGACGGTCTGGCAGTTTTTGACGATGCGGCTGTCGAACAAGGCGGTGCCATCACAGCTCCCGCAACCTTATATGTCCAACTTAGGGATCCAGTTACGGGTGTAGAGGCCGGAGCGCGAGTATTTGACGGCAGTGTTACCTACACAATCGAGAGCGGAGATGCGCAGATAAGGCGAACCGATTTCTCAGTGCCTCTGCCGCCAAAACGCCAGAAGTCGCAAAGCACAGAAATTGATAACTATACCCATACGGGAGACAAGAGGAGGAACATCCCGACGGCAGAGTTGCAGGGCATTCTGCCGGATGACGAAAAAAACTTGAAGCTTCTGCGCTATCCGCGAAACCCGGACCTTGACCCTCAGCTTGTCTGGCGAGGCAAGGATGTAGAGGATGGGGCGCCATTGGAAGTGGCCGCACCGCCAATCTACATCCAAGAGAAAATTCATCCACGTGCCCTGATCGAGAATTTGCGGCGACAGTCAGCCGCCCGAAAGGTTAAGACCGCGCCGCAAATCGACTTTTTCCACGACTTCAACGGGCTGGAAGCTAACCCAGAAGCCCGTACTGAGTTCTATGTCCACGATCAGAATTGGCAAAATCGAATGATTCTGGGTGATAGCTTAGCTGTCATGGGCAGCCTTGCAGAACGCGAAGCATTACGCGGCAAGGTGCAGTGCATATATTTCGATCCTCCATATGGCATCAAGTTCAATTCAAATTGGCAGCCATCAACCAAAACTCGCGACGTCAAGGACGGCAAGGAAGCTAGCGTTTCCCGTGAACCCGAGGTTGTGCGCGCTTTTCGCGATACGTGGAAAGACGGCATTCACTCATACCTCAGCTATTTGCGGGACCGGCTGATTGTCGCTCGTGATTTGTTGGCCGAAACAGGAAGCGTTTTCGTCCAAATCGGCGACGAAAATCTTCATTATGTACGCGCACTTTTGGATGAAGTATTTGGAGCTCGCAACGCGATTGCCAATATTACCGTACAAAAGGCAGGTTCGACTTTTGCTCGGTATCTAGGATCAACTGCCGACTATGTTCTTTGGTACGCGATCGATGCTGACCGTATGAAGTATCGAGAAATTTATAAAGAAAGGGAAATTTCGGCGGACGACGCTGGCCGGTTCACGCTCGTAGAATTGTCGAATGGCGAAAGAACATCTCGGTCAAGAATTGGAGCTATTCCGGCCGGTGCAAAATTATTTGCCCCGGACCCACTCGAATCCGCCGGAATGGGCCGTGAAAAAGGGGAAGGCGCAGCAAGCTGGTTTCGGGTCAATTTCCAAGGCCGAACTTTCACACCTTCCGATCAAACACGGTGGAAGACGAATGAAATTGGAATGGCACGCCTCGAAAAGTCCGGTCGGTTGGTGGCTCAAGCAACAAGGCTCCGCTTTTTGAAATACCTAGACGATTTTCCTGTACAGGCGATCACGAACATATGGTCTGATTTAGCCGGTGCGACAGACAAGGTATACGTTGTCCAGACCGCAACAAAAATAGTTCAACGTTGTATTTTAATGACTACGGACCCCGGGGATCTCGTACTTGACCCAACGTGTGGCTCTGGAACAACCGCTTATGTCGCGGAGAATTGGGGCCGTCGATGGATTACGATTGATACAAGCCGCGTTGCGCTAACTTTGGCTCGTTCCCGACTGATGGGTGCGCGATATGACTATTTTTATCTGAGAGACACTAAGGAGGGGGCGGAGGCGGAAGGGAAGCTGACCGGCAAGCCGCCAGCCGAGGGCCCCTTCGGAAACGATATTCGCCACGGCTTTGTGACCGATCGCGCCGCGAAAGTTTCGTTGGGCGCGATCGTCCGCAACGCCGAAATCGACGTCATTTGGGATCGGTTCCAATCCCGGCTTGAACCTTTGCGCAACAAGATCAACGCAGCGCTCGGCAAGGCGTGGGAAGAATGGGAAATCCCACGCGAATCGAACGCGGAATGGCCAGAACCGGTTAAGGCGGATCACGACGCATGGTGGATCGAGCGGCGCGAACGCCAGAAGGAAATTGACGCCTCAATTGCCCGCAACGCCGACATCGAGTGGCTCTATGATCGTCCGGTTAAAGCCAAGGGCATTGTGCGCGTGTCCGGCCCCTTCACAGTAGAGAGCCTCTCACCGCATCGCGTGCTGCCGTTGGGTGAAGACCCCTATCTTGCCGAGATTTTGGAAGTCGAAGCCGAGAGCCCAGACATATTATCGCAAGCGGACAAGGATATGCTCCCTCTCGAGCCTTCAAATGATTTCGCGCAGGTCGTCTATGACAACCTTCTTGCCTCAGGCGTTCAAAATACCAAGAAGGGCGAAGCCATACACTTCGAATGGCTCAAGCCCCGCGTTTCTCGGTCAGGCATCGTTCCCTTCGAAGGCCGCTATGTGGAAAACGGCGAACTCAAGCGCGCCGCCATCTGTATTGGCCCGGAGTATGACACTGTAGGCTATGACCTCGTAAAAAAGGCTGCCCGTGAGGCCGCTGATTTGTACGACACGCTGATAGTCTGCGGCTTCGCTTTCGCGCCTGAGGTTGATGAAACCCGGCTGAACTTCGGTTCGCTTACTGTGCTCAAAGCGCGCATGAACCAAGACCTGCGCATGGGCGACAAACTCAAGGCGACGGGCGCAGGTAATCTCTTCGTGATCTTCGGCGAGCCGGACCTTCGCGTCGTGAAAGCGGAAGACGACATGTTCCGAATCGAAGTCAAGGGCATGGACATCTTCGACCCGACAACCGGGGAAGTGCGTTCATCTGGCGGCAACGATCTGAAGAATGACATCGCGGCATGGTTCATCGACGATGACTACAATGAAGAAAGTTTCTTCGTGCGCCAAGCCTATTTCGTCGGGCAGGACCCTTATGACTCGCTGAGGCGTGCGCTCAAGGCCGAGATTGACGAAACAGCCTGGGAAGAGATTAGCGCAACAATTTCACGCCCCTTCCCGAAGCCCGGTTCAGGGCGCGTCTGCGTTAAGGTTATCAACCATTTCGGCGACGAAGTGCAGAAGGTATTTGACGTTTGAGAATTTGCAATGGGTGGTCGCCGGCAGTGCCGGGAGCGGGCAGGTTCCCCCTCTCGCGGCGCGCAGCCACCCACCTCTTCAGCCGTTTGCGAAATATCGCATGACCGCACCCTTGCTGCGCTGAACATAGCCGTCTTGCCAGCGGTCATCTCCTTCAAGAAAGCCGGACCAACCCTTTTTGCCCTGTTTCTGCCGTTCGGACTGGATCGCACGGAACCGGTAGTGATCATAAACGTCCAGGATGTGCACGGCGTAGGCTTCAGCGAGCGCTCGATCACCCGTCACCAGGACCATGTTCTCGTCGTTGGAGTAGCTGGCCTTGAAACCGAGATTGTGGCTGCCCAGCACAACCATGCAGTTCGGCGAGAGGGGATCGATCACCAGTACCTTGTCGTGAATGATCGCGCCGATCATTCCGCGTGCGGCCAACTGCTCAGCGCCGAAATCCTTGAGCATGGCCCGATCGTCGATCCGGGACGCCCGAACGATCTCGACATTAGCCTCCTTGAACGTGTGCGGTGATTGACCGGGCGTGTCGTCATCGGGATTGTTGGGATCGTTCTTCTTCTTGGGGATATAGTTGGGCATGGCTTGAGCACTAGAGACCGCTCCCATCACAATAAGCTCACGATCCTTGCGTCCGATATCGATCGCCTCGCCGATGATGCAGTCGCTACCGCTTTGGCCTGGATAGAATGCGAGGAAGAGGATCGCATGCTCAGCGCGGCGCATGCGGCCGTAGATGTCCGACAGATCCGGCGGCAACTTCTTAGTTTTCTTGCGCTGTAGTGTGTTCGGCGAGAACCAGACCGTCAGTTCGGCACCGTTGCCAAGCGGAACGGTGTTCTTGGTGAAATTGGACTGACGGAAGGCCGCGCTTTGCTGTGCGTCTTTCATCTCTGCACCGAGCGGATCGGGAACGACGAGCGGGTCATTTTTCATCAGGTTCCAATAGTCGAAGAACACCTTCGCTACCGAGGGCTCCTCGATCAGAAGCGCGTTGTTCGTCTGGCCGGCAAGGCCCGTTTGGGTCCAATTGGTGCTGCCTGTGAAGACCGCGGCTGGGGCGCCACCGGGCGGCACATGCACGACGAACTTGTTATGCCCGATATGAGTTGAGTTGTTGAACATCCGGTGCTGGATATCGACGCCTGCGTCGACAAGCGCCTTGCGCGCCTTCGCGTTGCGCTTGTCCCAGACTTTGTCTTCAGCACCGGTGTTGGCGAGGATGACATGGATGCGGTTGGCATTCGTGAGCAACAATTCAACGAGCTCGCGGTCCTCCAGTTCATACAGGCCGAGGTAAAATTCCCCCGGCCGGCCGAACAGCTCCCGCAGCAGCGGCAGCACGTCGCCGGCGAGATACTTCCGGTGGGGATCATTCGGGTCGGAGATCTTGTTGATTAGTTCATCGGGCTTGATCACGCCGTCGCCTTCGAGCAGCACGTTGCGGAGCCATTGCGCCGCGAGCACGCCGTTGGTGAAGGTGGTGCGGAAGACGCCGCGGCGCGTAGTTACGAGCACGTCGTTCGTAGCGACGGCGGGACCGAGGTACCCTAACGGCCGTGGGGTCCCAGTATAGCTGGCGACCTCGACCGACACCGGATCGCCGTTGGCGTCATGCACGGGCTTGCCGTTGGGATCCCTCTTCGCGACCGTGGCCTTGTACGGCGTCGGATCGGGCGCGGGCTCCATGCCGGGACGGAGGTCCCCGACGGCCCGAATTTCGTAGCGGACACGCACCTCATCGGGACGTCGCCTGAGGCCGTCGCGCTTTTTGCGCAGAGTCAGGTCGCGCCAGGACAGCTTTTGGATCGGCCATACGCCGCTTTCATGGGGCAGCCAATGCGGATTTCGCTGTCCCTTGAAGCCGACCCAAGCGGCGCAGGAGACGCGATCGTCGCTTCCGTTGCGGCGCTCGGCAACGCTTCCGTCCGAATTCAAGTAGACACGGATGACTTCGAAACCCAGGCACCCCGGGATCTTCTCGTCGATGTCCCATGCGACATAGGCTACTTCGTTGTTCGCATAAGCACGCGCATTCGTGATCCTGACCATACCCCCCCCGACTCTTGTCCAGGCCCCAAGACTATCGCGCGTGTGGTTAGCTGCACAGTATCAATCTGAATTCATCCCCCGATCCGGTACGAAGTATTGCGGCTTGACCTTGCGAAGAGCAGTCTTTCCATTTTTTTCAGCTTCGTAGATCGGTCAACCCAACTTTCACAGGGCGGCGTCCAGTTTGCCATCGGCACCTCGATTCGGCTGGCCGGTCTCCGCAACAGGTGGCGCGACCCGCTGCTTGGCGCACGCCCTAAGGGTGATATCCTCTCGTGCTTTACCATATTCGATTTTGATACTGGGGCCGGGATGGGCGATCAAGAAGAGGCGCGGCAGTCGTATGGTTCCGATCGTGCCCAACTTGTCTATGGGCAGAAACCCAATGGCAGGTTGGCGCATATCACCGAAGTTCAGCGTGGCCTCGCCTGTGGTTGCATCTGCCCAGCGTGTCGCGGCCAGCTTGTCGCCCGGACGAAAGCCGATCATCATGTGCCGCACTTCGCTCATTACCGCGGTGAGGCGTGCGGCGGGGGGCCCGAAACCGTCCTGCACCTCCTTGCGAAGGAGATGTTTCGTGCCAGTCCCAAGATGCTCCTACCAGGCCGACTTTCGCTCGATCACCGCAAGCGGGTGGTGACGAAACCCAGTCAGGAGGTCCAGACGGAATTCCTCCGGCTCGAATACACAGACCCAAAGACGATCATCCCGGACTTGTATGTTCGCGCCTTGGAGTATGACCTCTTTGTTGAGGTCGCCGTGACGCATTTCAGCGATGAGGCCAAGGTTAGGCGACTTCGTGAGCATCGCACTCCGGCCGTTGAAGTGGACCTGTCACGGCTTTCATATGACTTAACACGCGAAGCGATTGCCGATGCCGTGCTGCGCACCGCGCCGCGCTGGTGGCTATATCATCCCGGTATCGATGTTGCGGAGACGAACCGTCGCGAGGACGAAGAAAGGTGGCGCGCTGCTCAGGATGAGCGGCGAGTTGGCGCCGCCGCCAAGCACCAAAAGCGCGTTGTCGAGCTGATTTCTGCCTATTGGGAAGCTTCGAATGCGTTGGCGGAGGAGAGCAGCCAGATTTCGCGTCTGGAGGAGCTTCAAGCAACTGGGTTCGCCGAACATGTCGGCATTGAGGTAGCGGGCTTTGCCTGCTTCGCCGTGCCACCAGAGGTTTGGCAGGCCATCATTCTAACTGAGGTCTTCCACGACCGATGCCTTGGAAACGGTGTCTGCAAAGCAGTCCCGATCACCCAACATCTGGAGAAAGCCGGTCTAATCCGGCAGCAGTTTCGGCGTGTCTATGCCGGGCTGGCGGACGATGCCGCCATGATCGAACCGGATTTCGCTCCACCTTGGAAGGCCGTGGATGCCTATCTGAAACACCTTGCCCGTGCAGGCGTCTTGGTCCAGCACGATAACGGCATGGTGCTTGCAAGACAATTCGCTGAACCTTGGACCACTCGCACGCTGGCGGAGAAGCAGAGGACTGCCGCCATGCACGCTGCCATGCAGGCGGTCGAATGGATACTGGCGGAGCTTCCGGCCGAAGAACGCGGCAACGCGACCAGTGAATCTTGGCTGGATTCCGTTCACACCGAGTCCGGAATGAAATACCGGGCCGCGCTTCAATCGGGCATCGAAGCGCCGAAGATCTCGGCAGAGATTAACGCCGCTGTCGCCATGCTCGAAAAGCGTGGGCCGCTTCCATACGGAACTGTTGGATTACCAATTGAAGGAGCTATCCAGCGCCGCAAGGTCCAGATGGCAAAACAGGCTGGGGAACTGCGGAAGAAGCACATTCAGGAAGCGGAGCGGCTTCGGCACTCGCGCCGTGAACGTCTTTGCATTGACGCCGAAGAGCAATTGAGCGGTTCTGGCCTTGATGCATTCCTGAACACGACTCGCGATGAGCTGAACAGGATGACGCCTCTTGAAGCAGCCGAAGATAGCGAGCCCGGACTGAACCGGGCGCGCGACTTGCTGTCTGTTTTGGTGAGGCAGCTGGCACGCGAAGGGGACGCCGCAGCCGAGCGCCAGCATTACCAAGACAAGATCATCGCAGAAGCGAAGCGCCGCCTTGCTTCCGAGCATTCCGAAGCCTTCCTGAATGCTCGAGATGACGACCTTGGCCGCATGACGCCGCTCATGTTCGTTAAAGACGACAGCACTTATCGCAAGGCGCTCGCGAAACTCTCGGAATGGGACCGGGAGTTCGGTCACCTGTCGCGATAGCTGACAGCCGCAGCAAGGGAGACGACGCAAGGTTGGAGAACGACGCTAGGACAACGAGGGATGCTGCACACCTTCGATCTCGGTCCGGGCCTCGAACAGGATCGCGGCGCGCGAGACGGTTGGCAGGTTGCGCGATAGCGGGCACGTCCTGCCATTCGGCGAGCCGCGCATCTTCGTCCCGATTGGAATCCTGGACCAGTGTCTCCTGCTCACTCGAAACTTGAATGTGACCGCCGTCGCAATTCCCTCACAGGCCGGCGTCGGGCAAGCCATCCCTTCTCGCCTTCGCAAACCCTCGGTCGCTTCCAAGGAATGCCTCAAGCATGAACGGAATGAGTTCAGCGACAGATTCGGATTCGCCATAGGTCTGTCGATAGAGCGATGCATAATCATGAAGCGCCCGGTTCAGCTCAGCACCGACAGTGATCGTGATTTTCGCGGGTGAGCGGTCGGGCAGCTTTCCAAGCTTCAGATTTGCCATCGGTGGTCCTTCTCCTGGCGATGGTTGCGCAGACAGTTCAGCCTTTGTAGGGCCGCAAAACGAGGTCCTTTTGGACGATCACGCGCAGCGGCCATCCGGGGCGGACAGTGATTGTGGGCTGGATATCAAGGTTCTTTTCGGTGATGCGCTGGCCGGCGCGGTTGACGTTCTGCTGGGTGGATTCGCGGATGGCACGAATAAGATCGCTTTCGTCTTCGCCGAGGCTGAACTCGGTGCCAATGCCAAGCAGAGTTGCAAGTGCGATGCCCTTGATCAGTCGCCATGTGTGGAAATCGACCTTGTCCTCGAGTCCGGCATAACCGGCGGTGTCGGTCGCGGGCAGGTTGTTGATCTCGATGGAGGAGCCGTCGGGCAGCAGGATGCGCTGCCAGACGAGCAGCGCGCGCCTTTGGCCGAAGGCAACAACGCTGTCATAGGTGCCGATGAGGCGCGAGCCCTGCGGGATCAGTAGGACACTGCCGGTGACTGTGTCGTAGACATTTTCGGTGACCTGGGCGACGACGAGACCCGGCAGGTCGGAATTGATCCCAGTCACCAGGCTCGCTGCGATCACGCTGCCGGCCATGACCTGATGGGGCGAGACCGGCGTCTGCAGGGCGTGGGGATTGTAGATGCCGCCCGTGTCGCGCGATTGCAGGAAATCCAGCTTGCGCTGCTGGTTGTTCTGGTCACCTTCCGCCGGCGCCACGGAAGCGGGGGCAAGTCCGGCGCCCGGCTGTGGAATGGATGCATGCAGCGGCGGCCGCGCCTCCTGATTCATGCTGTTTGCGTTGAGTTGCGTTGCCTTGTTCTCGATCCGGAAGAACACTGCTGACTCGCGCGCCTGAATCGCCTGCTGCGCCAGGCGCTGCTCCTCGGCGGAAACCTCCTGTCCCGGTGCGATGCCGAGCTGGCGTTGGCGCTCGAGGATCGGTCGCCCCAGGTCGCCAGGGAGAGGAGGTCCGAGTACTGGCGTATCGGGCTTGATTTTGGAGTAGTCCCCCGGAAGCGCTTCGAGCCCCTCTGCCGTCGGTTTGCGCTCCGTGTCGTAGAGCTTTTCGGCCTGCTGCTTGATGCGCAAAGCCGGTCCCTGCAGCGCAATCATCGTGATGCCGAGAATGGCGCCCGAGCCAAGCGCCGCGATGGCGACGATGACGCCGCGTCTGAAGCGCACGACGCGGCGCGGCGACGCCCGCAGCTGCAGATCCTCGGGATCGACTTTCGAAGGAATGTCGGATCGAGATGTACCGGTCATGATCCCTCCCCTCACCGGCCCGAGCGCGCAAAGAGGGACGGACGCCGCCGTGGCTTGCCGTCGGTTCTCGTGATGCGCACCACCTGCTGCGGCTCCGTACCAAGCCGCAGTTCGGCGGCGGCGAAGAGCCGGTCGACGACGTAGTAGTTGCCTCGCATGCGGTAGTTGACGAGCTGGTTGTCGCCTTTGGCGCCGACCACGAAGAGCGGCGGGGCCTCTCCTTGGTCGATGCGGCGCGGGAACTCGATATAGACCTTATGGCCGTCGTCGAAGGCGCGCACCGGGCGCCAGGCAGGCGTATCGCCGGTAATGGAATAGCGGAAGCGGAGATCGTCCAGCGCCACACTGGACTCCACCGGCATGGCGGCCTCGGCTTCAGCATTGCGCCGGCGCAAGGCGATGATCTGGTCATCGCTATAGGTCCAGGAGATCGCCGCCATGGAGGTCTTGTCCGTGCTTTCGAGCTGCAGATGATAGGAGCGTCGATCCGTCGTTACGACGAGATTGGTCTTGAGCCCCGGCGCGAAAGGCTTGACCAGTACATGAGTGCGCTGGTTATCGCCGGAACCACTTACCGTGTCTCCGATCACCCAGCGCACCGTGTCGCCGGCCGAGACCGAGGTGAGCGTCTCGCCAGGCTGCAGCGCGATGTCGGTGACGCGCTCGGGTGCGGCATAGAGCTGGTAGAGCGCGCCTTCCGCGTATGGGTAGACCTGGACCGCGTTGACATAGCCATGTTCGGTCGGTTCCTGGGTGGCGGCCTTATTGGCGTCGGCGACGCGATCCTTGGGCGAGCGCTCATCCTCGGCCACCTTTCCCGGTGCGGGCTGCAGTTGACCGGGCAATGGAAGCGGTTTTGGTACTTCGACGATTTTCACTGGCTTGTCCGGCGCCTTCTCGATGACGGCCGTTTTGAAGTCCGCCGCATCGTACGAAATCTCGGGTGGCGGCACCGGCTTCGAAGCACAGGCCGAAAGGGCAAAGGCCGAAGCGGACGCGATCAGGGCAGCACGGATCGATGATGCTCTATTCTTCATTTGCTGGCTCCTTCGGGGAAACGGGTGTCGACGCGGCGCTGTCGAGCTCGCGCGACCAGTCAATGGCGTTGACGAAGACGCCGAGCGGGTTCCTGCGCAGCTGGTCGGTGTTGTCTGGTGAACGGATCACCATTGTGAGGATCGCGGTCCAGCGGGTGGTGCTGGCGAGGCTGCCGCGCTCATAGACCTGTTCGGTCCATTTGACCTGGAACGAGCTCTCGGACGCCCTCACCACGCTGGTCACTTGCACCGATACGCTACGCGTGCCGACCTTGCCGAACGGGTCGTTGGCCTTGGCGTATTCATTGAGGAAGAGTGCTGCGCGGTCGGTGGCGAAGTCGTAGGCCGAAAGCCAGTTCTGCCGCACCAGCACCGGATCGGTGGAGATGGAGCGGACATTCGAAATGAAGCGGCCGAGATGCCATGCGATCTGGGCATCGGACGGCTCATAGTCCTGGATCGCAGGCGCGACGGCGCGCGCCTCCCCGAACCGATCGACCTCTACGACGTAAGGCTCGACGCGGCTTTGCATCGACTGCCACAGAAGCCCGCCGGAAAGGCCGGTCGCCAGCGCCAGACAGCCGAAGGCCATCAGCCGCCAGTTCCTGGCTTGCACGCGCGCGGAGCCGATGCGCTCGTCCCAAAGCTGGCTGGCCTTCTGATAGGGCGTGACGGGTTCGGGTGTCTTCCCGTAACGCTGAACGGGTCGCTTGAAGAGCATCTAGTCGTCCTTGTCGTTGAGGGAGGGATTGGCGCCACCGCCCGGCCGGTCGCCATCGCGGACGGCCTGCATGGCAGTGTGGCGATGGGCTCGAGCCGTCTGCTCGGAGCGAAGGCGCTTGGCCCAGGCCGGGGCGGCATCGGCAGCTGTGTTGACGGCGGGTTCCTGCTGGGAAGAGGTCGGCTTACCGCCCGTCGCCGTCCAGGCGGCACCGCGGCCGGTTCCGACGCTTCGACTGATCGGACCTGTTGCGGACCGTGCTCTCTGTATGACCGCACCACCGGCGGCTCGCGCAATGCCGCCCATTCCAGCCGCGACGCCGGCCAGACCGGGCTCGCCGGACGTATCCCGTCCGAAGCGGTAGGCCGTGGAGGTAGCGGAACTCATGGCAGTGCCGCCGCGTACCGCGGCCAGGCTGCCGCCGATTGCCATACGGGCACCAGCGAATGCCGTGCCGCCGGCAACGAGCGTCGCACCGGCCGCCGTTGCCGTCGTCCCAAGTGCTGCACCCGCACCAAGCTGAGGTGCGCCGGAAACGAGCCCGGAGGCGATGCCCGGTCCGAAGATCCCGAGACCGAGCAGAGCCAGCGCGCCCAGCACCTGCGACATGGCGGCGGCAAGGTCCGGCTCCTGGCCATGCGATGCAGAAGCAAACTCGGCAAAGAGCGTGGAGCCGATGCCGACGATGACGGCAAGCACCATCACCTTGATGCCGGACGCCATCACATTGCCAAGCACCCGCTCGGCCAGGAACGCCGAGCGGTTCCAGAGTGCGAACGGCACAAGCACGAAGCCGGCGAGCGTGGTGAGCTTGAACTCCAGGATGGTGATGAAGAGTTGGATGGAGAGGATGAAGAAGGCGATGATGACCAGGAACCATGCGAGCAGCAGCACGAAGATGGTGAGCGCGTTGCCGAAGAATTCCGGGAATCCGAGAAGCTGGCTTGCCTGATCGAGCAGCGGCCAGGCGCCCTCGAAGCCGGTGGCGGCAATGCGGCCCGGCCGCAGGAGATCGTCGGGCGAGAGACCTCCGCCCGACGCATTGATGCCGAGCCCGGCGAAGGAGCGGTAGATGATGCCAGCGAGGTTCGCAAAATTGTTCAGGATGAAGGCGAAGACGCCGATATAAAGCACCTTGCGGACAAGCCGGCCGAGAATATCGTGCTCGCCGCCGAGCGCCCAGAACAGGCCCGCAAGCGTGATATCGATGCCGATCAGGATGGTGGTGAGGAAAGCGACGTCGCCCGAGAGCAGGCCGAACCCGCCGTCAATGTAGCGGATGAAGGTCTCCATGAACCGGTCGATGACGCCTAGATCGTCCATGCCGCTGCTTTCCTCGCTTCAAGGGATGCCGGCTCAGTTGCCGGAATAGGCCTTGCCAGAGCCGAGGAAGCGTCGCGTCGTCTCACGCGCGGCTTCCTCCGACTGCGCCTTGCGGGCGGCGTCCTCGGCTTCGGCGCGGTACTGGGTCGCAAGCATCGTCTGGATCTGCATCTGCTGCTTGGCCGATAGCGCGATCAGCTGATTGGTCGCCTGCTGGGCCTCCAGCGCGCCGGCGGCGTCCTGGCTGCGGTTGACGAGCTCAGCAAGCAGATCCCCGTCAGCCTGGACGTTCTCGACGATCTGCGACTGCACGTGCATGGTCTGGCGGAAGGCCTTCATGGCGCTTTGCCAGCGCTCGCGTGCTGCCGAGGCCAGGTCATTCACCTTGATCGTGCCGTCGTAGCTTTCTGGATACTTTTCTCGCCATTCACCCTCGAGCTGGTCCAGGTCAAAACTCAGCCCGTCGGCCTGGATCATCAGCCCGTCGATACGGTTGAGGGCGCCGGTAAGTTGTCCGAGCGAGGAGAAATCCAGGCGCTGAAGGTTGCGCGCCATGTTCTGCAGCATCGTCGCCTCGTTCTGCAGCGACTGAATCTGGTTGTTGATCTGCTCCAGCGAGCGTGCCGCCGTCAGCACGTTTTCCGCGTAGTTCTTGGGATCGAAGACAGTGACGGCGAAGGCCGGTGGGGCAAATCCGGCGATCGGCTTGAGGATAAGGGACACGGTGACAAGACCCGTAACAAGGTGGCGCCGCATGATTCTGAATGCTCCTATTCTGGTTGGGGGAAATGCCCGAGAAGCTCGACGGCCCATTCAAGGCCGCGAGCGCTCAGGAATCGGGGGGCGAAGTCGCTCCGGCCGTGCTCGGAAATGATCGTGTCGACGAGGGTCTGCGAAGCCGGATCGGAGGCGCCGCAAAGCGCGAGCGCGACGGGACCCAATCCCAGCTCGAACAGCCGGTTGCCGCGGCGTGACTGCAGATAATACTGGCGCTTTGGCGTGGCGCGGGCGATCAGCTCGACCTGCCGCTC
>NZ_AHAM01000209.1 GCF_000236565.1 Mesorhizobium alhagi CCNWXJ12-2 | reverse complement strand
CGGCCGCTCGACCAGCACTCGGCTGCCCGCCGAGCAGGTCTGGCCGCCATTCTGGATGATGGCGTTGACGAGGACCGGAAGCGCCTTTTCGATGTCGGAGTCGGCAAACACGATCTGCGGCGATTTCCCGCCAAGCTCCATGGTGACGCCGCGATTGTTGATCGCCGCTGCCTGCTGGATGGCGGTGCCGGTCATGGGCGAGCCGGTGAAGGTCACATAGTCGACCAGAGGATGCGCCGAAAGCGCTGCGCCGGCATCCCGCCCGTAGCCCGTCACGACGTTGAAGACGCCTTCGGGAAAGCCGGCCTCCAGCGCCAGTTCGGCCATGCGGATCGCGGTCAGCGACGCGTCCTCGGCGGGTTTTACGACCAGCGTATTGCCCATGGCAAGCGCCGCGCCAGCTACGCGGGCGAGGATCTGCAGCGGGTAGTTCCACGGGATGATGCCGGCAACGACACCGTGCGGTTCGCGCAGCGTCAGCGCCGTATAGCCGTCGAGGAACGGGATGGTGTCACCATGGATCTTGTCGCCGGCGCCGCTGTAGAATTCGTAGTAGCGCATGGTGGCGGGGACGTCCGCCCTGCCCTGCCGCACCGGCTTGCCGGTGTCGCGCGATTCGAGCGCAGCAAGCTCGGCGCCGTCCCTCTCGACCAGATGGAAAAGCCTGGTCAGGCAGCGGCCGCGCTCCACGGCCGGTATCCGCGACCACGGCCCGTCGTCGAAGGCGCGCCGCGCCGCCTTGACCGCCCGGTCGACATCGGCTGCGCCGGACGCAGGTATGGAGGCGAAAGCCTTGCCATCGGAGGGACAGACCACGTCGATGCGCTCGCCCGACAGCGCGTCCACAGGCTTGCCGCCGATGAACTGCATGAAGGCGCGGCCCTCGGCGACCGTTGCGGAAAGATGCGTGCCCATCAGTATTTCTCCTTGGCTTTCGCCCATGCCGCCATATGTTGCGGCACCGTCACAAGGCGCAACTATCACTCCCGACAAACAAGCGGGTTGCACCAGTGTCAAGTTTGAAGATGTGACAGTCTGGCACTGGCCATATTAAATCGATTAGATTATAGCACCGACCGTCAGGTATACGGAACCACCATGACCAGCCAGATCATCCCCGTCGAACCGTTCGATTTCATCGTCTTTGGCGGTACCGGCGACCTCGCCGAGCGCAAGCTCCTGCCCTCGCTCTACCACCGCCAGCACGCCGGCCAGTTCTCCGAACCGACCCGCATCATCGGCGCGTCGCGCTCCAAGATGAGCGACGACGAGTTCCGCGCCTTCGCCCGCAAGGCGATCGCCGAACACGTCAAACCCGAGGACACGGTCGGCGAGCAGGTCGAGAGATTCCTCGCCCGGCTGTCCTATGTTTCGGTGGACGCAAAGACCGGTGAAGGCTTTTCCAGGCTGAAGAAGGCGATCGGGTCCAACGAGGCGATCCGCGTCTTCTATCTCGCCGTCGCGCCGGCGCTGTTCGGGGACATCGCCGGCAATTTGCAGGAGCACGGCCTGGTTTCGCCCAATTCCCGTATCGTGGTGGAAAAGCCGATCGGGAGGGATCTGGAATCGGCGCGCGCGCTGAACGACCAGATCGGCGCGGTGTTCGACGAACAGCAGATATTCCGCATCGACCACTATCTCGGCAAGGAGACGGTACAGAATCTAATGGCGCTGCGTTTCGCCAATGCGCTGTACGAGCCGTTGTGGAACTCCGCCCATATCGATCACGTGCAGATCACCGTGGCCGAAACCGTCGGGCTCGAGGATCGCGTCACCTATTACGACAAGGCGGGCGCGCTGCGTGACATGGTGCAGAACCACATCCTGCAGCTTCTGTGCCTCGTGGCGATGGAAGCGCCGGGTTCCATGGAAGCCGACTCCGTGCGTGACGAGAAGCTGAAGGTGCTGCGCTCGCTGAAACGCGTCAATGGGGCGGAGGCTCCAAGGTCGACGGTGCGAGGGCAGTATCGCGCCGGCGCATCCTCGGGCGGCGCGGTGAAGGGCTATATCGAGGAACTCGGCAACGGCCAGAGCAACACCGAAACCTTCGTCGCCATCAAGGCCGAGATCGCCAACTGGCGCTGGGCGGGCGTGCCGTTTTATCTGAGGACCGGCAAGCGCCTCGCCTCGCGCGTTTCGGAGATCGTCATCGAATTCAAGCCGATCCCGCATTCGATCTTCGACGAAAACGCGGGCAATATCAGCGCGAACCAGTTGGTGATACGGCTGCAGCCTGACGAAGGCGTCAAGCAGTGGATCATGATCAAGGATCCGGGTCCCGGCGGCATGCGGCTCAGGCAAATCGCGCTCGACATGAGCTTCGCGGAATCGTTCCAGGAGCGCAATCCCGACGCCTATGAGCGGCTGATCATGGATGTGGTGCGCGGCAACCAGACGCTGTTCATGCGGCGCGACGAGGTGGAAGCCGCCTGGAAGTGGATCGACCCGATCCTCGGCGCCTGGGAAGACAGCCGCCAGGAAGCACAGGGCTATACCGCCGGAACATGGGGTCCGTCCGCCTCGATCGCGCTCATCGAGCGCGACGGCCGCACATGGCACGAGAGCGACTGAGGCGGGATCGGATGCGCTCGCCGGATTGGCA
>NZ_AHAM01000210.1 GCF_000236565.1 Mesorhizobium alhagi CCNWXJ12-2 | reverse complement strand
CCTCCCCCCGCGCCACCTCTCCCCCGCTCTGCGGGGGCGAGGAACCGGCACTCGCGAAGGTCGCTACCTCGCAGGAGTCGGCGACCTCGGAGAACTCGGGTTCCTCGCCCCTGTGAAGCGGGGGAGAGGTGCCGAGCGAAGCGAGGCGGAGAGGGGGCGATCATCGAGTGCCGCCCTTGACCTTCTCGCTCGCTCTCGCAAAAACGAACCTCAGGTCCGAAGCGACCGTGTCTTCACTCAGTCGCCCCTCGAGTGCAGCAAGGATGGTTTCGCAAACGCTCGCCGGGTTGTTCAGCATGTCGGCGCTCCAGAAGCGGATCACCGAATATCCTTCGCCGCGCATGAATTCGTCACGCCGTCTGTCGTAGGAACTCTCTGCGTGTTGGCTCCCGTCCAACTCGATGACCAGCTTTGCACTGCGGCATGCGAAGTCAGCGAAATACGGACCGATAGGCACTTGGCTAGCGAACTTGTATCCGCCCAGCTTTTTGGCTTTCAGTTCGTTCCACAGGGTCGCCTCCGCGATGTTTTCGCCTTGGCGGAGCGAGCGGGCCCGCGCGATCTTCTCAGGCGCGCGCCGGCTCGGCAGGCCGGCCGCCCCCCTCTCCGTCTCGGGCTTCCCCCGAGCCACCTCTCCCCCGCGTTGAGGGGGCGAGGAATACTTATTCTGAAACGCCATCCTCAAAACCTCGGAATGTCCGGGAACGGCATTTTGCCACCACTGATGTGCATTCGCCCCAGTTCGGCGCAGCGGCGGAGCTGCGGGAAGACCTTGCCGGGGTTGAGCAGGTGGTTGGGGTCGAAGGCGCATTTGACGCGCATTTGCTGGTCGAGGTCGATCTGGTTGAACATTTCCGGCATCAGGTCCCGCTTTTCGACGCCGACGCCATGCTCGCCGGTGAGGACGCCGCCGACCCTGACGCAGAGCCGCAATATGTCCGCGCCGAAATTTTCCGCCTTTTCGAGTTCGCCGGGCACATTGGCGTCGTAGAGGATGAGCGGGTGGAGGTTGCCGTCGCCGGCGTGGAAGACATTGGCGACGCGCAGGCCGTAGCGCTCCGAGAGGTCGCGCATGCCGGAGAGCACGCACGGCAGCTCCTTGCGCGGAATGGTGCCGTCCATGCAGTAATAGTCCGGCGAGATGCGGCCGACGGCCGGGAAGGCTGCCTTGCGGCCGGCCCAAAAGGTCAGCCGTTCCTCCTCGGAGGTTGAAATCCGGCAGGTCGTTGAGCCGTTCTGCAGCGCGATCGCCTCGACCAGTCCGATCAGGTGGTCGATCTCGACGCCCGGTCCGTCCAACTCGACGATCAGGAGCGCTTCGCATTCCAGCGGGTAACCTGCCTGAACGAAATCTTCCGCCGCGTGGATCGCCGGACGGTCCATCATCTCCATGCCGCCCGGAATGATGCCGGCGCCGATGATGTCAGCGACGCACTGTCCGGCCTGCTCGCTTGTCGGGAAGCCGATCAGCAGCGCACGCGCGGTTTCCGGCTTCTTCAGGATGCGCACGGTGACCTCGGTGACCACGCCCAAAAGCCCTTCCGAGCCGGTCATAACACCCAGAAGGTCGTAACCTTCGGAATCGAGATATTTTCCGCCGAGCCGGACGATCTCGCCGTCCATCAGCACCATTTCGATGCCGAGCACGTTGTTGGCGGTAAGGCCGTATTTCAGGCAGTGAACGCCGCCGGAATTTTCCGCGACATTGCCGCCGATCGAGCAGGCGATCTGGGAGGATGGATCGGGGGCGTAGTAAAAGCCCTCCTGCTCGACGGCGTTGGTGATGCCGAGATTGGTGACGCCGGGCTGGGCGACGGCGGCGCGGTTGGGAAAGTCGATCTCGAGTATGCGGTTGAAGCGGCTCATCACCAGGAGCACGGCGTCCTCCAGCGGCAGGGCGCCGCCGGAAAGCGAGGTGCCGGAGCCGCGCGGCACGACGCGAATGTTTCGCTCGTTGCAGTATTTCAGGATTCTTGCGACCTGCGCGGTCGTTTCGGGCAGCACGACGACGAGCGGCAGTTGTCGATAGGCCGTCAGCCCGTCGCTTTCGAAGGCGCGCATCTCGTTGACGGCGTCGACCACGCCCTCGCCCGGCACGATGATGCGCATGTCGGCGACGATCTCGTCGCGCCGGCGCATCGTGTCGGCGGCGGGCATCGGCATGGCCAAACCGGACATCGCGGTCTCTCCGGAACAAACTGGTAAAAAGCTTTTACCAGCAGCGCCGACGGTCTGCAAATCGTGAATTGCTGCTTCCGTTGATGTGCCGGCCTCGCTTCATTGAATGCCGGCTGAACACCTAGCAAGCGGATAATTAAATTGACCAGAAGAAGACGTTGCCGCTATTGTCGGCGGCGACAACGAGCCGCCCGGAACGCCGAGCATTGAGTGAAATCTTCTCCCGGATAGAGCATTCGCGCACCGCCGACGAGGTCGTGCAGCAGATCGAGAGCATGATTCTCGAAGGCGTGCTGCGCGCGGCCGACCGGTTGCCCGGCGAGCGCGAACTGGCGCGGCAGTTCGACGTATCGCGGCCGATCCTGCGCGACGCGCTGAAAGCTCTGGAAGCGCGCGGGCTGATCGTGACGCGGCCCGGCGGCGGCACCTATGTCGCCGACGTGATCGGCCAGGTGTTCACCGCGCCGGTGATGGACCTGATCGCCACGCACCGCAAAGCCGCAGCCGACTATCTCGAATACCGTCGCGAAATCGAGGGCGTCGCCTCCGAATATGCGGCGCGAAGGGCGACCGCCGACGATCTCGCCCTGCTTGCCCAGATCATGGCGCGCATGGAGGCGGCGCATGAGCGCGGAGATTTCGAGCAGGAGGCTGCGGTCGACGTCGAATTCCACAACGCGATCAGCGAATGCGCCCATAACATCATCCTTTTGCACACGCTGCGCTCGTGCTACCGCCTGCTGTCGGATGGGGTGTTCCACAACCGGCTTCTGGTGTTCGGCCTGCCCGGCGCACGCGAGCAGTTGCTGGCGCAGCACCGGGCGATCCACGCGGCTGTCGCCGGCGGCGACCCGGCCGGCGCACGCAAGGCGGCTATGGACCATATTATCTATGTCGAGCAGGCGATGATCGAGGCCGAACGCGCCGGCGACTGGCAGCGCGTGTCGAGATTGCGACTGAGACAGCGGTCCGAAGCAAGACAATGAAGCAGACAACAAGCCAGGGAAATCAGTGACCCAGCCAATCGAAAAAAAGCCTAGCGTCGGACTGTTTGTGACCTGCCTGGTCGACCTGTTCCGGCCGACGGTCGGTTTCGCCGCCATCAAGCTGATCGAGGATGCCGGCTGCACGGTCGAGGTGCCGCGCGCGCAGACCTGCTGCGGCCAGCCCGCCTACAATTCGGGCGACCGCGCCGACACCCGCGCCATTGCCGAAAATACCATCGAAGCTTTCGAGGGTTTCGACTATGTCGTGGCGCCCTCGGGATCGTGCGCGGGCATGCTGAAGAAGCACTATCCCGGCCTGTTGAAGGGTGACGCCAAGTGGGAAGCGCGGGCGCGGGCATTTTCGGCCAAGGTCCACGAGTTGGTTAGCTTTCTGGTCGACGTGCGCGGCATGCGCGGCGTCGATGCCCGCCTTGACGCCGCGGTGACCTACCACGATTCCTGCTCGGGCCTGCGCGAGCTCGACATCAAGCAGCAGCCGCGCGCGCTGCTCGCCTCTGTGGCCGGCGTAAAGCTGGTCGAGATGCAGGATCCCGATGTCTGCTGCGGTTTCGGCGGCACCTTCTGCGTCAAGTATCCCGACATTTCCAACTCGATCGTGGAAACGAAGACCAGGAGCATCGCCGCCTCGGGCGCCTCGACGCTGCTTGCCGGCGATCTCGGCTGCCTGATGAACATGGCCGGCAAGCTGAAGCGCGAGGGCTCGAAGGTCGAGGTCCGGCACGTCGCGGAAGTGCTGGCCGGAATGACGCAAACGCCACCGATCGGGGGGAGGTAGGATATGAACAAGCACCTGGCTTCATCGGAGTTTGCTAAAGACCCCCTCTCCGCCTCGCTTCGCTCGGCACCTCTCCCCCATTCCATGGGGGCGAGGAACCCAAGCTTGCAGAACGCGGTTCCTCGCCCCTGCGAAGCGGGGGAGAGGTGGTTCGCGAAGCGAACCGGTGAGGGGGTGCTTTCAGACAACTCCCGCCCAGGGGCGCGCTAATGCAAATCACCTCCCCCACCTTCAAGCAGAATTCGGCGGGCGCGCTGGCCGACGCGCAGTTGCAGAAGGCGCTCGGCAATGTCCGCTCCGGCTTCATCGACAAGCGCCAGAAAGCCGTCAACGCGCTGCCCGAATTCGATCGGCTGCGCGACAACGCCCGCGCCATCAAGGACCATGCGCTCGAAAATCTCGACCTCTATCTCGAGGCCTATGAGGCCAAGGTGAAGGCGTCCGGCGGCCATGTGCACTGGGCGCAGACCGCCGAGGATGCGAGGAACATCATTCTCGACATCTGCCGCTCGGCCGGCGCGCGGACGGTGACCAAGGGCAAGTCGATGATCACCGAGGAGATCGCGCTCAACGATTTCCTCGCCGAAAACGGCATCCGCCCGGTCGAGACCGATCTCGGCGAATACATCATCCAGCTGCGAGGCGAGCATCCGAGCCATATCATCGCGCCGGCGGTGCATCTGAACAAGGAACAGGTCGAGGCGGATTTCCGGCGCGTGCACGACCACCTGCCGCCCGGCCGCGACCTGTCGGAGCCGGAAACGCTGCTCAACGAGGCGCGCCGGGTGCTGCGCTCGGCCTATTTCGAGGCCGATGTCGGCATTACCGGCGCGAATTTCCTGGTGGCGGAGACCGGCAGCTCAATCATCGTTACCAATGAAGGCAATGGCGACCTGACGCAGATCCTGCCCAAGGTGCATATCGTAATGGCTTCGCTCGAGAAGATCGTGCCGACGCTGGAGGACGCGGCGCAGATTTTGCGGGTGCTGGCGCGCTCGGCGACCGGCCAGGAGATGAGCGTCTATACGACCATGTCGACCGGGCCGCGACGGCCGGGCGATCCGGACGGCCCGGAGGAATACCACGTCGTGCTACTCGACAATGGCCGCTCGTCGATGCTCGGAACCGAGTTCCAGGACATGCTGCGCTGCATACGCTGCGGCGCCTGCATGAACCATTGCCCGGTCTATCACGCAGTCGGCGGGCACGCCTATGGCTGGGTCTATCCCGGGCCGATGGGCGCGGTGCTGACGCCGTCGCTGATCGGCGTGGACAAAAGCGGGCACCTGCCCAACGCCTCGACCTTCTGCGGTCGCTGCGAAAGCGTGTGCCCGATGAAGATCCCGCTGCCGAAGATGATGCGGCACTGGCGCGAGCGCGAATTCGAGCGCGGGCTGAACCCGGCCACCCAGCGCGCCGGGCTGAAGCTGTGGGCGTTCCTGGCCAAGCGGCCTTCGCTCTACCGTTTCGCGACGTCGATCGCTATCCCTATGCTGTCGCTGCTCGACCGCGGCAAGGGCAGGTTCGGCTATCTGCCGCTCGCCGGCGGCTGGACGAAGCATCGCGACCTGCCCGCGCCGGAGAAGCGCACCTTCATGCAGCAGCTGGGCAGCCGCGCCACCGGGGCGAAAGAGGCCGTTCAATGAGCGCACGCGACGCCATCCTGAACAAGGTGCGCCAGTCGCTCGGCCAGCCGGCAAGCGATGCGCTGCGCCAGCAGGCGGTTGCCGACAGGCTGAAGAATGCGCCACAGGGTGTCATTCCCGCGCGGGGACAACTCGCGCCGGCGGGCCGCATCGATCTGTTCTGCACCATGGCCGAAAAGCTGTTCGCGACCGTCCAGCGGGTCCCGAAGCCGGAGGACGTGCCGGCGGCGGTGGCCGAATATCTGCGCAGCAAGAACCTGCCGGCTTCTATCCGCATGGGCGGCGATCCCAGGCTTGACGCGATGCCGTGGCGCAAGCAACGCGCGCTGGAGGTCAAGCAAGGGGCATCGGACGGCGACGACGCGGCCGGCGTCAGCCATGCGGCGGGCGGCATCGCCGAAACCGGCACGCTGGTCATGCTTTCGGGCGCCGGCAATCCGACGACCATCAATTTCCTGCCCGAGCATCACATTGTGGTCATCGACGCCGCCGATATCGACGGCGATCTCGAAACGGCGATCGCCAAGGTCCGCGAGACCTTCGGAAAGGGAGAGATGCCGCGCACGCTGAATCTCGTCTCGGGCCCTTCGCGCTCCGGCGATATCGAGCAGAAGCTTATCCTCGGCGCGCATGGCCCGCGGGCGCTGCACATCCTCGTCGTGGGCGACTGATCGTTGCGGGACGGAGGCGTTCATTTTCTCGATGCGCGAGGGCCGGAAGGCATGCGCATCTACGCGATGGGAGACGTGCACGGGCGCGCCGACCTGCTGAAGCTCATGCACGAGCAGATCGAGGCGGAGATCGCGCGCGACCGGCCGGCAGACTGGCGCATCATTCACCTCGGCGACTATGTCGACCGTGGTCCCGATTCCAAGGCGGTGCTGGATTTTCTGGTCGCAGCCCATCGCCGCGACGAGCGCATCATTTCGCTCGCCGGCAACCACGATGTCGGCTTTCTCGAATTCCTCGACAAACCCGACCCGGCAACTCTGTTCGCGCGGTTTGGCGGGGCCGAAACCGCACGGTCGTACGGCGTGACGCTGGACAGCGGCAGTTTGGCAGCGCTGCGGGAAAGCCATTCGGCGCTGATGGATGCCGTCGACGACAGCCATGTCGCCTTCCTGCGGGCGCGGCCGTTCAGCACGGCGATGGGCGACTTCTTCTTCTGCCACGCGGGCATCCGTCCCGAAGTCGCGCTCGACAAGCAGGCCGCTGAGGACCTGATCTGGATACGCGCGGATTTCCTGGACTATCGCGCCCTGCACCCGAAGATCATCGTGCACGGCCACACGCCGTTCGCGGAGCCCGAAATCCTGCCGAACCGCGTCAATGTCGACACGCTGGCCTACCGGTCCGGCGTGCTGACGGCGCTGGTCGTGGACGGCGCCGAGAAGCGGATGCTCTCAGTCCGGGCGTGATCAGTCATTAGCCGCATGAACTTGTCCGAAAAGTCTGCAACTTTTCGCTGCGCGGACTTCGGTTCGGGATCAAGCTAGAATCGGGAAGCGGTGACGCCGTAACCGTCGATAGCGGCGTGCTTGGCCGAAGCGCTGGCGGTATAGATGCCGAAGCCGCACAGCACGATGGCGGACATCATGGCGAACGACAGGAGTGCTGCTTTCACGGGGGTCATCTCGGTTGCGCTTCGGTATGTCTGCACTGTCAGGGTTACTTTTCGGTTTCCGGCGGCGCGGGCTGATCGGACAGCCGTGGCGGGGAAAGCGGCCGCCTTCTAGGCGTTTGCCGATGAACCCGCCAGCCGTTCGAAGGGACATCCACACGAGATTTCGGCGACGGTGCATTTTTGCCACTGAGGGGCAATGGGTCGCCTAAATCGCTGCTACCCAGGCGCGGGCGAGCGCAAGGCCGGTGGCATCGGCCTCCGGACCGTGCAGTTCCGCTTCCGCGTCGAAGCGCGCTGGCCAGTCGGGCTGGCGGTCGGCGAGATAGGACGCGAAGGCCGTATTCCAGTGGCGGATCAGCGGCCGGTCGGCCTCGAAATGGAACTGGAAGCCATAGGCCGCGCGGCCTATGCGGAATGCCTGGTTGGCCGCCGCGGCATTGGAGGCGAGCCGCACCGCCCCTGGCGGCAGCGTGAAAGTGTCGTCATGCCACTGGAAGATCGGAAACTCCCGCGGCAACGCGCCGAGCACCGAATCGCCCGCCGCTTCCGCAGTCAGCGAGACGCCGTGCCAGCCGAATTCCGGGGCCGTCCCGATCAGGTTCTCCGCCCCATAGGCGCGGGCGAGCAACTGGCTGCCGAGGCAGATGCCGAGCACCGCCCGGTCGCGGCTTTCGAAATCGCGCATCAGGGCGAGCAGCGCCGGAATATAGGTGTACTCCTCGTCGGCGAGCGCGTTCTGGGCGCCGCCCAGTACCACGATCGCGTCGTGCCCGTCCGCACCGGGCGGCAGCGCATCGCCGAGATGGGCGTTGCGGATATCCAGCTCCGCGCCTGCCTCCTCGAGCGCCGCGCCGGCCTGGCCGAGTCCTGTGTTGTCGAAATTCTGGACGACGAGAACGCGCATCGAAATCCTTCGGGAATGACAAATGCGTCGCGACCGATATCATGGCTTGCACACGCCAGAAAGGGAGGCCGGCCATGCCGCTGCAAAACCGCGTCGACCCGTTCGGCGAAATCCACGCGGTCCCTGCGCGCGGCATGTTCACCGGCAATCGCGGTGTCATCCACGATCCGGCTACGCGGACTCTCTTGCAGCGGCGCTGGAGCACGAAAGCCTGGCTCATCTGCGTGTGCGAGTTCCGCGGGCACAGGCGCGAGGTGATGGGCCGCAATGCACCTTCCGGCAATGCCGGCTGGACCGAACTGTTCTTTCTCGACGAGGTGACGGCGCTGGCCGCCGGCCATCGCCCCTGCTTCTATTGCCGGCGCGAGCGGGCCAAGGCGTTCGTCGGCCATTATAGCGACGCTTTTCGGATAACCGCGCCGAAGGCCGGCGAGATCGACGCGAGGCTGCATGGGGAGCGGCTTGCTTCGGGCGGCGAGGCAAAGCCGGTTGACGCTGAGACGCTGCGCGCCCTGCCCGACGGCACGGTCGTCGCGTCGGGCGGCCAGGCCTTCGCGCTGGCGGATGCCGCCGCTCTGCCCTGGAATTTTTCGGGCTATGGGCCTGCACTCGACCGCGAGGCGCTGAAAAGCTCGGCGCTTCGCCTCGTCACGCCGCCCGCCGCTGTTGCCGTCCTCCGTTCCGGCTATAGGCCGGTATGGGCGGACAAGTCCGACCGATAGCCGATTCTTTGCCTCGGATCGGTGTGGAAAAATCGCCTTTCAGGAAGAGCGTCGCTGGTTGTAGTGTACTGCCCGAACCCCATTGGCGGGGCCGGAGGTAAATTTTGAAATATAACCTTCCATCCGCGATTGCCGGCGGGTTCGCCACTTTTCTGGCCACCAGCCCCGCAATATCGGCCGATTGCGGCAGCATGGCCCATCCGGGGATCGACTGGCAGGATTGCCCGAAGCGCGCGCTCATCATACGGGAAAGCAATCTGAGCGGCGCTAACCTGGTTGAAACCGATTTTACCTCGACCGACCTCAGGCATTCCAATTTCGACGGCGCGAATTTGGAAGGCGCGACGCTGGTGCGCTCCTCACTGGCCGGCTCCAGCGCCAAGGGCGCGAACTTCGCCAAGGTCGAGGGCTACCGCACCGACTTCAGCGGGGTGGACGCGCAGGGTTCGGCATTCATCAATGCGGAACTGCAGCGGGTCGAGTTTTCGGGCGCGAATCTGGCCGGCACGAGCTTCGAGAAGGCGGAACTCGGCCGCGCCAATTTCGAGGGCGCGGACCTGACCGGTAGCCGCTTCACGCTGGCCAATCTGGCGCGGGCCGATCTGAGCATGGCGAAGTTCACAGGGCCGCTCGATTTCGCCAATGCCTTCTTCTATCTGACGAGGCTCGGCGGTCTCGACCTCAGCGCCGCCACCGGACTCACCCAATACCAGCTCGACATGGCCTGCGGCGATGCCGAAACCAGGCTGCCGGCCGGATTGACCGCGCCTGCGAGCTGGCCGTGCGAGTTGGACTAGATTTCCAGTTGCCCGTCGCTTGACCGGCGGCGCTGCCTGTCCCATCAGTCGCCGATGCGCGCGAATTACAAGATGCAGCGGCTGTTCGTGCCGCAGGAGCTGGCTGAAAACGCCGTCATCGAGGCGAGCCGGGAGCAGAGCCACTATCTCAGCCATGTGCTCAGGCTCGCCGAAGGCGCGGAATTGCTCCTGTTCAACGGCCGCGACGGCGAATGGCTGGCGCGAATCGAAGCCAAGGCGAAGAAGTCCGTCCGGCTACGCGCGGTGGAGCGCACAAGGCCGCAGCCGCCGCTTCCCGACCTCGTCTATTGCTTCGCGCCGCTGAAGCAGGGCCGGCTCGACTATCTGGTGCAGAAGGCCGTGGAGATGGGCGCAAGCGTGCTGCAGCCGGTTGTCACCCAGCACACGCAGATCGCCAGACCCGGCATCGAAAGGCTGCGCGCCAACGCCGTCGAGGCGGCCGAGCAGTGTGGCATCCTCGCGATACCGGAAGTGCGCGAGGCGCAAAAATTCGATCGTCTGCTCGCCGACTGGGACAGCGAACGCCGGCTGATCTTCTGCGATGAGGATGCCTCGACCAACAATCCCCTGCTTGCGCTTCAGGCGATCACGGAGCGGAAGCTCGCCCTCTTAGTCGGGCCGGAAGGCGGCTTCTCGGACGCCGAGCGGCGCCAGCTTCGCGCCCTGCCCTTCGTCACCGCCATTCCGCTCGGCCCGCGCATTCTGCGCGCCGACACGGCAGCCGTGGCGGCGCTCGCCGTCATCCAGGCGACGGTGGGGGATTGGTAGGCCCTGGATCCTGGAAGGTCAGTCGGCCTTCCAGGATCGCTTGTCTTTTGACTGTCGGCTCCGCCCCTCACTGTCCTGCCGGACATCTCTCCCCGTAAACGGGGAGAGAGTAGCCCGCCGCACCGCCGGCCCGCTTTGCTGCAATGTTGCCGATCGGCGCAACCGCCGACCGGCAGGGCGACAAGGGGCAACTCAGACAGTCGATGCTAGAGCTTCACTCTTACGCTCCGTTCACCGCTGCCATGACCTCGAAGCCGCCGCGATAAATCATCTCCAGGGCGACGTAGAGTATGATGGCGAGACCGACATAGGCGATCCAGCGGTGACGCTGCAGCAACCTGGCGATGAAGGTAGCGGCGATGCCCATCAGTGCGATCGACAGGATGAGGCCGAACACCAGAATGCCCGGATGCTCGCGCGCCGCGCCGGCAACGGCCAGTACGTTGTCGAGCGACATCGACACGTCGGCAATGACGATCTGCCATGCCGCTTGTGCGAAAGTCTTGCGCGGAGCGCCGGCGGCAATCTTGCCGTCCGCATCGAGATCCTTGTTCTCGAGCGCCTCGGCCCCGGCAATCTCCTCGGTATGGGTGGTGCGCAGTTCGCGCCACATCTTCCAGCATACCCATAGCAGGAGCACGCCGCCGGCAAGCAGGAGGCCGACGATCTGCAGCAACTGGGTCGTGACTGTGGCAAAGCCGATACGCAGCACCGTGGCGGCGATGATGCCGATCAGGATGGCTTTGGCGCGCTGATCCTTCGGCAGGCCGGCAGCAGCAAGGCCGATGACGATGGCATTGTCGCCGGCCAATACGAGATCGATCATGATAACTTGGAGAAGCGCGGACAAGGCGTCCGCAGTAAAGAATTCCGTCATTTGGCACCCATTTTTGAATGGGAGTGCCGGCATGGGTGGATCGCGACGCGCAACGGCCAGCGAAAACGTTCAAACGCCTTCGCTGCAGGTTCGATTATGCGATCGTCACGTGGATTCCACGAACACCAGACCCCCAAGGTTGAAATGCCAGTCCGACATCACAGCTCGTGGGAGCTGCCAGAGGGGCCCGGTCTGGTGGTTTCGGTGTAGCCGCCTGAACGACCGAATTCAAGAGCAGCCGGCCAAATATAGCGAGCGCAAGACGTCGCAGGCCACAGGCGGTCAGGTCAACCCCGCTTGGGCCGGGGGTGAAAGGGTCTCATCCCGGCCGAAGCGGGCATGCCCCGCGGGACGGATTTTGCGTCCCGGCGGGACGTGGGCATCAATGCTCTTGACAGGATAGTCAGGATTTTTTGCTTGATCGGCCGGCACGATTGCGTCCATCAAGCGCGACGCTTGTCAGGAGCGTGCAGAGGAACGGTGAATGGCGCGCGATACAACGGATTTCCGGCCGATCGAGAACATCGACGAACTGGTCGAGTATCTGGCCGAGGGCAACAAGCCCAGAGACAAATGGCGCATCGGCACCGAGCACGAGAAATTCCCGTTCTATGTCGACGGCAACGCGCCGGTGCCTTATGGCGGCGACAACGGCATCCGTGCGCTGCTTGAAGGGATGCAGCGTACGCTGGGCTGGGACCCGATCCTCGATGACGAGCGGGTTATCGGACTGGTCGAGCCGACGGGTCAGGGCGCGATCTCGCTGGAGCCCGGCGGCCAGTTCGAGCTTTCCGGCGCGCCGCTGGAGACCATTCACCAGACCTGCCGCGAGGGCAACGCGCATCTGGCGCAGCTTCGCGAAATCGCCGAGCCGCTCGGCATACGCTTTCTCGGCCTCGGCGGCAGCCCGAAATGGCGGCTTTCCGAAACGCCGAAAATGCCGAAATCGCGCTACGAGATCATGACGCGATACATGCCCAAGGTCGGGTCGCATGGCCTCGACATGATGTACCGCACCTGCACCATTCAGGTGAATCTCGACTTCGAGAGCGAGACCGACATGCGCCGCAAGATGCAGGTGTCGCTGAAGCTGCAGCCGCTCGCCACCGCGCTCTTCGCCAACTCACCCTTCACCGAGGGCCGCCCCAACGGCCTGCAAAGCTGGCGCGGCGAGATCTGGACCGACACCGACAACCAGCGATCGGGCCTGCTGCCCTTCTGCTTCTCGCCCGATTTCGGCTTTGCCGACTATGTCGAATGGGCGCTCGACGTGCCGATGTATTTCGTCATTCGCGACGGGCGCTATCACGACATGACCCACATAACCTTCCGCCAGTTCATGAACGGGTCGGCGCACAACCAGGTGCCGGACGGTGTGCCGACGATCGGCGATTGGGCGAACCATTTGTCGACGCTGTTCCCCGACGTGCGGCTGAAGCGCTTCCTGGAAATGCGCGGCGCCGATGGCGGACCGTGGCGGCGCATCTGCGCATTGCCCGCTTTCTGGGTCGGGCTGCTCTATGACGAAGAGGCGCTCGACGCCGCCGAGCAGTTGACCGCCGACTGGACATTCGAGGAAGTCCGCGACATGCGCGCTGCCGTGCCGAAGCACGGCATCGGCACGGAGTTCCGCGACACCGATTTGCGCAGCATCGCGCGCGAGGCGCTCAAAATCTCACGGCTTGGCCTTACGAACCGCGACCGCAAGAACCGCGACGGCTATGACGAGACAGGCTTCCTGTCTACGCTGGACGAAGTTGTGGCGCGCGGCACCACAAGCGCCGAGGAAATGCTCAACGCCTACCACACGCGTTGGGGCGGTTCGATCGAGCCGGTGTTTCTGGAGTATGCCTACTGACGACCCCCTCTCCTCGCGAGAGGCAAGATACCCTCTTCATTCAGCCCCTGAAACCCACTACGCTCTCTTCGGCGGAGGTTTCCGAGGAGGAGAAGATGCTTCCATTGTACGACATGCTGGCCAATGCCCAGAACGGCCATGGCATGGAAATGCTGGCGCGCCAGTTCAACCTTTCGCAGCAGCAGGCCGAGCTTGCGGTCGAAGCGCTGCTGCCGGCGTTTTCGCAGGGGCTGAAGCGCAACGCCTCCGACCCGTACGGCGTAGCCGGCTTCCTGAACGCGATGGCCTCGGGCCAGCACGCCAAATATTTCGAGGATGCGCAGAAGGCCTTCGCGCCGCAAGGCGTAGCCGAGGGCAACGGCATTCTCGGCCATCTGTTTGGCTCGAAGGACCTGTCGCGCGCAGTCGCGGCGCAAGCTTCGCAGGCGACCGGCATCGGCCAGGACGTGTTGAAGCAGATGCTTCCGGTCATTGCGTCGATGATCATGGGCGGGCTGTTCAAGCAGTCGACCAACCAGATGCAGGCAGGCGGCATGGGCGGCTCCAACCCGCTCGGCGAGATCATCGAACAGATGATGCGGCAAGGTGGCGGCATGATGTGCGGCGGCGCGCAGCAGCAGGCCCCGCAACAGCGCCAGGCTCCGCAGCCGGCGAATCCCTTCGACAATCCCTTCGGCAAAGTGCTGCAGGACATGTTCGGCGGCGGCGCGGCGCAGCAACCGCGGCGCCAGCCAGAACAGGCGCAGAGCCCATATGGCGACAATCCCCTCGGCAAGATCTTCGAGGAGATGCTGGGCGGTGGCCAGGCGCGCCGCGCTCCGGAGCCAGAACCGCAACCGCAGCAAAGATCCCGGCCACGCGAAAATCCGAGCGGGCGGCCACGCAACCCTTACGATGACCTGTTCGGCGACATGTTCGAAACCGGAGCCAAGCAACGCGACGAATACCAGAAGAGCGCCGAATCGATCTTCGAGCAGTTCACCAAGGGCATGGACCGGCACCGGTAGTGCTTGGGCCGACCGAAACGTCAACAAGCTGATCGACATCGCTCCGGGATCGCGCCCAGGTTGGAACATCACGCGTCGACGCACGTTTTGGCGGGCGCGGCTGGCAGCCGGTACAGATGCCCTGACTCCCTCCAGCCGTCGCTCGCGTTTCGTCGCGAACACGGTTGGGATGTCGCCTTGAACAGTTCAGCAATCGTAAAGCACCGTCGGATCGACCTTGACGGACTTGGCGTCTTCTACCGCGAAGCCGGGCCGGCGGACGCTCCAGTCATCCTCCTGCCACACGGCTATCCATGCTCGTCCTACGAGTTCCGCAATTTCATGCCGCCCCTGGCCGACCGGTGGCGGCTGATCGCGCCCGATTTCCCGGGCTGCGGCTACAGCGATACGCCGAAGGATTTCGACTACAGTTTCGACGGCTACGCCGCGTTCCTGGAAGATTTTACAGCTAGGCTGGGGGTCGAACGCTACGTCCTCTATCTGCACGATTTCGGTTCGCAGATCGGCCTGCGGCTCGCCATCCGATCGCCGGAGCGGATAGCGGGACTGATCATACAGAACGGCGACATATACGAGGACCAGCTCGGCCCCAAATACGCACCGCTCGAGGAGTACTGGCGCAATCCGACATCAGAGGGACGCGCCAAGCTCGCGGAAGCGGTGAGCGAAGAGGGTTTCAAGGACGAGTTCCTGAATGATGTTCGCGACGAACTGACCGAGCGCATTCCGCCGGATCTCTGGAAACTGCATTGGTCGCTGATGACGCTGAAACGGCGCGAGATCGCGGTCAGCGTGATCGCCGCCCTGAAGGAAAACCTCTCCTGGTTTCCCAAATATCAGGGCTATCTTCGGGAACACCAGCCGCCGACGCTCATCGTCTGGGGACCGCAGGACGGCTACATGCCGGAAGGTTCCGCACGCGCCTATCTGCGGGATTTGCCGAACGCCGAGCTACACCTGCTCGACGGCGGACACTGGGCGCTGGAAACGAACCTCGACGAGATTGTCGCTCTGAGCCGCGATTTCCTAAGCCGCACCCTTACCCGATAGCTCCAGCGGACAGCGCTAAAGCCGGGATAGCCATAGCCTAAGAAAAAAGCCCGGCCTTCGCAGGCCGGGCAATGTGCAGGCAGGCCGGTTGTGGCAAACCGGCGGGGAGTGGGGGAGCCTGCGTAAACTCCTGATCGCGGTTCAGCAGATCCGGCGGGCCATGTCTTCCGCGGATTCCGAGCGGGCCCGGACGATCGCGCCGAGGCGCACCGTCGGATCGATGCCGAAGGGCAGACCTACAGCGACATGCAGATCGGCGCGGGTCAGGCCAATATCGGCCAGTTCCGAATCCGACATATCGCCGAGGCGGTAGAATTCGCGGCGATTTTTCCAGGTTCGGAAAAAGGCCGAGACCGCGTTTACGACGCGCGTCACAGCCGCCGGACGGATTGCGGCGTGCATCGTCTGGGTCGCGTGATCGAGCGCAGTCATATCTGGTCTCCTCATTCAAAATGCGGGTGCGTGAACGCCATCGGAAGCGCGCGAGCGCGGCGATCCGGGGGCAAACCACAGGCCTCGTGTTGACGTTGCGACAATGCGCTCCCGCCATTGATTAATCCAACGAATGTTTTTAATCTTTAGCATCAACATAGATGATGGATATTCCCATGGCAGCGCCGCTCGATCTCGACCAGTTGCAGACCTTCATCATGATCGCCGATACCGGCAGCTTCACCCGCGCCGCCGAGGAAGTGCATCGCACCCAGTCGGCGGTGTCGATGCAGATGCGCCGCCTCGAAGAGCGCATCGGCAAGGCGCTGTTCGAAAAGGACGGGCGCACCAACAAGCTGACCGAGGAAGGCGAAAGGCTGCTTTCCTACGCGCGCCGCATGATCCACCTCAACCGCGAGACGCTGGCAGCCTTCGACGACCGCCGCCTCGAAGGCACGATCCGCATCGGCACGCCGGATGATTACGCCGACCGGTTCCTGCCCGAGATCATGGCGCGGTTCTCACGCTCCAATCCGCGCGTCGAACTCACCGTCATTTGCGAGCCGACCTTCAACCTGGTCGAGCATATAAAGCGCGGCCATCTCGACCTGGCGCTGGTCACCCATGACGACGCCAAGGGGCAGTCGGAGGTGGTGCGGCGCGAGCCGCTGCTGTGGGTGAGTTCGGCCAATCATGCCACGCATGAGCAGGAGATCCTGCCGCTGGCCTTCGGACGCCCGACCTGCATCTGGCGGCGCGCCGCCTGCGACGTGCTCGACGAAATGAACCGCGAATACCGCATCCTGTTCACCAGTTGGTCGGCAACAGTCATCACCGCCGCCGTGCTTTCAGGGCTGGCGATCTCGGTGCTGCCCGAATGCGCGCTCCGTCCCGGCATGAGGGTGCTCGGCGAGGCCGACGGCTTCGGCACGCTCCCCGAATGCAAGATCGGCATCATGCGCGGCCACACCGCGCGCGCCGACATCGTCGAGGCGATCGCCCGGCATATTTCCGAAAGCCTCGACAACATTTCGGTGCCTGCGGCCGAGGAGACCGGCACGTTCGACTTCGCCGCCATGGCCGCCCTTCGCGGCCGCCGGCTGAAGCCGAGCCACATATTGCCGGGGTGGTAGATTGTATACTATAGTTGACAAACCATACGATCGTGCTTAGATTTGGATGATCGAAATCCGGCAGACGAAGGAGTTCGCCAGATGGCTCGACGACCTGGCGGATTCACGCGCTGCGACGAAAATTGCGCAGCGTCTGGTTCGCCTGGAGGCTGGTCTCTTCGGCGACGTCAAGCCGGTGGGTGGCGGGATAAGCGAGCTGCGAGTGAACTATGGTCCCGGCTATCGTTTGTACTTCACGCAACGAGGACGAACTCTGATCGTGCTCCTATGTGGTGGAGACAAGCGGCAACAGGATCGCGACATCGCCTTGGCGAAGGCGCTGGCCAAGGGATTAAAGGACGAGATGCGATGAGAACCGAAACCATTCCCTTCGACGCTGCTCAGTATTTACGCGAACCTGAAGCCCAAGCCGAGCTTCTTGCTGATGCACTCGAGAGCGGCGACGCGACTTACATCGCAATCGCGCTCGGGACGATCGCGCGGGCGCGCGGAATAACGGAAGTTGCGCGCGAGACAGGGGTTACGCGAGCGGCCCTCTACAAAGCGCTGGGACCAACAGGCGACCCCAGGCTCACGACCTTCCTTGGCGTTTTGAACTCGCTCGGCTTCAAGCTCACCTTGAAGCCGGAAGATGCAGAGGCTGCCTAGAGCAAGTTTCAGCGCTTTCCGCCGCGGATGACCAGCACGTTGCCGGCGGCGACAAAGGCCAGGCCGATGATCGCATAGGCCGTCCAGACATAGCCTTCGAGCGCGGTCGAGATGAGCAGCGCGAAGACCGGGAAGATCACCGTGGCGTAACCGGCGCGCGCAGCGCCGATGCGGCCGAGCAGGGTGAGATAGGCGGCGAACGCCATCACCGTCGAGATGACGGCCAGGAAGATCAGCGAGCCGAGATAGGAGACGCTCGGGTCGATGATGAACGGCTTGCCGAGCAGGAAGGCGAGAAAGCCCGACCACAGCGTGCCGTAGAGCATGCCCCAGGCGCTGGTCGAGACCAGCGGCAGGCTGCGGCGCTGGTTGGACGCCGAGACGAGATTGCCGGCGCAGAAGCTCAGCGTTCCGCACAGACAAAGCAGCAGCCCAGTCATGGTGCCGCCAGAGAGGCCGTGCGCAGCGATTTCGGGAAAGAACATCAGCGCGATGCCGGCAAAGCCGATCAGGCCGCCGGCGAGGATGCGCGGCGACGGGCGTTCGCGCATGATGAGCGCGCCAAGCAGCATGTTGATGACCGAGGCCAGCGAGAACACGACCGACAGTAGCCCGCTGACCAGATAGCCGGCGCCGTAATAGAAGAACAGGAAGTTGGACGAGAAGATCAGCACGCCGAGTGCGGCGAAGCGCAGATGGTCCGAAAGCGGGAAGCGCAGCCGGCGGCCGGAAAATGCCGCCCAGGCGAACATCAGCATCGTGGCGATGGCGAAGCGCCAGACCAGGTTGACCTCATTGGAGACGCCGCTGCCGACCTGAAGCTCGATAGCGAACCAGGACGCGCTCCAGGCGATCACCGTCAGCGCATAAAGGCCGTAGTCGAGCGGCTGGAACGGCTGATCGGCGCTCGCCGGTCTTGCGGTGGGGCGAGCAGCGGCCCCATCGATGGTTTCGGTCCGTGCGGTCATCGCCTTGCCTATGCCCCTGCCCTGCTCTCGGTCCATCCAATTCTTCTGATCGAACCATTGAGGCAAACGATAGATAGGGCCGAATGCCCTTGACCCAGAGCGCTGGAACAGCACCAATCCCCGGATGAGCGATTTCTTCACCGAATCGAAAACCAACGCCGCCGAATATACGGTGAGCGAGATTTCCGGCGCGCTTAAGCGCACCGTCGAGGACGCCTTCGGCAATGTGCGGGTGCGAGGCGAGATCTCCGGCTATCGCGGACCGCACTCCTCGGGACACGCCTATTTCTGCCTGAAGGACGACCGCGCCCGGCTCGACGCCGTGGTATGGAAGACGGCGATGGCCCGCCTGAAATTCCGGCCCGAGGAAGGCATGGAGGTCATCGCCACCGGCCGGCTGACCACCTATCCCGGCAAGTCCAACTACCAGATCGTCATCGACAATCTGGAGCCGGCGGGCGCCGGCGCGCTGATGGCTCTGCTGGAGGAGCGCAAGCGCAAGCTCGCCGCCGAAGGCCTGTTCGAGGCATCGCGCAAGCGGCGTCTGCCATTCATGCCGAAGGTAATCGGCGTGGTGACGTCGCCGACCGGAGCGGTCATCCGCGACATCATCCACCGCATCAAGGACCGCTTTCCGCTGCATGTGCTGGTCTGGCCGGTGCGCGTGCAGGGCGAGACTTCAGGCGCGGAAGTGGCGGGCGGCCGGGGAGGGGGCGGCCGCCGTCAACGGCTTCAACGCGCTGACTGACGGGGAGCCGGTTCCCCGCCCCGACCTCCTGATCGTGGCGCGCGGCGGCGGGAGCCTGGAAGATCTCTGGGGTTTTAACGACGAGGCGCTGGCGCGGGCCGTCGCGGCCTCTCGCATTCCGGTGATCTCGGCGGTCGGCCACGAGACCGACTGGACGCTGGTCGATTATGTCGCCGACATGCGCGCGCCGACCCCGACGGGCGCTGCCGAAATCGCAGTGCCGGTGAAGGCCGAGCTCGAAGCCAATCTGGCAAGCCTCGCCGCCCGGCTAAAAGCCGGCGCCTCGCGCAATTTCGACCGCAAGCGGCAGGCGATGAGATCGGCGGCGCGCGCCCTGCCCTCGCCCGACCAGCTTTTGGCGCTGCCGCGGCGGCATTTCGACGAGGCCACCACCCGGCTCTCGCGGGCGCTGATCGTCAGCACCGAACGCAAGCGGGCTCGGCTCGGGGGCGTGCGGCTATCATCAGCGACGCTGTCGCGGCGGATCGAGGAATGGCGCAGGCTGGCCGACCGGGATCTGCTGCGCGCGCAGGCCGCGCTGCGCGGCATAGCGCGCGAAAGCCGAGCGCGCTTGCTGCGGTCGGCGTCGCAACTGCCGAGATGCGCGGACGCGGCGCTCGCGCTCAAGAAAAAGCGGCTGCAGGCCCTGCAGCCGCGCATCTCCGTCCAGCCGCTGCTGCGCGCCCGCAAAACCGCGCGCGACCGGCTTGTCCTCGCCACGCGCCGGCATCAAGAGGCGGCAGTGCGCGGTCTTGATCGCCTGCGCGGCCGGCTGACCCAGGCCGACCGGCTGCTGGCGACACTGTCGCACAAGGCGATCCTGGCGCGCGGCTTCGCGCTGGTGACGGATGTTTCAGGCGCGGTGGTGCGCCGCGCCGCCGACATTGCGCCGGGCGCAGCGCTTGGCATCGAGTTCGCCGACGGCAAGACCAACGCCATCGCCACCAGCGCCGATGCCGCCGCCCGCCCGCGGCCGAAGCCCGCGAACAAGCCAAAGGTCAGCGGCGGACAGGGCTCGCTTTTCTGATGCGAGACGCTGCCTCGGTTTGAAGCGATACGAAATCGCTGAAAGTATCGTCTATCGGGCGGGGTATTCCTATATCCCTGGCAGGAACGCGAGGAAAGTCATGTCACCATTCGATCAGGGCGTCGTCGCGGCCGAGACCGGCATGAGCAAGGACGACAATCCCTATCAGCCGGGAACCAGTGCTCATAGCGATTGGAATGCCGGGTACGAGTCCGTTGTCGAGGCGGACGAGGCGACCAGGCTGGACGGCGAATAGGCCGCAACTTGCCGGAAATCGTGATGACGGGAAAAAGTTCAAATCCCTGAAACGGCATTTGACGGCAACGCTTGGGATTACACCTGAAGAATACAGGGCGAAATGGAACCTGCCTGCAGACTACCCGATGATGGCACCGGGCTACGCGGCTGCGCTTTCGGAACTGGCCAAGAAAATGGAGCCCGGCCGCAAACCCAAGACGGCGGAACCGGTAAAGCGGACGCGTAAGAAAGCGGCCTAGTCGCTAAGAAGAAGAGGCGGGTTGATCACCCGCCTCTGTTGTCTATTTGGCCTGTAGGCCTACCGGCCCGCGATAATGCTCGCGATGATCCCTGTGCCCAGGCTGATCAGCAGGAAATCATTGTCGACGCGCACCCACTGCTGGCCACGACCGGGACGCCTGAGACCGTAGCGGTAGTGATCACGGATCGCCTGCCTGCGCTGCCATTCCGGAACACGCTTCCCCTTGGACCAGTGGTGCCGCTTGTTCTGATATTTGCGCACATCATGCCGCCTGGGCGCATGGAAATCCCGCTTGTGCTGTTGCGAATAATGCTGACCCTGACGCGGACCATCGTGGTGGCGCTGCTGAGCCTGGGCGACGGGAACCGCGAGCATGGAGATCGCAATCGCGGCAAGAACGGTTCGTTTGAACATCGGTAGGCTCCTTGTTGTCGATGTGAGGAACCTAGTGGTCGGCGATGAACCCAAACTGAACGGGCTCATTACGTTTTTGTAATGAAATCAAAGATTAAGCGATGTCAAGTAAGCGGACTGCGCCGTACTGCGCACGGACGATTGGGGCCGATATCCGTGTCATATAGCTCGGCGCCTGCATTTCCAGCCCTCACCTCAAGCGAGCGGACGGCATCGCATACAAGGGCGATTGCAGAGACAGTTTTGGATTAGCGATTTTTTGGCCAAGTTATTGAAAGATTGGTACGGTTGGGTGGGCTCGAACCACCGACCTCCGGATCCACAATCCGGCGCTCTAACCAACTGAGCTACAACCGCACGCTCGGGCGGGCGGTTTGCCTGAACCACGCGGGTCCAATGCAGGCGCCTATCGCCGACGAAGCGTCCAATACGGACAAACGAAGGATATTTCAAGACGTTTGGGGCGGAGTTGCCGTTCGATTTCACCGCAGGCCGATAGCTCGCGCCCGACGTGAGCGAATTTGCCGGCGAATGCTGCGGCCAGGCAAAGAAAAAGGCCGGCGGGAGGAGGTGCCGGCCTTTTCCTATATCGGACCAGCGGGAGGAGGTGCTGGCCGCTATCCCCAAAAGACGGTGGGAGGAGGATACCGCCTTTCAGGTATTTACGATCGACTGAACGCGTCAGGCGACCTTGAGTTCCTTCATGGCCTTCTCGAAGGCATCCTTCATCGGCTTGGACACTTCCTCGGCGGCCTTGGTGGTGACGGCCTGGATGTCCTTGGCCTGCTCGACGGTCATCTCGACGCCCTTGCGCACAAATGCGGTCTGCAGTTCGACAAACTCGGAGACGGACTTCACGCCAAGCAGCGCCTCGAGGTGCGAGAAGCCGGCTTCAGTGTTGGCGCGCATGGCGGCGATCGTCTTCAGCGAAACCTCGTTGCCCGCGGTCTTGGCCGTCTCGAGCGTGGATTCGATAGCCTTCTGGGTGGTCTCGGCGCCCGACTTCAGCTTGGTGTAGGCTTCCTTCGACTGCTCGACGCCCTTCTCGGCGAAGGCGCGGAACTGGTCGGTGGCTTTGGAAGCGTCGAAGGTCGGGAATTCGACGTTCTCGATGGTGTCAGCGGTCTTGCCTGCGGTCTTGGACATATTTCCATCCTTTTTCGGTGGACAGCCTTGAAGAAGGCCGTCTCGTTCATGCATGACGTGGATATAATACAGGTCATGGTGCATTGCAACATAATTGTTGCGTTGCACCAAATCCGCGATTCCGCGTTAACCAAACACCGAGTTTCCGGGGTCCCTCACGCGCTGTTTTGTGGACGCGCGCACCGACGGGTTTTATTAACAAAGGGTTAATTGCGGCGTCCATGCAAGGGTGGTCAAGTCAGCTTATGCCGTCAGAAGCCTATTCCTTCATCGACGTGGTCGTCCTCGACGAGGTGCGCTCGCGCTTTGCCGCCGGCGACTCGCTGGCGATCCTTTCCACCGACCTCGAACAGGTGATCTGGGCCAACGGCCCGGGCGCCGCGCTGTTCGGACATGACGACATCGAGGCGATCATGGGCGCGCCGAGCCGCCTCGGCCTGCCCGCCAGGCGCCAGATCATGGCCATAAGAGGGTACCCGGATATCGGGCGCGACAGGCCGCTTATGGTGCGCATGACCACTGGCGTAACCAGCCATGCCGTCGCCTTCATCGCCAGCGCGCTCACGCTTCCGGACGGCGAAAAGGCAATTTTGCTGGCGGCCCCCATCGCACAAGCCCAGTCACGCGGCCCGGCGGAAGCGGCCGAGCGCGCGATCGGCGGGTTCAACGAGCCCGGCCATTTCGTCGCCTTCATCGACGGGCGCGGCGAAGTGGAGGCGGCTTCGGCCGGCTTCGGCGAACTCGGCATTTCGCGCGAGACGCTTGCCGCGCTTGTCGCCGAAATCGGCGGCGGACCGGATCGCATCGCCCGGCGCGTCATCCGCGGCGGATCGGCCTCGCTGCCGGCGGGCATGGCGCGACTCACCGACGAGCCGGCGCGGCACCTTCTGGTGGTGATCGACGAACGCCGGGCCAGCGGCGAAGAATTTACGCCCGGCGAAGGCGCAGATGCGGCCGAACTCACCGGGTACGAGCAAGAGCAGGAGCCTGCGACAAGCGCGGACGCGGTCGAGCAGGACAATTCGGCCGCAAGACATCCGGCCGCCGAGCCGGCGGCGCCACCAGCCGCCGACGAGAAGTCTACGCCGGCTGCTCATGAAAAAACCACCGGCGAAGCGCCGGCGCAGCTCGACAATTGGTATTTCAGCGCGGCGGGCGGGCCTTCGCATGATCAGCCATCATCACAGGCCGGGGAGCGACCGGAATCCCGGAAGACGGAAACGCCCTCACCGGCTGCCGCGGAGCGCGTGACGACGCCGATGCGGTTCGTCTGGCGCACCGACGCCGAAGGCAAGTTCAGCGCCATCTCGCCCGAATTCGCCGACGCCGTCGGAGCTCTCGCGGCCGATATCGTCGGTCGGCGCTTCAAGGACGTTGCGGCCACTTTCGCACTCGACCCGTCGGGCGAGATCGCCGGCCTGCTCGACCGCCGCGACACCTGGTCCGGCCGCTCGGTGCTGTGGCCGGTTGCCGGAACCGCGCTGAAAATCCCCGTCGACCTCGCCGCCCTGCCCGTTTATGGCCGCGACCGCGACTTCCAAGGGTTCCGCGGCTTTGGCGTCGCCCGGGGCGCGGAAGCGGTCGCCGATCCTGAAGGGATCGGACTCGTCCTGGTCGCTCCGCGCGCCGACGCCACGGCGCCGCAGCCGAGCGAAACGCCGGCGGAGGCCGCAAAGCCCGAACCGGACGAAAGCGAACCGAAGGCCGCCGATCCGTTCAAGGGCGAAGTGCCCGCGCTGACCATCGTGCCGAAACCGGACCGCCGTTTCGCGGACAAGGTGATCCGCCTCGCCGAGCACCGCCAGCCCGCGCCTGAAAAGGGCGGCCTGTCGAGCATCGAGCGGAGCGCGTTCCGCGAAATCGGCGAGCGGTTGAGGCTGATCGGCGAGCCCGCCGCGCCGGAGCAGGCGGATACGGCGGGCCCGGGACCGGAACAGGAACCCTCCCCGGCTCCAAAAGCTGACGAAGGCGCGGCGGCCGACCTATCCGGCGAAGCGCCACCAAGCGTGGCGGAGGAAGCCCCGGCCGCCGAAACCGGCGCTCGGGACGAAACCTCTGAAGCGGTGACCGAGGCGACCGCCGAGATTTCCGAGGGCCAAGCGACGACTGAGCCGGTAGCGGCAGTGGAGATCGAAGAGGCTGCGGAAGCCGCCGCCGAGGAGACAGCCGAAGCTGAGGAGCCGGTGGGGGTCGAAGCGGAAGCCGAGGCGGAGACTGCCGGGGCAGATGCTGCGGAGCCGGCCGAAACTGCCGAGGCCCAGCCAGACGCGGAAGACGAAGCCGAAACCGTGGAGCCTGCGGAACTCTCAGACGCGGCGGAAAGTGGCGCCGTTCTGCCGGACGAAGCCGCCGAGCATGAGAGCCCCGAAGCCGAGCCCCGGAAAAAACTGCCCGCCGACACCGGCATATTGGCAAAGCTGCCGGTTCCGGTGCTGATCCATTCGGGCGACGCGCTCCACTACGCCAATGACGAATTTCTTGCACTGACCGGCTATGATTCCGTCGAGCAGCTTGCTGAAGCGGGCGGGCTCGACGCGCTGTTTTCCGCTCCTTACGGCGATGAACAGCATGACGAGGCGGACCGCTCGCTCAGGCTTTCGACCCGCGACGGGCTGGAATTCCCGATCGAGGCGCTGCTGCGCTCCGTGCCGTGGGACGGCGGCAAGGCGCTGATGCTGGTGGTGCGGCGCACCGGGGAAGAAGAGACGCCAGCCAAGCCAGTGCCCCTCCGTTCGGCGGAAGAGCAGGAGCTACGCACCCGCGTGGCGGAGATGCGCACGATCATCGACACGGCGACGGACGGCGTGGTGCTGATCGCCAATGACGGCACCATTCGTTCGATCAGCCGGCCGGCCGAGGCGCTGTTTTCCTTCGACAGCGACGAGGTCGCCGGCAAGCCGTTCATCTCGCTCTTCGCCATCGAGAGCCAGCGCGCGGCGCGCGACTACCTCAACGGGCTTTCCGATCACGGCGTGGCGAGCGTTTTGAACGACGGCCGCGAAGTGATCGGACGGGAGGCGCAGGGGCGTTTCATCCCGCTGTTCATGACGATCGGCAAACTGCCCAACGACAGCGGCTATTGCGCGGTTGTGCGCGACATCACCCAGTGGAAGCGGGCCGAGGAGGAATTGACCCAGGCGCGCGCACTTGCCGAGCGGGCCTCATCCCAGAAGACCGACTTCCTGGCGCGGGTCAGCCACGAGATCCGCACGCCGCTCAACGCCATCATCGGCTTTTCCGAACTGATGGTCGACGAACGCTTCGGCCCGATCGCCAACGACCGCTACCGCGATTATCTGCGCGACATCAACCGCTCGGGCAACCACGTGCTCGATCTCGTCAACGACCTGCTCGACATCTCCAAGATCGAGGCCGGGCAGCAGGAAATGGCTTATGAGGCTGTTTCGCTCAACGACACGCTGGCCGAGACGGTCGCCATGATGCAGCCGCAGGCCAATCGCGAGCGGGTCATCATCCGCTCAAGCTTCGCCTCCAAGCTGCCGGAAGTCGTCGCCGATCTGCGCAGCATACGCCAGATCGCGCTCAACATATTGTCCAACGCCGTGCGCTACACGCAGGCCGGCGGTCAGGTCATCATCTCGACCGCCTACGAACCGTCCGGCGATATCGTCATGCGGGTGCGCGACACTGGCGTCGGTATGAGCCATGCCGAGATCGAGCAGGCGCTGAAACCGTTCAAGCAGATCAACTCGCTGAAGCGGACGCGCGGCGACGGCACCGGCCTTGGGCTTCCACTCACCAAAGCGATGGTCGAGGCCAACCGGGCGCGGTTTTCCATCAATTCGACGCCGGGCGAAGGCACGCTGATCGAGATCACCTTCCCTTCCACGCGGGTCCTGGCCGACTGAGCAGAAATCTCTGCCCGCCGAAGCGCTGGCAGATCAGGACAGTTTCGCTCAAGTTATTGAAAAGCTGTGTAAATCCATCCAGTTTAGAACAATTCTAAACTATTGAATTCGTTACTCTTTCTATTGACGTCGCACTAATATTCGCCCAATAGGCGGGTCGGTTTCGACGACGGAGCCGACAGAGGAACGCGTTCCCCGGGGCCTTGAACCCCTCGACGGACAGGAGAGTGTCATGACCTTCACAAAAGCCCGGTCGAAAGCGGCCGGCTGCGCAGCATTCGCATTTGCCGCATTGTTCGCCGGCTCGGCGCTCGCCGACGGCACGGTGAACATCTATTCCTATCGCCAGCCCGACCTGATCAAGCCGGTGCTCGAAGCCTTCACGGCCGAGACCGGCATCGAGACCGAAGTGCTGTTCCTCGACAAGGGCCTGGAAGACCGCATCCTGGCCGAGGGCACGAACTCGCCGGCCGACGTGATCCTGACCGTCGACATCGCACGCCTCACCAACGCCAAGGAAAAGGGCGTTACCCAGGCGCTGGACGACGCCACCGTGAACGGCAATCTGCCGGCCGAATACCGCGATCCGGAAGGCCACTGGTTCGGCCTGACCAAGCGCGCCCGCGTCGTCTATGCCTCGAAGGACCGCGTTACCGACACCGCGCTCACCTATGCCGATCTCGCCGACCCTAAGTGGAAGGGCAAGATCTGCATCCGCTCCGGCCAGCACGATTACAATCTGGCGCTGTTCTCCGCGGCAATCGCTCATTGGGGTCCGGAAAAGACCGAAGAATGGATGAAAGGCTTCAAGGCCAATCTGGCGCGCAAGCCCGACGGCGGCGATCGCGACCAGGCCAAGGCCATTGCGGCCGGCGAATGCGATATCGCTCTCGGCAACACCTACTATGTCGGCCTGATGCAGACCAACGAGAAGGAGCCCGAGCAGAAGGAATGGGCGGCGGCCATCAACGTGATCTTCCCGACATTCGAGGAAGGCGGCACGCATGTGAACATTTCAGGCGCGGCCCTCGCAAAGAATTCGCCGAACCGCGACAATGGCGTGAAGCTGATCCAGTTCCTGTCGAGCGACAAGGCGCAGCAGATCTATGCCGAGCAGGTGTTCGAATATCCGGTTGAGCCCGGCCTCGAGCCCTCCGACGTGGTGAAGGCGTTCGGCGAACTGAAGGCCGACACGCTGCCGCTCGCCGACATCGCCAAGAACCGCAAGGCCGCTTCCGAGATGGTCGACCGCGTCGGCATCGACGACGGCCCGTCGAGCTAAGCCTCGTTCATGAAGACCCGCGAAGGCCGGTCCGTGAAAGCGGTCCGGCCTTTCGCCATTCCAAGGGCGAGGCAATGCTGGCGCCGGACGACGCAATGGAGATGAATGCCACCGGTAAGGACGTGTTCGCTGCGCGTAAGCCGGTGAAGCGCTATCGCCATCCCTTCGTCATGGCGTTGACCGTGGCGATCTGCGCCATCGTCCTCCTGCCCGTCGCAACGCTAGCTATAATCGCTCTCTCCGGCACGGGCGAGGATTGGCCGCATCTCGCCCGCAATGTGCTACCCGGCGCGACCCTCACCACACTTTATCTGTTGGCCATGGTGTCGGTCGGCACGGCGACCATCGGCGTCGCCACCGCCTGGCTTGTCGTCGGCTACGACTTTCCGCTGCGCCCCTTCTTTTCCTGGGCGCTGGTTCTGCCGCTCGCCGTGCCGCCCTATCTCGCAGCCTATGCGTTCGGCGAATTCTTCCTGTTCAGTGGGCCGGTGCAGTCCGCCTTGAGGGCGCTGTTTGGTTTCGCCAGTCCGCAGCAATACTGGTTTCCCGAAATCCGCTCAACCGGAGGCGCGGCCTTCGTGCTCACCTGCGTGCTTTATCCCTACGTCTATCTGACCAGCCGGGTGGTGTTCCTGATGCAGGGCCGCAACATCGCCGATGTGGCGCGCACACTCGGCGCAAGGCCGGCAAAGGTGTTCTTCCGCGTGCTTCTGCCGGTGGCGCGGCCAGCAATCGGCGCCGGCGTCGCGCTGGTGCTGATGGAAACGATCAACGACATCGGCGCTTCCGAATTCCTCGGCGTGCGCACACTGACCACCGCCGTCTTCACCACCTGGATCAACCGCAGCAGCCTAGAGGGCGCCGCCCAACTGGCGCTGGTCATGCTCGTCCTGGTGCTGCTTCTTCTCGCCGCCGAGCAGTTCGCCAGGCGCAGGCAACGTTTTCACAATGTGCGCGCCACTCAGTTGAAGGCTCGCCCGCCCCGCGTCCGGCTGAGCGTTCCCGGCCAGATAGTTGCGCTCGTCGCGGTGACCCTGCCGGTGCTGTTCGGCTTCGGCGTGCCGCTACTGGTGTTCGGGCAATACGCCTCGCGCCGGCTCGACTATTTGCTCAATGCCGACCTCGCCGAGGCTTTCGTCAACAGCATCTTCACGGCGAGCGCCGCCGCACTGCTTACCGTCACGCTGGCGCTACTCCTCATCAACGCGGTGCGGCTGTCGCGCTCGCGCCTGACTGGCGGGCTGGTGCGGATCGGCTCGGTCGGTTACGCGCTGCCCGGCACGATCATGGGCCTCGGCCTGCTCTTCGCGCTGGCGCGCCTCGACAATACCGTCGACCATTTCGCCAGAGAGACGTTCGGCGTCTCGACCGGGCTCTTGCTGACGGGATCGGCCGCCGCCGTCATCCTCGCCTGCACGATCCGCTTCCTGGCGCTGGCCGAAGGCGCGGTCCGCTCCGGCATGGAGAAGTTGCCCCCTCACCTCGATGAAGCCGCCCGCAGCCTTGGCAAAACGCCAGCCAGAAGCGCCGCGCTCGTGCTCCTGCCGCTTTTGCAGCCGGCGATCCTGACGGCGCTGGTGCTGGTCTTCGTCGATACCGTGAAGGAACTTTCGGCCACAATCCTGCTGCGGCCGTTTGGCTTCAACACGTTGGCGACACTGGTTTACGAAAACGCCTCGCGCGCGGTGGTCGAGGACGGGGCGGTGGCGGCGCTGCTGATCATCGTGACCGCGACCGTGCCGGTCATTCTTTTGTCCAGGGCGCTTGCTCGCGACCGCGCCGCCTCGATGTAGCGGGAACCAAGAAAAAGGCGCCCAAAAGGGCGCCTGAATTAATGGGATGCTGTCACAACGGGGCTTGAGCGAACGTCGCTTCCTCGGGGGCGAGGAACCGGATTTCTCCGTCAAGTTACGTGCGAATATCAGCGGCAGCCCTTAACAAATCCTTACCGGAACCCCGGAAAATTTACGGAAGTGTACCACTCGTGAAAACGCGGTAAATTTGCCGGTCATCCTTGCTTAACCATGTTCCGACCGTCTCACGAGCGGAGCTCGGCGATATCCCGGAACAGTTCGAGCGCTTCCGGATTGGCAAGCGCCTCCTTGTTCTTGACCGCGCGGCCATGCACGATGTCGCGCACGGCAAGTTCGGTGATCTTGCCGGATTTGGTGCGCGGTATATCGGCGACCGCGACGATCTTCGCCGGCACGTGACGCGGGCTGGCGCCGGTGCGGATCTTGGCCTTGATCTTCGTCTCCAGCGCGTCGTCGAGCGTGACGCCTGCAGCCAGCCGCACGAACAGGACAACGCGCACGTCGCCTTCGAAATCCTGGCCGATGCATAGCGCCTCGGCGACCTCCGGCATCTGTTCGACCTGGTTGTAGATTTCCGCCGTGCCGATGCGCACGCCGCCCGGATTGAGCGTCGCGTCGGAACGGCCATGGATGATGATGCCGCCATGCTCGGCCCATTCGGCGAAATCGCCATGGCACCAGACATTGTCGAAACGCTCGAAATAGGCGGCGTGATATTTTTCCCCACCGGCGTCGTTCCAGAACATAACAGGCATCGACGGGAACGCACGCGTGCAGACGAGTTCGCCCTTTTCGCCACGCACCGGCCTGCCGTCATCGTCCCATACATCGACCGCCATACCGAGACCCGGAGCCTGGATCTCGCCGACCCAAACCGGCTGGATCGGCACACCGAGAACGAAACAGGCGGCGATGTCGGTGCCGCCGGAAATCGAGGCCAGATGAACATCCTTCTTGATGCCGTCATAGACGAAGGCGAAGCCCTCTGGCGACAGCGGCGAGCCGGTCGAAGACAGGGTGCGCACGCTGGAAAGATCGTGCGTCTCGATCGGCCTCAGCCCCGACTTGCGCACCGAATCGATGAACTTCGCCGAGGTGCCGAAATAGGTCATCTTCTCGGCCTGCGCGAAGTCGAATATCGCGTTGCCGTCCGGGTAGAACGGTGATCCGTCATAAAGCAGCAGTGTCGCGCCGGACGCCAGGCCGGAGACCAGCCAGTTCCACATCATCCAGCCGCAGGTGGTGAAGTAGAAGAAACGGTCGCCATCCTCGATGCCGGCATGCAGCCTTTGTTCCTTGACGTGCTGGATCAGCGTGCCGCCGGCCGAATGGACTATGCATTTCGGGATGCCGGTCGTGCCGGAGGAAAACAGGATATAGAGCGGATGCGAGAAAGGCAGCCGCTCGAACGCAACCTTCGTCGGCGCGAACGACGCGATCGCTGCCTCCAGCGCGTCGGCCTTATCGATGGTTTCGGCGACGTCGCCCGACGTGCCGAGATAGTCGACGACCAGCACTTTGCGCACGGTCGGCAGCTTGGCCGAAACCGCCGCGATCTTGTCGGCCACCTCGATCGCCTTGCCGTTGTACCAATAGCCGTCCGGCGCGATGAAGATCACCGGTTCGATCTGGCCGAACCGATCGAGCACGCCCTGTTCGCCGAAATCCGGCGAGCAGGAGGACCAGACGGCCCCGAGCGACGCGGCTGCGAGCATTGCGGCCACCGTTTCGGGCATGTTCGGCATCATGGCGGCGATGCGGTCGCCCTCTTTCACGCCGAGCGACTGGAACAGCTGCTGCAACTGCGAGACCAGCGCGTGCAGATCGTCCCACGACATGCGCCGCTCGACCTTGTCCTCACCCCTGAAGACGATGGCGTCGCCGCCGCCTGTCTTGCCCAGAAGGTTTTCCGCGAAATTCAGCCTCGCGTCGGGGAAGAAGGCCGCACCCGGCATCTTGTCGCCGTTGGTGAGCACGGTCTCGCCGCGCTCGCCGACAATGCCGCAGAACTCCCAGACCAGACTCCAGAACGCCTCGCGCTCGTCGATCGACCAGCGGTGCAGTTCGGCATAGCTCGAGAAATCAACTCCCGCCCGGACCGAAGCCGCCGCCATGAAGGCGGTCATGGGCGCGGACGCGATCTGCTCCTGCGTCGGCGTCCATAGCGGAGCGGTTTCAGCCATGCTTATCCTCCCTGACAATACTTTCCCGGTTATGCATATTGCAGCGCAGCAGGGCAAGGCATGGCGCCTGCAGCGCTATCCACTTGTGCGGAAACGCCATTGCAAGGCCACAAAGGCTTGAAAAGCGGGAGCTATCGGGCCACACCCGCTGGAGCACGCACAACGCGGCACCCGCCTGAACCGGATAAGCGAACGGAGCACCATGCCATCAGCTCTCGTCAGGCGAAGCATATGGGGGATCGGCATCGCCGTTCTCCTTGCTGTCCTGATCGCGCTCCTGCTCCCCGCCATCGCCTCGACGCGCATCGTCCGCGACCGGATCGCCCTGGAGATGAGTTCGTGGAGCGGATACCGCGTCAGCATCGGCGCCCCGCCTGAGATCGAAGTCTGGCCGACTTTCCAGGCTATCCTCACTGATGTCCGGCTCTCGCCATGGCAGAGCCCCTCCGGCCCGCCGGTCATCGCTGCCGAGCGCGTGGAGATCGAACTGTCAGCGCTCGCCGCCCTGCGCGGCAACGTCATTTTTTCGAGCGCCCGTTTCGTCAGTCCCACTTTGTATATCCAGCGGGCCGCGAACGGCGCCTACATGCCCGAACTGCCCGGTGGTGGCCGCATCGCCGCATCGATAGCGGAGGCCCGGGCGGCGATTGCCGGAAACCCCGATGAGCAGGGCGATCTGCCGTCCGATCCGTTCGGCACGGTTGAAGTCAGCGGCGGCAGGATTGCGCTCCACCAGGACGGGCAGGTCACTGACATCGTCACCGGAATTGCCGGCAAAGCCGACTGGCCGGCTCTCGACAGGGCTGGCACCTTGTCGGCCATCGGCCTTTGGCGCGGTGAAACAGTGAAGATCGACCTAGCCTCGGAAAATCCGCTCTCGCTGTTTGCGGGCGGCGCGGCGCCCCTCACCGCCAACTTCGCGGCCGCACCGGCCACAGTCTCGTTCACGGGCTCCGCGAAGTTTGCCGGAAACGGCTATCTGGATGGCGAAGCCAAGGTTTCCATCCCTTCGATACGGCGCGCGGCCGAATGGTCCGGATCACATGTCTCGCCGGTCTCACCTGGCGGCAAGGTAGCATTCACCAGCCGCATCGTCGCCGATGCAGCCCGTGTGAAGTTTGAAAACGTCGCGCTTTCGCTTGATGAAAATCGTGGCGTAGGTGCGCTCAATCTCGAATTCGAACCGCGCCGGCCGGCAATGTCGGGGTCTCTAGCTTTCGACGGAATCGATCTCGGATCGCTGCTTTCGGCGTTTACGCCGCTGACGCTCGCCGCCGACGGCAGTGCCGGAGAAGCCGATGCGGAGCTTTCCAGCCTGCTCAACGTCGACCTCAGGCTGTCGGCGGAACGTGCGGTGGCGGGAGCGATCAAGCTGGCCAATGTCGCGGCCACCGTGCAGGTAAAGGACGGGCTTTCAGTGTTCGACGTCTCCGATGCATCCGCATTCGGCGGCAACGTTCAGGCCGGCGTCCGCTTCGACCGCAAGCCGGACGGCCCCTATGCCGAAATGCGGCTCCTGGCCTCCAACATTGACGGCGGCGCGTTGGCCAGCGCGGCTGGCATGACAAAGCTGGTGCCGGTCGGCCAGGGCACTGTTTCGGTCATCCTCAAGGGACCGGGCGCCTCGTGGAAATCCATACTGGAGAACGCCGACGGCTCGATTTCGGCGAGCTTCGGACAGGGAGCACTGGCCGGCCTGGATCTTGCCGGGCTGCTGGCGCGCGTGAAAAAGGGCGGGTTCTTCGCGCTCGACGAGGTGTCGAAGGGAAACGTGCCGATCAACGGCGCGGAGTTCAAGGCCAGCGTCGCCAAAGGCGTGGCGCGGATAGAAAAGGCCGAAGCCCGGGCCACCGGCCACACGCTATGGCTCAAAGGCATCGTGCCCTATGTAGGCCGCGGCCTCGCGCTTTCGGGCGGCGTCACGCCGACCGTCAAGGGTGCGGAAGGCGGTAATGCGGCTTTCTTCGTCGGCGGATCGTGGAGCGCGCCCTTCATCTCGCCGGTCATTCCTTCCCAGCCGGTGGAATAGGGCGTTAACCTCGCTGTGCCGCCTGCTCATCGCGCAGGCGCTGCACTTCGCGGCGCTTGTTGGCGAGGGACGCTATGATCACTCCAATCGCAACGATGGCGATCAGAAGCGTACAGGCGGCGTTGATCTCAGGCGTCACGCCGAGCCGCACCTGGCTGTAGATCTTCATCGGCAGCGTCGTTGCGCCGGGACCCGAAGTGAAGCTCGATATTACGAGATCGTCGATCGAAAGCGTGAAGGCCAGCATCCAGCCCGAGACGATCGCCGGCATGATGACCGGCAGCGTGATCTGGAAGAAGGTTTTGACCGGAGGCGCGCCGAGATCCATCGCCGCTTCCTCGAGCGAGCGATCGAAGCTCATCAGCCGCGACTGAACCACGACGGCGACGAAGCACATCGAGAAGGTGATGTGCGCCAGTGTCACTGTCATGAAGCCGCGATCAAAGCCTATCGCGACGAACAGCAGTAGCAGCGAAAGCCCGGTGATGACTTCCGGCATGACCAGCGGCGCAAACACCATGCCCGAAAACAGCACCCGGCCACGAAACCGCGTGTAGCGCGTCAGCGTAAGCGCCGCGAGCGTGCCGAGGACGGTTGCCACGGTCGCCGAGATCAGGCCGACGCGGATCGTCACCCAGGCGGCGTCCATGAGGCCGCGGTTGTTGAACAGCGCAACGTACCATTGGGTCGAAAAGCCGCCCCACACTGTGACCAGCTTCGAGGCGTTGAACGAGAAGATCACCAGAAGCACGATCGGCAGGTACAGGAAGGCGAAGCCCAGTACGATCGAGACGATGTTGAAACGGCTCCAGGTCGCGTTCATCGTTCCTGCTCCTGCGCGCGAGCCTGCGCATTCTGGAAGATCATGATCGGTACGATCAGGATCAGCAGCAGGATCACGGCCACGGCGGACGACACCGGCCAGTCACGATTGGCGAAGAACTCGTTCCACAGCGTCTTGCCGATCATCAGCGTCTGCGAGCCGCCGAGCAGGTCGGGTATGACGAACTCGCCGACGGCCGGGATGAAAACGAGCATGCAGCCGGCGATGACGCCCGGCAGTGACAGCGGAAAAGTGATTTTCCAGAACGCGCCGTTCGGGGTGCAGCCGAGATCCTTGGCGGCCTCGATCAGCGAATAATCCATCTTCTCCAGCGACGAATAGAGCGGCAGGATCATGAACGGCAGGTAGGAATAAACGATGCCAATGAAGATCGCCGTATGCGTGTTGAGGATGATCAGCGGGCTATCGATGATGTTGAGCGCCATCAGGAACTGGTTGAGCAGACCCTCCGGCTTCAATATGCCGATCCAGGCATAGACCCGGATCAGGAACGAGGTCCAGAACGGCAAAATGACCAGCATCAGCAGCGTCGGCCGCAGCGATGCCGGGGCGCGCGCCATGCCGTAGGCTATGGGATAACCGACGAGCAGCGTCAGGAATGTCGAGGTCGCGGCGATGACGACGCTAGACACATAGGCGTTGAAGTAGAGCGCGTCCTCGGTGAGCCAGACGTAATTGTCGATGCTGAGCTGCCGCAACTGCTCCAGCAGTCCCGAGACGCCATCAGCCAGGCTGAGCACCGGATCGTAAGGCGGCATCGCGATCGCGGTCTGCGACAGTGAGATCTTGAAGACGATGACAAACGGGGCGAGGAAGAAGATCAGCAGCCAGAGATACGGCACCAGTATGACAAGCCGGCTGACGACGGCGTTGGCGGCGCGGCCAGCAAGCGACCGGCCCTTAGCCGCAACGGCGCCATTCTCGCGATCGATTACCGCTTCCGACATGTCGGCCTACCGGGTCAAGACGACGCCGGCGTCCGGCGGGAATGAAATCCATGCCCGGTCGTTCCAGGTCAGCGGGTCTTCGGTGACGCGCGAGGCGTTTAGCGAGCTCGCTTTGACCACTTGGCCGTCGTCGAGCCGGACGTGATAGACGGTCATGTCGCCGAGATAGGCCAGGTCGAAAACTTCGCCCTCCATGGCATTTACCGCACCTTCGGGCCGGCGCGACGAGACCTTGATCTTCTCGGGTCTGATGGCGAAGGACACCGCATTGCCGGTCTCGGCGTCGCCGGCATTCTCCACGATGATCTCGGCGCCGCTCGCCCCGGTGATGCGGGCGATACCAGCGTCCCTTGCCGCCACCCTGCCCTCGAACATGTTCACATTGCCGACAAAGCCCGCGACGAAGCGCGAGCCCGGCGCCTCGTATACTTCCGCCGGCGTCGCCACCTGCATCACCTCGCCCTTGTCGAGAATGGCGATGCGGTCGGCCATGGTCATGGCCTCTTCCTGGTCGTGGGTGACAACGACAAAGGTCAGCCCCAGCGATTGCTGCAGGTCCATCAGCTCGAACTGCGTCTCCTCGCGCAGCTTTTTGTCGAGCGCGCCGAGCGGCTCGTCGAGCAGCAGCACCTTGGGACGCTTGGCGACCGAGCGCGCTAGCGCCACGCGCTGGCGCTGGCCGCCGGAAAGCTGGTGCGGCTTGCGCTTGGCGAACTGCTCGAGCTTGACCAGGCGCAGCATCTCCTTGACCCGCGCCTCGATCTCGGCCTTCGGCATGTTGTCCTGCTTGAGGCCGAAGGCGATGTTGCCCTCCACCGTCATATGCGGAAACAGCGCATAGGACTGGAACATCATGTTTACCGGGCGGCGATAGGGCGGGATGCCGCGCAGATCCTGCCCGTCGAGCAGGATGCGTCCCGAGGTCGGCTCGTCGAAGCCGGCCAGCATCCTGAGCAGCGTCGACTTCCCGCAGCCGGACGCTCCGAGCAGCGCGAAGAATTCGCGCTCATAGATATTCAGCGACAGATCGTTGACGGCGATGAAGTCGCCGAACTTCTTGGTGACGTTCTCGAAGGAGATGTAAGGCTTGGCGCCGGGATCGGCCCAGGGCGCGAAATCCCTGCGGATGCTGCCAAGCGACTTCATGATCTGCTCCGATTTTTCGGCGGCCAGGCGAAACCCCGGCGCGTGCGCCGGGGCCTTGTCAGGCGTGTGCTATTGCCCCGTGACGATCTTCGTCCACGTGCGCGTCACCACGCGCTGCGTCTTCGGATCGTAGGGGCTGACCGTGAACAGCTTCTGCAGCGTCGCCTCGTCCGGATAGATCGCCGGATCCTCCAGGATCTCCTTCTCGATGAACTCCTGCGAGGCCTTGTTGCCGTTGGCGAAGTAGACGTAGTTGGTGGCCTTGGCTGCCACTTCCGGCTTCATGATGTAGTTCAAAAATTCATGGGCCTCGTCGACATTCTTGGCGTCGGCGGGAATGGCCATCTGATCGAACCACATTTCCGCGCCTTCCTTCGGGATGACGTAGTCGACGACCACGCCCTGATCGGCTTCCGCGGCGCGGTCGCGCGCCTGGAAGACATCGCCCGACCAGCCGATCGCGAGGCAGATGTCGCCATTCGCCAGCGCGTTGATGTATTCGGACGAATGGAACTTGCGGATGTGCGGCCGAAGCGCCAGCAGGGTCTCCTCGACCTTGGCGAAGTCTTCGCTCGATGTGCTTTCGGGGCTCAATCCGAGATAGTTGAGCGTCGTCGGGATGATGTCCGACGGCGAGTCCAGCACATAGACGCCGCAGCCGGCCAGCTTTGCGAGGTTTTCAGGCTTGTAGAACACGTCCCAGCTGTCGACCTTGTCGACGCCGAGCGCTTCCTTCACCTTGTCGACATTGTAGCCGATGCCGACCGTGCCCCACATCCAGTTGACGGAGTAAGCGTTGTCGGAGTCGAACTTCGCGACTCTTTCGTTCACCACGTCCCACATGTTGGAGATGTTCGGAAGCTTCGATTTGTCGAGCTTCTGGTAAACCCCGGCTTCTATCTGGCGGACGAGGAAATTGTGGGTCGGCACGACGATGTCGTAGCCCGAGCCGCCGGCGAGCAGCTTGGTTTCCAGTATCTCGTTGGAATCGAAGACGTCATAGACGACCTTGATGCCGGTTTCGTTGGTGAAGTCGGTGATGATCGACTCGTCGATATAATCCGACCAGTTGTAGATGTTGACTACGCGTTCCTGCGCTTGCGCGGAAACCGTCAAGGCCGCGGCCAGGGCGGCCGAAGCGGCCGATAGCCATAGCGCTTTGTGGATCATTTTGCTCTCCTCTGTGCGGTGTCCCGTCCCGGCTCGTTCGAAGGATCAGCGGCTGGGTATCGGTTGAAGCCTATTGGCGTTTTTGCGGTGCGACAAGCCGCAATCGGCGTGCCCGAAGGCCGCATGTGCGCCCCGCATATTGTTGATTTAACGTTGAGTTTTACCGGCGTTTCGGCAGCGAAGCGCGCGACGCTAAGTTTCGCGCGAACGCTTCCGCAGAACGTATCTGTGATGCCGGCGCCCGCCGCGTCGGCTTTCGGAAATGGCAAGACACGCCTGTGCTTTTGTTGCCGATAACCCAGCCTGCCCGCTCCCGGATGGAGATGTCAATGGGGAGACGGCATTCCGGTCGTGCCGGGCTTTTGCGGCCGCATCTGGCGCTTGAATTCGAGGCCGATGTGGACCAGCAGCGCGAGGAACACCACCGAGCCGCCGAGAACCGTGCGCGCCGACGGCACCTCGGCATGGATCAGCCAGACCCAGACCGGCCCGAGTATGGTCTCGAACGTGCCGAGCAGCGCGGCGAAGGCCGCCGGGATCAGCCTTGCGCCGGTGGCGAAGAAGGCCAGGCCGAGCCCGAGATTGAGCGCGCCGAAAGCGAACAGGAACCCCATGTCGCGCGGCGCGACTGCCAGGTACTCGGTCTGGGTGAAGGCGAACAGGGCTGCGAAGATGGTGCCGAGGCAGGTCGCCGGCGTCATCCGCACATGGGCAAAGCGCCTGGTGATGACGGTCGCGATCGAAAACGCGAATGCGATCAGCAGGGCGAGCCCGTCGCCGATCGGCGATACCTGACCGTTGAAGGATTCCGACACCATGATGGCGACGCCGCAGATGACGGCGGCAATCGCCGCCCAGGTCGCGCCTGCGACGCGCTCGCGAAACAGCACCCAGGCGATCAGCGCCGCGATCAGCGGCACGCCGGCCTGCATCAACAGGATGTTGGCGACGGTCGTATAAGCCAGCGCCACGACGAAGGAGGTCGAAGCCGTGGCGAAGCACAGCGCCACGGCGAAGCCGGGCAGGCCCATGTCGCCGAACATTTTCAGCATGCCGCGCCAGCCGTCGCGCCACAGCATGAAGCCGAACAGGAAAGCCGCCGCCCAGAACGAGCGCCAGAACACCACGGTCCAGCTGTCACCGGTCTCGATGAAGCGGGCGATGGCCCCGCCAAAACTCCAGAACAGCGCCGACAGGAACACCAGCAGCAGGCCGATATTCTCCTCGCGCCGCGAAACCTGCGGCGCGAGGGCTGCATGCTGCGAAGCTATGTCGTTCATGGCGGTTCGCCGGCGGTTCGAGGAGCCGCCGGATCACTGGCCAGGCGGACACAAGCGGCGTATGCGAAACCGCCAGCCGCCGCGTGGTCCAGCGGCCCGTTCCATTTGTGGCACGTTTTTCGGCAACAGGGCTACGCGCCCGGACTGCAATTGCCTCCGCTGGCAAGCATCCTCTCTTGCCGTCCGCTGTCGCACGTCGACCTTCCCGACACTCGCCAGCTTCTCGCCCGCTCGAGCAGACCGCCGACGCGCCGGAAGAGCCCGAGCGATGACGAATTGTCTTCGTAGATATCGATAGAGTCGACCGGCTTGCGGTCGGCCCGCGTCCGCAGCACTTCGCGGTGAATGAAGGTCCAAACAAGCATCTGATCCATGACGGATCCTTTCGCTACCATTTCGCAATTGAATGATAGGATCGACTGTCGAGCTGTTCATCGCCAGAAATCCGCAGTATGTTTTTCAGCGATGAAAAACCTGGACTGGAACGATCTGCGGATTTTCGTTCGCGTGGCGCGGGGCGGCGGGCTCTCGGCGGCCGCCGCCGAACTCGGCTCCAGCCCGGCCACGGTCGGGCGGCGCATGCTGGCGCTGGAGAATGTTCTGGGCCGGCCGCTATTCGTGCGGCGTCAGACCGGCTACGAGCTCACCGAGCATGGCCGGATGCTGCTCGCCAAAGCGATTGCCGTCGAGGCGAGCGCCAGGCCGATCGAGGAATGGCTCGAAGCGGACGACCGCCGCGCCACCGTGCGGATCTCGGTAGGCACCTGGACGGCGAACTTCTTCACGGAGAATTTCGCGCGGCTGTGGACCCCGTCCGATCCGTTCCGTATCGCCTTCAAGACGACGGAAGCGAAGCTCGACATCGCCCACCGCGAAGTCGAGATCGGCGTGCGCAACGCCCAGCCGGACAGCCCCAACCTTGCGGCGCGACGCACCGGCGAGGTGGCGCAGGCGCCATTCCGCGCGCGCAACCGTCCCGGTGCCCAACGGGAAGATTGGGTGGCCATCACCCCGGAAGACCGCGCTACGCGCTCGGCCAACTGGGTCGACGCACAGCCAGGCATCACGATAGCCGCCTGGGCCAACACACCCCGGACCCTGCACGACCTTATTCGCGCCGGCGTCGGCAAGGGCGTGCTTCCGTGCTTTGCCGGCGATCGCGATCCGTTGCTGGAGCGGGCGGGCGGCACCATCGAGGAACTGCGAGAAGGCCAATGGATCGTCATGCACAATGACGATCGTCACCGCCGCGAGGTGCGCACCGTCATCGACCGCATCGTCGCGCTCATCACCGCGCATTCCGCGCTGTTTGCAGGCGAGCGGCCGTTTGGCGAGGGGTAGAGAGACCGGCCGGCGCGTCCGCAACACGTCGTTTTTACCGCTACGAGGCTGATCGACAGCGGATCGTTATCGCGCGGATAATCGACGGCCGCCGCAACATGGAGGCGATCCTTCGTACTGCCAGAAGCCAATAAGGACAGTCGCTACTGAAAATCGAAGGCGCTCAACCCTGTCACCATCTCGTCCAGGCCCAGCGGCCGGGTCACCGGCGGCTCGGCGCGCGAGAGGCAGCCGGAGCGCTCGCAGAGCCGGCAGGCCGGCCCGACTGGCGTCGAGAGGACAGCGCCTGACTTCGCGCCGCTGCCTGCGAGACGGCTTGGCAGCGCCGCGCCATAGACGATCTCGTCCTTGAAACCGATGTCGCAGCCGATCAGGATCGCCGTGCGACGCGGGCGCTCGGAAAACGCGCCCTGCGGCCCTTCGAGCGTGCGGGCGACGCAGAGGAATTCCGCGCCGTCCGGCATTTCGACCGCCTCTACGAAAATCTGGCCCGGCTGGGTGAAGGCAGCGTGGACCGGCAGTTTCGGGCAGCCGCCGCCGAAGCGGTTTTGCGGAAAGCCCTGTGCGCCCGCCCTGCGAAAGCGGTGCCCGGCATTATCGACCTCGAGCATGAAGAAGGGTACGCCGGAAGCGCCGGTCCGCTGCAGCATGGTCAGCCGGTTCGCCGCCTGCTCGAAGGAAACGCCGAACCGCGATTTCAACACGTCGATGTCGTAGCGGGCGCGCACCGCCGCCGCCTGAAACGCCTGGTAGGGCATCATCAGCGCATGAGCGGCATAGCGGCCGAGTTCGAAGCGGGCGATGCGCCGCGCCTCGTCGGACGACAGTTTCAGCCCCTGGATCTCGCCCGCCACCGCGACCTGCATGCGCATCAGGCAGGCTTCCATCGCCACTTCGCGCAACTGATCGAAGGGCGACAACCGCTCGGAGATGAACAGGCGCTGCGAGTGGCGGTCATAGCGGCGGCGCCAGTTCGGCATCGTCGCCACCGGCAGCACCTTGACCACGATGCCGTATTCGCGCTTCAGCCAGGCCTTCAACGCCCCGAACAGATCGTCGCCCGGGTCGAGCAGCGCCGTAAACGCCTCCGCTTCTTCCTCAATCGCCTGAAAATGGTTCGGGCGGCGCTCGAAAATCTCGCGCACCTCGTCGAAGGGCAGCCTGGTGCCTAGCAGAGCTGTGGCCCTGCCCTCGCGCGCGAGAAGTTCGGAAAGATCCGACAGCCTTTCGGCCTGTTCGCGATAGGCCCGAAACAGCTTTATCATCGCCGCCGCCGCGTTCGGCGCGGCCTCGGCGACCTCGATCAGTTCCTGGTCGCCCGGCAATTCGCCGGCAAGCAGCGGGTCGGCGAAGACTTCGCGCAGCGCCGCGATCGAGCCGCGCGCCTCGCCCTGCAACTCTTCCGGTTCGACCTTGTAGACGGATGCCAGTTTAAGGATGAGCTGAACCGTCAGCGGCCGCTGGTTGCGCTCGATGAGGTTCAGGTAAGAGGGCGAGATGCCCAGCCCCTCGGCCATCGCCGTCTGCGTCAGGCCCTTGGCATTGCGGATGCGGCGGATGCGCGGCCCGGCGAAGATCTTTTGGTCGGCCATTTTGCTGCTTTGACACGAATTACTTACAACGAGGAAGTTCGAAGCCTTGCCGAAATTTACATTCTTTACAAATTTACACTCGCCTCCAGTCAAACACAACACAGGTTTTCCCTTATTTCCTGCTCACATTGGCGATTTTCCTCGTTTCTCCCGCACTGCAATGTAAATGAAGTCATACACCAACGTGCCTTCCGTAAAGAAGGTCGCCTGGCAAACCGATCTCCTGGAGCCGATCTATGACTGATTTTTACAACCTCGTCCCCTCCGCGCCGGAAGGCCGCTTCGACGGCATCGAACGCCCCTACACGCCGGAGGCAGTCACGCGGCTGCGCGGCTCGGTCCAGATCAGGTACAGCCTCGCCGAAATGGGTGCCAACCGGCTTTGGAAGCTCATCCATGAGGAGGGCTTCGTCAACGCGCTCGGCGCGATGACTGGAAATCAGGCCATGCAACAGGTCCGCGCCGGCCTGAAGGCGATCTACCTGTCGGGCTGGCAGGTCGCCGCCGACGCCAACACCGCGTCCGCCATGTATCCCGACCAGTCGCTCTATCCGGCCAATGCCGCACCGGAACTCGCCAAGCGCATCAACAAGACGCTGCAGCGCGCCGACCAGATCGAGACCTCGGAAGGCAACGGCCTCTCGGTCGACACCTGGTTCGCGCCGATCGTCGCCGACGCCGAAGCCGGCTTCGGCGGTCCGCTCAACGCCTTCGAGATCATGAAGGCCTTCATCGAGGCGGGCGCCGCCGGCGTCCACTACGAAGACCAGCTCGCGTCGGAAAAGAAGTGCGGCCATCTCGGCGGAAAGGTGTTGATCCCGACCGCCGCGCACATCCGCAACCTCAATGCCGCGCGGCTCGCCGCCGACGTGATGGGCACGCCGACGCTGGTTATCGCCCGCACCGACGCGGAGGCCGCCAAGCTGCTCACCTCCGACGTCGACGAGCGCGACCAGCCCTTCGTCGACTATAGCGCGGGCCGCACCGTCGAGGGCTTCTATCAGGTCAAGAACGGCTTCGAGCCGTGCATTGCGCGCGCCGTCGCTTACGCCTCGCATGCCGACCTGATCTGGTGCGAGACCTCCAAGCCGGATCTGGCGCAGGCGAAGAAGTTTGCCGAGGGCGTGCGCAAGCATCATCCCGACAAGCTGCTCGCCTACAATTGCTCGCCATCGTTCAACTGGAAAAAGCACCTGGACGACGCCACGATCGCCAAATTCCAGCGCGAGCTCGGCGCCATGGGCTACAAATTCCAGTTCATCACGCTGGCCGGCTTCCACCAGCTGAACCACGGCATGTTCGAGCTCGCGCGGGGTTATCGCGATCGACAAATGGCCGCCTATTCGGAGCTGCAGGAGGCGGAGTTCGCATCGGAAGTGAACGGCTACACTGCCACCAAGCACCAGCGCGAGGTCGGCACCGGCTATTTCGACGCCGTCTCGATGGCGATCACCGGCGGCCAGTCCTCGACCACGGCGATGAAGGAATCGACCGAGCACGACCAGTTCAAGCCGGCGGCGGAATAAGGGCCGGCATCAACCGACGCCCGAAAGGGCAGAACAGCCACGAAGGAGAATCTCGATGGCATCGATCAGTCGCGTCAAGGAAAGAGCCGAGGAGCAGTCGTCGGCCATGAACTCCGACCAGCAGGCGACAATCCGGATGCTGGCCAACGACCTGCACCGGCTCAACCAGTCGGTGATGAAGGCGGTGGAAGCCGGCGTCTCAGTCGAACTGGTCCGCTCGGCGCGCCACCACAGCGGCAATGGCAATTGGGGCGATCTGCTGATCCCGGTGATCGTCACGCAGTCCAGACAAAGCGACTAAAATACAACCTATCCGGATATCAATACTCTCCGGTCAGGTTCGTTCCCGACGAAAAGGGCAGCCCGATCTTCACAAGTTGAAGACCTGGCTGCCCTCGTTTCTTCATTCCCGAAAGATTTTCGCCGACTTTGAGCTTGACGTATGCGTAATGCCGGTTATGTTCCCGCCACGCAACCGTAAATTGAGCGCTTGAACGATCGGCTTTCCCAGCATGACCAAATCAGGCCACGAACCGGCAAGCGGCCGGTTCACGAACGCTGTCCCCCTTGGCGCTCCTTTGGAGCCGGATTTTTCCCGCGTTCTCGTCGTCGGACGGTCGCCGGTAAACCGGGTAGTCGTGTCGAAGATTATTGAAAAGTCAGGGCTCAAGCCGATTTCCGAAACGCCGGAAGCGGCGGCAAAAATGCTGCGCTCGGTATTTCCCGGTACCGTCATTCTCGACGGCGGCGCCGACAACAGGGATTGCGAGGGCCTGATGGCGTGGCTTGCCTCGCTGCGCAGCGTGTGCCGCCACGACGCGCCCTCGGTCATCCTGCTGGCAACGAAATCGCATTGCGAGGCCGATCCGGCGCCACTCGCCGGCGTCGATGCGGTGGTCGCCAAGCCGATCACCACCGAATTGCTGCAGCCGGTCATCGACCGCCTGCTTGAGCGCGCGCGCCAGTAGCCCCTTCCTTTCCGCGTTGCGGCCCGGCTATAGTGACAAAATCCGCAACCACAATCTGGTGATTGATGCCGCCTGCAAAGAAGGAAGTCCGCCCGTCGAGCCGCGGGGGACGCGCCCGCACGCCCGCATTCGTGAAAAATCTGCGCGGCGTGAAGAACTGGAAGGAAGCCCGCGAGTGGCTGGAATGGCGCGGCATCGAAGACATAGAGTGCATCACCCCTGACCAGGCCGGCGTCGCCCGCGGCAAGATGATGCCGTCCAAGAAGTTCACCTCTAATACCTCCCTGGCGCTGCCTTCTGCGGTGTTCATGATGACGATTTCGGGCGGCTATCCCGAAAACAGCAATGGTTTCTCCTATCCGGAGGATGACGGCGACCTCAAGCTGATGCCGGACCTTTCGACGCTGTCCGTGGTGCCGTGGGAGAGCGACCCGACCGCGCAGGTCATCTGCGATCTCGTCCACCAGGACGGCCGCTCCGTCGAGTTCACGCCGCGCAACGTGCTGAAGCGCGTGGTCGCCGCCTATGAGAAGCGCGGCCTGAGGCCGGTGGTGGCGCCCGAGATCGAGTTCTATCTCGTGCGCAAGAACCCCGATCCCGACTATCCGCTGACGCCGCCAGTCGGGCGCTCCGGCCGCCCCATCGGAGGCGGGGCGGGCTATTCCATCGCCGGCGTCAACGAGTTCGACGAGCTGATCGACGACATCTACCATTTCTCCGAAAGCCAGGGCCTGGAGATCGACACGCTGATCCACGAGGAGGGCGCCGGCCAGCTCGAGATCAACCTGCGTCACGGCGATCCGGTCGAGCTCGCCGACCAGGTGTTCCTGTTCAAGCGCACCATCCGCGAGGCGGCGCTGAAGCACGAGACCTACGCCACCTTCATGGCCAAGCCCATCCAGGGCCAGCCCGGCTCAGCCATGCACATCCACCAGTCGATCATCGACAAGAAGACCGGCCGCAACGTCTTTTCGGACGCGGATGGCGGCGAGACGGAAGCCTTCGGCCACTTCATCGGCGGCATGCAGAAGCATGTGCCGAACGCGCTGGTGATGTTTGCGCCCTACGTCAATTCCTACCGACGGCTGACGCAGGCCGCCTCCGCGCCGGTCAACACCAAATGGGGCTACGACAACCGCACGGTCGCCTTCCGCGTGCCCCGCTCCGATCCGGCCGGCCGCCGGCTCGAAAACCGCATCCCTTCCTCCGACGCCAATCCCTATCTGGCGCTCGCCGCCTCGCTGGCCTGCGGGCTGATCGGAATGTCGAAGCAGATCGCGCCCGACACAGCGGTGCTTACCACCGCAAACGAGGACGAGATCGACCTGCCGCGCAGCCTGCTCGAAGCCGTCGACCTGTTCGAGGCCGACGAGGACCTTAAGGACCTGCTGGGCCAGTCCTTCGCCGCCACCTATGCGGCGATCAAGCGGGCGGAATTCGAGACCTTCATGGAGGTCATCAGCCCGTGGGAGCGGGAATATCTGCTGTTGAATGTTTAGGGCGATTGGGCGCGCCTGCCTTCTCCCCTTGTGGGAGAAGGTGGATCGGCGCGCAGCGCCGAGACGGATGAAGGGTGTTGGAAAAATGAAGAGTCGGCAATCCGCCCAGCACCCCTCATCCGACCTCGCTTCGCTCGGCCACCTTCTCCCACAAGGGGAGAAGGTCAGGAGGCTTCATTGACCTACCAATCTCCGATTTCCCCCGGCCGCTCCTGGTATGAAGATACCGCTGGGCCAAGACCTGAATACCCCGCCCTCGACGGCGATGCTCAGGCCGATGTCGTCATCATCGGCGGCGGCTTCACCGGGCTTTCAGCCGCGGCGCATCTCGCCAAATCCGGCGTCGATGTCGTGCTGATCGACGCCAACCGCTTCGGCGACGGCGCGTCGGGGCGCAATGGCGGCCAGCTCGGCACCGGCCAGCGCGGCTCGCTGGACGAGTTGGAGGCCGCTTATGGCTGGACGCGGGCCAAGGCGCTGTTCGATCTTGCCGAGGAGGCGAAGGCGCATCTGCTCGAATTCGCCCGCGTCAACGCCATCGACATCGACTTCATGCCGGGGCAGATCTCGGTCGCGCACAAGAAGCGCTATGTCGACGACTACCGCCGCTACGCCGATTACATGCGCGAAAAGGCCGGCTATCCGCACATGAGTTTCATGGACGCCGCCGAGACCGCCGAGCGCCTGGGCTCGACCCATTATTATGGCGGCATACGCGACACCGGCCCCGGCCACATCCACCCGCTGAAGCTGGTCGTCGGCACGGCGCGGGTTGCGGCCAAAGCCGGCGCGCGGCTTTTCGAGAATACGCGTTCCACGAGCCTGTCCTCCACCGGCGGCAAAATCCGCGTGACCACACCGACCGGCGCGATCACCGCCGAAAAATGCCTGGTCGCAGTCAATGCCTATGGCGGCGAACTCGAACCGGTCAGCGCCTCGCATATCATGCCGATCGGTTCGTTCATCGGCGCGACCGTACCGCTGCCATCCGACAGCCCGGTGCTTCCGGGCGGCGAATCCGTCGACGACTCCCGTTTCGTGGTGCGCTATTTCCGCAAGACGCGCGACAACCGGCTGCTGTTCGGCGGGCGCGAAATCTACACGGTCCACGACCCCAAGGACATCCACATCCACATCCGCCGCCAGATCGCCGAGATCTATCCGGCGCTTAAGGACATAGAGATCACGCATGGCTGGGGCGGCTATGTCGGCATCACCGTGCCGCGCAAGCCGTTCGTCCGCGAGGTCATGCCGGGGGTGATTTCTGCCGGCGGCTATTCCGGCCACGGCGTCATGCTGTCCAATTTCGTCGGCAAGCTCTACGCCGAGACGGTGGCCGGCAACCGCGACCGCCTGAAGCTGTTCGAGGAGCTGAATATCCCGCCCTTCCCCGGCGGCCGCCGCCTCCGCGCCCCGCTGCTCTTCCTCGCCCTCAACTGGTTCGCGCTGAGGGACCGGATTTAGAGCGCGCTTCATCCTTGCCGCGCCTGCATTTTTTGCATCCGGCCATTGATTCCTTCCTCCCTGCGTCCGACGAGCGGTCGCGAGGTCATGACGTGTCAGCACGCTCCAGGGCCTTGACGGCGAACCATTGCAGGTCCCTCAGAACCTCGTGGACCTCATGGACAGCCCTTTGGCGGCCGCCCGGCGGGCGGCCGGGGCGCAAGGGCCACAGGCGGCGGGTTCGGCCTGTACTACGACCTTGCCGGTCTTGCGCACACGCTGCGTCGCGGTTCTTGTCTTGCGCGCCCACGGCGTCGCGGCGCGCCCGCCAGCGGGCAAAGCGCCGCGCCTGGCCCGGCAAATCGTCGAGTGCCGAGCCGAGCGCGTCGAGGCGCAGCGCAAGACGCGCAGCGTCGACCGGATCGTCGGGCGAAGGCGGTTGTCGGACCGCAACGGAATGCGGAGCAATGATGCCGGGAAAGGAGATGCGGGGAATCCCGCTCGCCGCCGGCCGGCGGGAAGTCCGCCAACGGGGCAGTGGATCGAGAAGGGGAAGGGAGAATGTACGCCGAGCGGGCGGACGAGGGCCGGCTTCGGGCCGAAAGCCGCGCGGCATCAGAATGCCGGTGCCGAGCCTGTCGTGCAGGATCGTGGACCTTGGCTGCGGCTGGCGCGGGCGCGCAGGGGGCAGTTTTACGACAAGTCCTCGCGCCATCACGATGACCAGCCGCCGCGCGGCGGCTTCGGCAGGACGCAGCAGGCGGAGAACGGCGCGGTGGAGATGGCGCGGCAGGGACAGTTTACTTTCTTGCGCCCGCACCAGCCTTGAAACGGCCGCGCCTTCCTGCGGAGAGAAAGCAAACTGTCCCCGCGGACCCAGCCCCGCCATGGCGACGAGCATAGCCAAGACGCGTTTCAGAGCTTCGCGGTTTCGCTCGATCGCAGCATTCCAGTCCATCGCCGCCTCCTCCATCAGAACACAAGGCGCAGGGATTATCGCGCGAGCGGGAAGGGCGTGGATAAAATAATTTCGATTACAGGAAGAGCAGCGGTCAGGGTGGCGCGAGTTCTATCGGGCATGGGCCGGCAGGTCCGCAGGCTGGGAAACGGGGGGCTGAAAAATCAACCGGCGGGGCGCGGAGTTCGCGCCACGTATAAAAATTAGGAAGGCGTTGGCCTCGCGCCCCGCTTCCCACTAGCTCCCTACAAAGGGAGGCGTTCTTTAACAAAGGCCAGACGGTGAGAACCGGGCGTGGCGATGATGAGACACGCCTCTCAATCCCCTCGGCGGGCAGGGCTATTGCATATGGATGAAGTACCGGCGCTGACGACCCCCTCCCCCTTGAGGGGAAGGAGGCAGCCGCCCGCCTCATCACCCCCTGGCGAAAGCCAGCAGGTCGTCGTTGAGCTGCTGCTTGTGCGTGTCCCCGAGCCCGTGCGGCGCGCCGGGATAGACCTTCAGAGTCGCATTCGCGACCAGCTTGGCGGCGGCGTGGGCGGAGCGGCCGATCGGCACGATCTGGTCGTCGTCGCCGTGGACGATCAGCGTCGGCACGTCGAACTTCTTCAGGTCCTCGGTGAAGTCGGTCTCCGAAAACGCCTTGATGGAATCATAGGCGTTCTTGTGGCCGGCCATCATGCCCTGCAGCCAGAAGGCGTCGATCATGCCCTGCGAGGCGGTCGCGCCCGGACGGTTAAAGCCGAAGAACGGGCCGCTGGCGAGATCGCGGTAGAGCTTCGACCGATCGGCGATCGAAGCCGCGCGCAAGCCGTCGAACACGTCGATCGGCAGCCCTTCGGGATTGGCTTCGGTCCTGGCCATCAGCGGCGGCACAGCGGAGATCAGCCCCGCCTTGGCGACACGGCCGGTCCCGTGGCGGCCGATATAGCGGGTGATCTCGCCGCCGCCGGTGGAAAAGCCGACCAGGAAGATGTCCCGGAGGTCCAGCGCCTCGATGAGATCCGCCAGATCGTCGGCATAGTGATCCATGTCGTTGCCGTCCCACGGCTGGCTGGAGCGGCCATGGCCGCGCCGGTCGTGGGCGATCACGCGAAAACCGTTGGAGGCAAGATGCAGCGCCTGCGATTCCCAGCTGTCGGCGCTGAGCGGCCAGCCGTGGCTGAGAACGACGGGCTGCCCCTTGCCCCAGTCCTTGTAATAGATTTCAACGCCGTCGCGGGTGACGATCTTGCTCACGGTCTTTCTTCCTTCTGCTTGGGTGGAGGCGAAGCTTGCGCACCGTCGAGGCACGAGAGCAATCTAGACTTGCGTTGCAATCCGGGTGTGACGAACCTGCCTCAGATGCAGCGCCCGCCATCGACCTCCAGCGCCACGCCCGTGATGAAAGCTGCCTCGTCGGAGACGAGGTACAGCGCGGCATTGGCGATGTCGAGCGGCGTCGACAGCCGGCCGAGTGGTATCGAGGCGCGGAATTTCGCGCGCAGTTCAGGCGTGTCCTCGCCCATGAACTGTGCCAGCATGCCGGTCTCGCCCGCCACCGGGCAGAGGCAGTTGACGCGGATGTTCTTCGGCGCGAGTTCGACCGCCATCGATTTGGTCGCGGTGATCGCCCAGCCTTTGGAGGCGTTGTACCAGGTCAGTCCCGGGCGCGGCCTGAGGCCTGCGGTCGAGGCGGTAGTAAGGATGACGCCGCCGCCCTGCGCTTCCATGATCGGCACGACAGCGCGGGCGGAGTGGTAGATCGCCTTCATGTTGACGGCGGTGATCAGGTCGAAAACGTCTTCCTCGACCGCCAGCATGTCGCCGTTCCGATGCGTGTAGCCGGCATTGTTGACCATGATGTCGATGCGGCCGAAGGCGGTCATCGCCGCCTCTACCATCAGGTCGAATTCCGATTGCAGCGAAACGTCGGTGGTCACCGCGATGGCCGAAGCGCCGATGTCGGTCGCGACGCGCTCCGCGCCCTTGGCGTTCAAATCGGCAACGACGACTTTCGCGCCCTCCTCGGCGAAGCGCTTCGCCATGCCCTCGCCGAATCCCGATGCAGCGCCGGTGATGATGGCGACCTTGTCCTTGAGACGGTTCATGATCCCTCGAAATGTTTGCGAACGAAAAGCACCCCCTCACCGGCCCTTCGGGCCACCTCTCCCCCGGCCCGGGGGAGAGGTGGTTTGCTTCGCAAACCGGTGAGGGGGTGCTTCGACATTCACCCATGGTTGAACACAATCGTCTTCGTCGCGCTCATGTCGTACAGCGCCTCGAAGCCCTTTTCTCGGCCGTGACCGGATTTCTTGAAGCCGCCGAAGGGCAGTTCGATGCCGCCACCCGCGCCATAGCCGTTGACGAAGACCTGGCCGGCGCGCACCCGCTTGGCAACGCGGTGCTGACGGCCGCCGTCCCTGGTCCAGATACCGGCGACCAGGCCGAAATCGGTGCCGTTGGCGAGGCGAACCGCCTCGTCCTCGCCCTCGAACGGGAACAGCGTCAGCACCGGCCCGAAAACCTCCTGACGCGCGATGGCGGCTTCGGGATCGACCGAACCGAACAGCACCGGCGCGTGGTAGTAGCCGCCGGACGGCGCATCCGGGTGCACCGAACCTTTGGCGAGAACCGGAACGCCCGACTCTTCGGCCGCCGCGACCATGCCGGCAACCTGGCTCTTTTGTTTGGGATTGATCAGCGCGCCGAGATCGAGATCGGCGTCGTGCGGACCGGCGACCAGCTTCGAGAAGCGCTCGGCGAGGGCGGCGGCGACCGCCTCGTAGACCGGCCG